>NZ_JBBOWX010000001.1:637500-946875 GCF_038007285.1 Sporosarcina sp. FSL K6-3457
TAATACCTGTGAAGATGCAGGTTACCCGCGACAGGACGGAAAGACCCCGTGGAGCTTTACTGTAACCTGATATTGAATTCCGGTGCAGCCTGTACAGGATAGGTAGGAGCCTAAGATTCCGGAGCGCCAGCTTCGGAGGAGGCGTTGGTGGGATACTACCCTGGCTGTATTGGACTTCTAACCCATGCCCCTTATCGGGGCAGGAGACAGTGTCAGGCGGACAGTTTGACTGGGGCGGTCGCCTCCTAAAGAGTAACGGAGGCGCCCAAAGGTTCCCTCAGAATGGTTGGACATCATTCGTAGAGTGCAAAGGCATAAGGGAGCTTGACTGCGAGACCTACAAGTCGAGCAGGGTCGAAAGACGGGCTTAGTGATCCGGTGGTTCCGCATGGAAGGGCCATCGCTCAACGGATAAAAGCTACCCCGGGGATAACAGGCTTATCTCCCCCAAGAGTCCACATCGACGGGGAGGTTTGGCACCTCGATGTCGGCTCATCGCATCCTGGGGCTGTAGTCGGTCCCAAGGGTTGGGCTGTTCGCCCATTAAAGCGGTACGCGAGCTGGGTTCAGAACGTCGTGAGACAGTTCGGTCCCTATCCGTCGCGGGCGCAGGAAATTTGAGAGGAGCTGTCCTTAGTACGAGAGGACCGGGATGGACACACCGCTGGTGTACCAGTTGTCTTGCCAAAGGCATCGCTGGGTAGCTATGTGTGGACGGGATAAATGCTGAAAGCATCTAAGCATGAAGCCCCCCTCGAGATGAGATTTCCCATTACGCAAGTAAGTAAGTTCCCTCAAAGAAGATGAGGTTGATAGGTCTGGGGTGGAAGCGCGGCGACGTGTGGAGCTGACAGATACTAATCGAACGAGGACTTAACCTTATGTAAAAAGGGCAGGTTGGCCCTGATTTGTGAACTATGGAAGATTATTTTAGCTGAAATACGCTAAAAAATCTTAATGTCTCTTTTATTCAGTTTTGAGTGAACAAGCTCAGCATAGTCTGGTGACGAAGGCGAAGAGGTCACACCCGTTCCCATCCCGAACACGGAAGTTAAGCTCTTCAGCGCCGATGGTAGTTGGGGGTTTCCCCCTGCGAGAGTAGGACGTCGCCGGGCGCAAGGTCATTGCCAATAGGTAGTGGCTTTTTTTGTGTTTAAAAATAAAAACCATAGGTTTATCTCTTGAACTTGTTCAATGGAATGCGAGAAAGGGGAGGTGTGGTGGAGTTCGAGGAAGTGAAGGTAGGAGGATCGGAGCGTATGATATACGCGAGAACCGGACGACTGAAGCTGACGAAGAAATCCGCCGCGCATCGCCTTTCGCAGCCCGAACACGGAAGTTAAGCTCGCGCGCCGATGGTAGTTGGGGGTTTCCCCCTGCAAGAGTAGGACGTTGCCGGGCGCAAGGTCATTGCCAATAGGTAGTGGCTTTTTTTGTTGTCTAAAATAGTTAATATTACCCCGAAACAAAGTATAAGCGTTGAAAGCAGTAGCTGTTACTAATAAGTAATGGCTATTTTTGTATTTAAATTTAATGATCTTGTTGTTATATATACGGTACTACTTATTTAGAATTAACAAGGTAGCATCCCTCATTAGTACAACGAACAAATCTAGCGAAGGAGCGACAAGTGTGAGCCGGAGTAATAAGATTGACAGTGATCTTTCTGGTAGGCTTATTACGTGAGGCCATCACCAAGCGACAAAGCGGGTGGAAGAACATTCTATTTTTTTATACCGACTATATAGTTGGTGATTACTGGATGAATCACATGAAAATAGAGAGTTACAATTAGAATCCTGAAGTTGCAATTAAGATTGGGAATTCACAATTACAAGTTAGTCTTGGGCATTTACTGTATATTTTTTTGTGAATAGTACAAAAGTTATACAAGCTGGACCCTTCGCTGTCCAGCTTGCAATTACAGGTTAGTCTAAGACATTTATTGTTTAATTTTCATTCAGTATGTGAATCACTCCCACCCCTTGAATTCATTCGCTATCAACGATACGATAAAGGTTATGAAAGGGGTCATAAATATGCAAATGATGCTCATTATATTTACAATCAATATTGTTTATGTCACTTTCTTTACAGTACGCATGATTTTAACGATGAAAGGGTATAGGTATATTGCTGCTGCTGTTAGTATGGTAGAGGTTGTTATCTATGTAGTTGGGCTTGGCTTGGTGCTTGATAATCTAAATCAAATTCACAACTTAGTTGCCTATGCAGTTGGTTATGGATGCGGTGTTATTATAGGAACCAAGATTGAAGAAAAGATGGCACTCGGTTATATTACTGTTAATGTCATTACCGCAGAGGAAAATTTGAAATTACCGGCTATACTAAGGGAAAAGGGCTATGGAGTGACAGATTGGTCGGCCAATGGCCTGGATGGCGATCGATCAGCTATGCAGATTCTAACGCCACGTAAGTATGAACTAAAGCTTTATACGCTCATTAAGGAAATTGATCCAAAGGCATTTATAATTGCATATGAGGCAAAAACAATACATGGTGGTTTCTGGGTAAAATCAGTGAGGAAAGGAAAGTTGTTTAAATGAATCAAAAAAAGACTGTGTGGTTTGAAGTAGGAGAAGAAGAAAGTATTGATGACTGCTTGAAAAGAATGGCTGCGGATGGATATATGGTTGCTGGAAGGAAAGAAGAGCCGCTATTTACTGAAGTGAATGGCCAATATGTTCCTGTACGCCAGATAATCAAATTCAAAGGTATACTCACATGAGTAGAAATTGGTGAAAAGACGAACGATGGAAAAACTTAATATATTATCGTTCGGTTTTTACCGTTGACGAATGCGCTTAGTCTTGATAAAATGTGTAGTGTAAATAGAATCCCCATATATACTAAGGAATTGGCCTTAGTGTTTCTACCAGGGCACCGTAATGCCCGGACTATGCGGGAAAGCGACTTTTCAGGAAACGTAGCGAAGGGTGTGTGGGTACCAATGGGTGCAATCATCTTGACGCATATTTTAACGTCCTTGAATAATCTGCTTTTCACGTGTGTTGAAGAGCGGTTTATTCAAGGACGTTTTAACTTTTACAAGGGAAGTTTAAAGATTTCGGACTTGTATGGGACATACTGTATTTGGTTCTTTTTGTCCTCATTAATGAACTGTGATTATAAAGGAGCGGATTATAAGTGGAACCGAAAATCGGTGTGATTATGGGAAGCAAGAGTGACTGGGAAACGATGAAACATGCATGTGACATTTTGGACGAGCTTGCTGTTCCTTACGAGAAGAAAGTCGTCTCAGCGCATCGTACGCCTGATTTCATGTTTGAATACGCAGAGCAAGCCCAAGGACGTGGCATACAGGCAATCATCGCCGGCGCAGGTGGGGCAGCTCACTTACCAGGAATGGTTGCGGCAAAAACATTGCTTCCCGTCATTGGAGTACCTGTTCAGTCCAAGGCGTTGAATGGCATGGACTCTCTATTATCGATTGTTCAAATGCCAGGTGGTGTGCCAGTTGCTACTGTCTCAATTGGTAAAGCAGGTGCAATCAATGCAGGTCTACTTGCAGCTCAATTTTTAGGTGTCAATGATCCAGTACTAATGAAACGCTTAGAAGAACGTCGTCAACAAATGCGTGATATTGCATTGGAAAGCAGCGGTGATTTAGTATGAAAACCATTTTGCCAGGCCAGACAATTGGTATTATTGGTGGAGGTCAGCTGGGGCGGATGATGGGACTTGCTGCGAAAGAGGCGGGATTCAAAATTGCTGTACTGGATCCTGTTATGGACTCTCCTTGTGGCCAGATTGCCGATATCCGAATTGTTGCTCCTTATAACGATGAAGCGGCACTTGAGGAGCTTGGTGAGGTCAGTGACGTTATCACATACGAATTTGAAAATATCGATTATGAAGGCTTAAAAAGGCTTACTCAAATCGCGCATGTCCCACAGGGGGCTGAGCTTGTTCGCATTACACAGAACCGAATTAATGAAAAAGCAGAAATTATGGCATCGGGTGCCCCTGTTGCTAATTATGTGACAGCACAGACATTTGAAGAACTGACAACAAAAATTGCAGATGTAGGCTTCCCATGTATCGTCAAAACAGCATTTGGCGGTTATGACGGAAAAGGGCAAGTGAAAATTGAACGTGAAGAAGATTTGCATGAGGCGGAATCACTGTTTGTTCATTCAGCTTGTATCGCAGAAGCTTTCGTGCCATTTACAAAAGAAATTTCAGTCATTATCCAGCGTAATGCAGCAGGTCAATCCTATTGCCTACCCGTCGCTGAAAATATTCATAAAAACCATATCTTACACGAATCAATCGTGCCTGCGCGAGTAGATCAGAATGTCATTGTACAAGCTGAAGAGGCAGCGACGAAAATCGCTGATTATCTTGAACTTGTTGGAACGTTGGCAGTTGAAATGTTCGTTCTTGAAAATGATGAAATCGTCATTAATGAATTAGCACCACGTCCTCATAATTCGGGTCATTATTCGATTGAGGCTTGTAATGTTTCGCAGTTCCATCAGCATGTTCGTGCTGTTTGCGGCTGGCCGCTTCGCGAGCCGAAACTATGGGCACCGTCTATTATGGTGAATGTACTTGGTCAACATGTGGCACCACTTAAGAAAGTCGTGACGAATTATCCTGATTGGTCCATCCATTTATACGGCAAAGAGGAAGCGAAGGATAATCGGAAGATGGGACATGTGACCATCATGACGGACAATGTTGAAAAAATGCTAGAAGAGATTGAATCTACGGGCATTTGGGCGTAATAGGAGGATACTTATGATAGAGTGTCACACTTATCAAGCATTCGGTGCAAAATTTAAGCGGCTCCGTCTTGATTAAACATAAACAATTGATGTAGCTTTGCAAACTAATCTAATTCCATTTGGGAGGAAAAAAGACATGACGAAAGTAAACGTATACGTAACACTCCGTGAAAGTGTTGTTGATCCACAAGGAATTGCAGCGAAAGAAGCGCTTCAAACGATGGGTTATCAGGAAGTCGAAAACGTCCGCATCGGGAAATTGATTGAACTTGAACTAGCGGGTTCAGCGACAGAAATCGATGCACGTGTCAAAGAAATGTGCGACAAGCTTTTGGTCAATAAAGTTATCGAAGATTACCGATACGAAATCGGGGAGGTCGCGGGCAAATGAAGTTCGCTATTCTAGTTTTTCCGGGATCGGGCTGTGACATCGATATGCATCACGCGGTAAATGAAGTGCTAGGGAAAGACGCACAATATGTTTGGCATACAGAAGCGAATCTTGAAAACTTTGATGCAGTACTTATACCAAGTGGTGCATCATATGGCGATTATCTTCGCCCAGGTGCACTTGCACAAAGCTCACCAGCCATTGACAGCTTGAAAGCATTTGCGGCGTCAGGCAAACCAGTGCTAGGTGTAGGTAACGGCTTCCAAATTCTTGCGGAAGCAGGGCTTTTACCAGGTGCCTTCTTGCGCAACAAAGGTTTGAAATTCAGATCAGGTAAGGCGAAATTGACGGTCCACAATACGGATTCAAAATTTACGGCTGATTATAATAAAGGTCAAGAAATTACAGTTCCATTTGCGCATGAACATGGTAACTATTATGTGGATGAACAAACTGTTGCAGAACTAAAAAATAATAACCGTATTGTCTTTACATATGCGGATGGTAATGTGGATGGTAGTACCGAAGCCATTGCCGGCGTGTTGAATGAACAAGGAAATGTACTTGGCATGATGCCACTTCCTGAACGTGCAGTTGAGGAAATTATCGGAGGTACAGACGGATTGCCTCTATTCAATTCAATCTTAAAAAGGTGGAGTGAAAATAATGTCAGCCAAGCATGAACCAAGCACACAGCAAGTAAAAGATGAAAAGTTATACCTACAAATGGGAATGACCGATGAAGAATTCGAACTTGCAACAGATATGTTAGGTCGCCTTCCGAACTATACAGAAACAGGTCTATTCTCTGCTTTATGGTCTGAGCATTGTTCATATAAAAGCTCGAAACCAGTTCTTCGCAAATTCCCAACTGAAGGAACACGCGTCCTTCAAGGTCCTGGTGAGGGTGCAGGGATTGTAGATATCGGTGATAACCAAGCAGTTGTTTTCAAAATGGAATCACATAACTCACCGTCTGCTATCGAACCGTTCATTGGCGCAGCAACAGGTGCAGGTGGAGTTTTGCGTGATGTTTTCTCTATGGGATCTCGCCCAGTAGCACTTGTTAACTCATTGCGTTTTGGGGACTTAACAGATGCGCGGGACCGTTTTTTATTCGAAGAGGCGGTTGCGGGGATTGCTAGTTACGGCAATATCATTGGTATTCCTACGATTGCGGGAGAAGTACAGTTCGATAATTGTTATTCAAAACGTCCACTTGTCAATGCGATGGCTGTTGGTTTATTAAACCATGAAGATATTCAAAAAGGTGTGGCTTCGGGTGTAGGGAATACGGTGATGTATGCGGGCGCTACAACTGGACGCGACGGTATTCACGGTGCAACGATGTCATCATCTGAAGTAGCTGTGGGTGAAGATACGGCACCACCAGTTATGCAGGCAGGGGATCCGTACCTTGAGAAGCTTGTCATGGAAGCTTGTCTTGATCTTGTTAAATCAGATGCATTGATCGGAATTCAAGATATGGGTGCGGCGGGACTTACTTCGTCAGCAGCTGAAATGGCATCTAAAGCGGGTTATGGTGTTGAGTTGAATCTCGACTTAGTGCCACAACGTGAGGAAGGCATGACGGCGTATGAAATGATGCTGTCAGAATCACAGGAGCGTATGCTAATCGTTGTAAAACAGGGTCGTGAACAAGAAGTTATAGACATATTTGCGAAATATAATGTTGAAGCAGTCTCTATTGGTACCGTGACGGATGATAAAATGCTACGTCTACTTCATAAAGGTGAAGTCGTTGCGGAAGTATCGGCAGATGCACTTGCTGAAGACGCACCAGTTTACCATAAAAAATCTGAGGAACCTGCTTACTTTAGAGCGTTCCAAGCGCAAAAAATGACAGAACCTGTCGTCAAGGATTTGCAGGAAACATTGAAGGACTTATTGCAACGTCCAACGATTGCTTCTAAAGAATGGGTTTACAATCAATTCGATACACAAGCGCGCTCCAATACAGTCGTTGCACCAGGTTCATCTGCAGGGGTTATTCGTGTAAGTGGAACGAACAAAGGGCTTGCGATGACATCTGATTGTAACTCACGTTTTGTTTACCTAGATCCAGAAACAGGTGGGAAAATTGCAGTTGCGGAAGCGGCGCGTAACCTAATTTGTTCGGGAGCAGAACCGATTGCGATTACGGATTGCTTAAACTTTGGTAGTGCAGACAAGCCAGAAGTATTTTGGCAGCTTGAAAAATCAGCCGACGGTATTTCTGACGCGTGCATCAAGTTGAACGCACCTGTTATTAGCGGAAACGTTTCTTTATCAAATGAAGTGAACGGCGTTCCAATCTATCCAACACCAACGATTGGTATGGTTGGGCTTGTCCACGACTTATCCCAAGTGACAACAACTGCATTCAAGCAAGCTGGCGACGCAATCTATGTGATTGGCGAAGCAGGACTTGATTTTGGAGGTAGTGAACTTCAACAGATGACAGATGGTACTATTTCTGGTCAAGCACCGGCAATCGATCTTGACGTTGAAGCGGCTCGTCAAAAGGCAGTGTTGACAGCGATTCAGGAAGGACTTGTTCAATCTGCAACAGATTTATCTGAAGGTGGATTTGCTATTGCACTTTGCGAAAAAGCATTCGATGCAGAAGGTCTTGGCGCGGATGTAACAGTCGCAGGATCTGCTGTTACGGCATTGTTCAGTGAAACGCAATCTCGTTTTCTTGTCACTGTTAAAGAAGAACATACAGCAGCATTTGAAGCGGTTGTAGCAGATGCGATTAAAATTGGTGCAGTAACGGCTAGTGATCGAGTTGTGATCAACGGTGAAAACGGTGTGTTAATTGACGGGGCGGTTGAAGAATTCCGTTCTGCTTGGAAAGGGGCTATCCAATGCTTGCTGAACTCAGAGGCCTAAACGAAGAGTGCGGTGTGTTTGGCATTTGGGGTCATGTAGATGCGGCGCAGATCAGTTATTATGGTCTGCACGCATTACAACATCGTGGGCAAGAGGGCGCTGGTATTGTGACGAAAGACGGTAAAAAGTTACATGTCATTAAAGGCGAAGGCCTGGTCAACGATGTGTTCTCAGGTAATGAGATTGAAAATTTAAAAGGTAGTGCTGCTATTGGGCAAGTGCGTTATTCATCGGAAAATGGCAGAGGCATTGAAAATGTGCAACCACTTGTTTTCCGCTCAACGACGGGCAGTCTATCTGTTGCTCACAATGGTAACATTGTCAATGCAGTTGAATTGCGTGAGCATCTTGAGCGTCAAGGTAGTATTTTTCAAACCAATTCAGATACAGAAGTACTGGCACATTTAATCAAAAGAAGTAGTGGTTCTTTAAACCAGCGTGATCGTGTGAAAAAAGCATTGGCGATGTTAAAAGGTGCGTTTGCTTTTGTTATTTTAACAGATGATGGGCTGATGGTAGCACAGGATCCAAATGGTTTACGTCCACTGTCTCTTGGGAAAATGGGCAATGCTTGGGTTGTAGCGTCAGAAACATGTGCGTTCGATATTATTGGTGCAGAATGTGTTCGTTCGGTTGAACCAGGTGAACTCATTATCATCAATGAAAAAGGACTTCACTCTGAACGCTTTGCTCCAGCAGCAGATTCAGCGATGTGCTCAATGGAATATGTCTATTTTGCGCGTCCCGATTCGGATATTGATGGCATTAATATTCACATGGCACGGAAACGTTGTGGAAAACAGCTGGCACGTGAAATGGCACATATTGAAGCGGATGTTGTCACAGGCGTACCCGATTCGAGTATTTCGGCGGCTATTGGATTCTCAGAGGAAAGTGGTATACCTTACGAACTCGGACTTATTAAAAGTCGTTACGTAGGTCGTACGTTCATCCAACCTTCTCAGGAATTGCGTGAGCAAGGCGTTAAAATGAAACTGTCTCCTGTGCAACAGGTTGTCAAAGGAAAACGAGTTATCGTAGTGGATGATTCGATTGTTCGTGGGACAACGTCTAAACGTATTGTGAGGATGTTGAAAGAGGCGGGGGCAACAGAGGTTCATGTTGTTAGTGCTTCACCTCCACTCGTCAATCCATGTTTCTATGGTGTGGATATTAGCACGGATTCAGAATTGATTTCAACGAATCGTACGATTGAGGAAGTTCGTGAGCTCATTGAAGCTGATTCATTAACATATTTGTCACCTGAAGGCATGTTGAAAGCGATTGGCCGTTCAGATAGCATGAAAAATTGTGGACAATGTTTGGCTTGTTTCACGGGAGAATACCCAACAGAAATCTATTCAGATACAGTTTTACCACATAAAAAAGAAATCGTTTGATAGGGAGGCTTTTGCATGTCGAAGGCGTATGAAAGTGCAGGGGTAAATATTGAAGCTGGCTATGAGTCAGTTGAACGGATGAAGTCGCATGTTGCACGCACTGCACGTATTGGTGTTGCAGGAACGTTTGGCGGTTTTGGCGGGATGTTCGATCTTTCAGCGCTCGATTATAAAGAGCCAGTTCTTATTTCAGGTACAGATGGTGTCGGAACGAAGTTGAAGCTCGCATTTATGGCAGATAAGCACGACACAATCGGTATCGACTGCGTAGCTATGTGTGTCAATGACATTGTTGCCCAAGGTGCAGAGCCACTTTACTTCCTCGATTATATTGCACTAGGCAAAGCTGTACCTGCAAAGGTTGAAGCGATTGTTAAAGGAATTGCAGATGGCTGTGTCCAATCAGGTGCGGCGTTAATCGGTGGAGAAACAGCAGAAATGCCAGGTCTTTATGAAGTCGATGAATACGATTTGGCTGGCTTTGCCGTTGGTGCTTGTGAAAAGAGCAAGATTGTCACAGGTGAGAAAGTTGCTGCTGGCGATGTGATTGTTGGGATTGCTTCAAGCGGTATTCATTCCAACGGTTATTCTTTGGTTCGTAAAATTGTTCTTGAAGATAACGGCTACGCAATTGATGGTGTTATTGACGGCTATGAGGATCTTGGAACAGTTGGCGATGCACTTCTTGAGCCGACTAAAATCTATGCCAAGCCTGTTCTACAAATGCATCAGGAATTAGATGTCCATTCTATGGGGCATATTACGGGCGGAGGATTCTTTGAAAACTTGCCACGTATGTTTGCCGATGGATTTGGAACAGAAATTGACCTTGGTTCATGGCCAGTGCTTCCAGTATTCAATATGCTGAAAGAAAAAGGCGAGCTGTTGGATAAAGATCTGTATAGCGTCTTCAATATGGGTGTTGGCTTTGCTGTAGCACTTCCAGCTGATCAAGCAGATCGTGCAATTGCCATTGCAGAGCAGCATGGGGAAAAAGCGTACAAAATTGGACGTGTTGTAACAGGTGAAGGCGTTACATTCATAGGCGATCATGATGGAAGTCTTGCCAAATGACTCAAAAAATAAAAATTGCCGTTTTCGCATCTGGAAGCGGCAGTAATTTTGCGGCAATTGCAGAAGCCTGTCGACTAGGTGAGCTAAACGCTGAAATTGTCCTCATGGTGACGAATAAGCCCGAAGCCTATGTCGTCGAACGTGCTGAACAAGCAGGTATTCCAGTTGCAGCATTTCGACCAAAGGAATTTAACACAAAAGATACATACGAAGAAGCAATCCTTGAAGCACTTCGTGCGTCCGGGGCAGAATGGCTTGTCTTAGCAGGCTATATGCGACTCGTTGGACAACCTTTGCTAGAGGCGTATCCTACCAATATCGTCAATATCCATCCATCCCTACTGCCATCGTTCCCAGGAATCGATGCCATTGAACAAGCCGTCGAGCATGGCGTCAAAGTAACAGGCGTCACAGTTCACCTTGTCGATGAAGGAATGGACACAGGAATGATTTTGGCACAACGCGCTGTCGATGTTGTCGATGGCGATGTAAACAAAACAGCAGAAGCCATTCACGCTGTTGAACATGATCTATATAAAGAAACATTAAATAGACTTTTTAGCCGGTAACTATTTTACCGGCTTTACTTATAATTAGACTACCAAAGTTCAAGGGACATAAAAACCGGGGGCCTATAGGATGCCTTTTCTTATAAAAAGGTTGAGACGGTCATAATGGCGTCCATGGCGGTCATAATGACATCCGTGGCGAGCATAACGCATCCCATGGCGGTCATAAATAGTGTCAGCGACTGGTAACGAATTTCAAAGGAATCTTTAATTCAAAAATGGAGGGTTTATTCGTGAAAAAACGTGCACTGCTTAGCGTATCAGACAAAAGTGGTATTTTGGAATTTGCAAAAGTGTTGGAAGGTCTAGGCTACGAACTATTATCTACAGGCGGAACAATGAAGCACCTAGCGGACAATGGCGTTGCTATCACAGCTGTTGACGCAGTAACAGGCTTCCCTGAAATTATGGAGGGCCGTGTGAAGACACTCAACCCAATGATTCACGGGGGATTGCTTGCGAAACAAGATGACCCATCACACATCGCACAAATGGAAGAGCACGGCATTCAGCCAATCGACATCGTTTGTGTCAACTTGTATCCGTTCAAAGAAACGATTTCAAAACCGGATGTGTCAACTGATGATGCTATCGAAAACATTGATATCGGTGGACCAGCCATGCTTCGTGCTTCTGCGAAAAACCATGCATACGTGACGGTAATCGTCGATGCAACAGATTACGACCAAGTCATCGCCGAATTAACAGCAGATGGCCAAACGACACTTGCAACACGCAGACGTCTTGCCGCAAAAGTATTCCGTCACACAGCTGCATACGATGCACTCATTTCAGGTTACTTAACAGACCTTGCGGGGGAAGAATTCCCAGAGCAGGTTACGTACACATATGAGTTGAAACAACCATTACGTTATGGTGAAAACCCACACCAAAAAGCAGCATTTTACAGTCGTCCACTTGGTTCTGATTTTTCAATTGCCTATGCACAACAACTACATGGTAAAGAATTATCGTACAACAATATCCAGGATGCTAACGCAGCGATTCAAATCGTCAAAGAATTCGAAGGACCTGCTGCAGTTGCGGTGAAGCATATGAATCCTTGTGGTGTTGGAACAGGGGAAACGATTTTTGATGCATTTAATAAAGCATATGAAGCAGACTCGACATCCATTTTCGGCGGTATCATCGCATTAAACCGTGAAGTAGACGCGGCAACTGCTGAAAAACTATCGGGTATCTTCCTTGAAATTATCATTGCACCTGCTTTCACAGAAGAGGCAATTGACATCTTGACACAGAAGAAAAACATTCGCTTGATGACGATTTCGTTTGATCAAAACAAAAAAGATAAATGGAATACAGTTTCTGTTGAAGGTGGATTGTTAATGCAAGAGCCAGATGCTTATGGTTTTGCGGATGCAGACATTAAAGTTGCAACAGATCGTGAGCCCACAGAAGCTGAATGGCAAGCGATGAAATTGGGCTGGGCAGTTGTCAAGCACGTCAAATCAAATGCCATTGTTGTAACAGACGATCATATGACACTTGGTGTGGGTGCCGGGCAAATGAACCGCGTTGGCGCAGCAAATATCGCATTGACACAGGCGGGTGAACGTGCGAAAGGTGCAGCACTTGCATCGGATGCATTTTTCCCAATGGACGATACAGTCGAAGCCGCGGCGAAAGCGGGCATTACGGCGATTATCCAACCAGGTGGATCAGTGAAAGACGAAGATTCTATTAAAAAGGCAAATGAATACGGCATTACGATGGTATTTACAGGCGTCCGTCACTTTAAACATTGAGGAGGAACTAAATTGAATATACTCGTTATCGGGAGCGGTGGGCGTGAGCACGCGATTGCTAGACAGTTCAATGTCTCCCCTTCAGTTAAGAAAGTATTTGTAGCACCTGGTAATGATGGCATGAAAAACGATGCGCAATGTGTAGACATTGACGCGTTGGATTTTGCAGCACTTGTTTCATTCGCGAAAGAAAATCAAGTGGATCTGACATTTGTTGGCCCTGAACAACCGCTTGGCGAAGGAATCGTTGATTTCTTTGCTGAAAATGGCTTGAAAGCATTTGGGCCGACGAAAGCTGCGGCGCTTATCGAAGGCAGTAAATCGTTCGCAAAAGAGCTAATGGCGAAGTACGATATTCCAACAGCTGGCTACGGAACGTTCACGGATGCTGAAGAAGCGAAGGCGTTTATTCGTGAAAATGGTGCACCGATTGTTGTGAAGGCGGACGGTCTTGCAGCAGGAAAAGGTGTTATCGTTGCCATGACGTTGGACGAAGCGCTTGACGCGGTAGATGATATGATTGGTAATCAAAAGTTTGGTGAATCGTCGTCCCGTGTTGTCATTGAGGAATTTTTAGATGGTGAGGAATTCTCGTATATGTCATTTGTCCATGATGGACAGATTTACCCAATGGTGATTGCACAAGACCATAAGCGTGCTTATGACGGTGATAAAGGACCGAATACGGGAGGCATGGGTGCCTATTCACCTGTTCCACAAATTTCGGATAGTGTTGTACAAGAGGCTTATGACAAAGTGGTTGTTCCGACGGTTGAAGCAATGGCGGCAGAAGGAACTCCATTTACGGGAATTTTATATGCGGGGTTAATCCTGACAGATAAAGGGCCGAAAGTCATTGAATTCAATGCACGTTTCGGAGATCCTGAAACACAAGTCGTTTTGCCACGTATGGCATCTGATTTTGGTGAATTCATGGCGGCGTTGATGGACAGCAAACCGTATGATCTCAAATGGCATGATGAAGCAATGCTAGGCGTTGTCATTGCGGCTGATGGTTATCCAGGCGATCTTGTCAAAGGGGCGGCATTGCCTGAACTTAATGGTTTGACTGCACAAGGCTTGGATGTTTTCCATGCAGGTACGAAAGCAAGTGGTACTGGCTTTGTCGGCAACGGCGGCCGTGTCCTTCTAGTAACGGCACAGGCGGATTCATTGAAAGAAGCGCAAGAAAAAGTATACAAAGGCTTGTCTGGACTCGAATGGAACGGTTTCTTCTACCGAACAGATATTGGCTGGCGTACGTTTGAATAAAAATAGTCCTCAACTCATCAGATGATGGTTTGAGGGCTATTTTTCTCTTTTTGAAGTTATTTGTTCAAGATCTTTTGACGCTTTATGATAAATAACCTTGCATTATCTACATTTTAAAATCTAAACAAGTTATCTTTATCTCATCTTTATATCGTTATGATATGCTTTTCAAAAGTACTAACCATTTTGACTCTGTGAGGGAGATATATGCAAAAAACAGTATTAATTGTAGAAGATGAAGATATTTTACGTGAAATAGTGAAGGATTATTTATTGAATGAAGGATATGAGGTACTAGAGGCAGTAGATGGAAATGAAGCCTTGGACATTTTTGAAGAACATGAAGTGCACCTAATTATTTTAGACATTATGTTGCCTGAATTAGATGGATGGTCTGTTTGTAGACGAATTCGTAAATTATCTGATGTGCCTATTATTATGTTGACAGCTCGTATGGATGAAGATGATACGTTACTTGGTTTTGAATTGGGGGCTGATGATTATATTACAAAACCATACAGTCCGCCAATTTTATTGGCAAGAGTAAGACGATTAATGGATAGTCGATATTCATCCGTAGGTAAGGTGCCTAATGAAGATACTTTAGTTAGTGGTGGTATCCATGTCCATTTCCCTTCACGAACAGTGACAGTAGATGGAGAAAGTATAAGTTTGACACATACGGAATTTGAAATATTAACATATTTGATGCGGAATTCAGGGATTATTATTACGAGAGAACAATTAATCATTAAAATTTGGGGTTATGAATTTGCAGGAGATGATCGCACAATCAATAGTCATATCCGTAATTTACGTCATAAATTAGATAATAAAGCAAGTAGTATTGTAACTGTTATTCGAGCTGGTTATAAATTTGAGGGGAAAGCATGAAAATAGGAATTGTATCAAAATTATTTATGCTAACAACATTATTAGGTATGCTTATTTTAGCAACTATTTTTATTGGACTAACCATGTTTTTCAAGCAATATTATGCTAACCAAAAAGTAAGTGATATTAAAACGAGTATTCAATCCTTTGAAAAAGAGTATTTGAAGGCTGAAGAGGATGGATCAATCATTCAAAAGCTAGAGCAGGATTTTTACCAGGAAAATACAACATGGATTACAACATTGGATAGTGTAGGAAATATTAAGTATGCAAATGATTTTTCTATAGAAGTTCATTTAATCTCTTCAGGAAATAAGGATTTCTCTAATCGTGTAATTAAGATTCCATTGTATAGCCTGATTGGTTTAGAAGATATTGAAAGGCTAAAGTTTAATCTTGAACAGGGATCTTTAATTATGATTGATGGAATAGAAGAGGGTGATACAGTTATTCCTGTTATCTTAACAAGAGAAAACGGCCAATTTACATTAGAAAACAAACTGTTATCAGATAAGCTATATGGCAAAAAAGCCACAATAGAACCTTCACTAAAAGATAGTTTGCCAATTTATTTTAGAGGCCAAATTAAGAAGCTACACTTACCACTGGGGTCGGTAAGTTCAAATATATATTCAAATCGTATTCTTATAGAAAGAATAAAACAATTTCAAGTAAATCTTTTGTTAAATGAGAATTATAATAGTGAATCTGAAATGACGGACTATAAGGAAAATGATATTAATTATAAAATATTTATTAAACCAATAAAAGATACGACTGGCGAAACAATATATATTTTTGCTATGACATCGCTACAACCAGTTGATGAAGCTGTACAAATGTTAAAAGGTTATTATGTGTATTTAATACTGTTTGTATTGCTACTTGTTGTGCTGGCATCCTTTTATTATTCAAAAAAGATTGCTAAACCATTGTTACAAATAAACGATATGACAAGTAAGATTGCAAACTTGGATTTTTCGGAAAAAATACCCATTGTGTCAAAAGATGAGATTGGTACGCTATCACATAATATCAATACACTCTCTGCTACTTTGAATAAGCATATTGATCAATTGCAACAAGATATAGAAAAAGAAAAGCGATTAGAACATACACGTAAAGAATTTATTTCCGGGGTTTCGCATGAATTAAAGACCCCTTTAAGTATTATGAAGAGTTGCATTTCCATTTTGGAGGACGGTGTTGCCGGTCATAAAAAAGATTATTATTTTAAAGCAATGTCAAAAGAAGTGGATAAAATGGATATGTTAATTGTTGATATGCTTGAATTGGCCAAATTTGAATCTGGCACGTATAAAATGAAAATGGATGTCTTCTATATTGATCAGATCATCGAATGCCTATGTGAGCAATTAGCTATAGACATAAAAAATAAGCATTTACATGTCCATAAACAACTTTCTACTAGTAAGGTCGTTGCAAACCAACATCGGATTGAACAAGTTATGACGAATTTTATTACCAATGCGATTCGTTACACGCCGGAAAATGCACGTATTATCATTTCCACAATAGAAGAAAATGAGTGTGTAAAAGTGTGTGTAGAAAATAAAGGGGCTCATATTAAGCAGGAACATTTGGGGAAAATATGGGATCGTTTTTATCGTGGAGATATGTCTCGTCAACGTTCGAAAGGAGGAACAGGATTAGGGCTTGCTATTTCAAAGAATATTTTAGAGCTGCATGGTGTGCGGTATGGTGTTTTGAATACTGAGGATGGAGTGATGTTTTTCTTCTATCTAAATAAAGAAGTATAGACAATTTATATTTATCTGAGCTATTTGTTCAATACCTTTACAAAAGGTTTTAAACAGATGGCTTTTTTGTTTGCAATACTCATCCATGCAAGTCAGAACATCATTTTTTATTCTTTAAATGATATTGATATCATCTTCATCTCATCTTTATCTCTCGCCATTAATCTATTCAAAGTAATAGAAAACTTATTGATGGAGGTATATTATTATGACAAAAAAACTATTCTTAGGTGTGTTAATTGGCGTCATTGCACTATTTGTAGCAGCTTGCGGAAGCAAACAGAATGATAACCAGACAGGTCCTGTAGATGCGGAGGGCCCGTATAAATCTTTTTATCATAACAGCATTTTTTTTGGAGATTCACTTTTATTAGGTCTATCTGATGTGTTAGGGGACTCCAATGTTATTGCTAATGCAGGTGCCACAGCCCTATTCTCTATTGAAAAAGTAGACAAAATTGCGGATAAAAAACCTGAACATGTATATATCATGTTGGGGTCAGATGATTTGTTGATGCCTGTAGATAATCCAAAGAAAGACTACCTGGAAAACTACGCTAAATTGATAAAAAAGATGAAGGAAAAAATGCCGAATGCAAAGATACATGTAACATCGGTTACTCCAGTGACTACAGAAGCAATGGAGAGAGAACCACGGTATAAAAATATCCCGGATTATAACGAGGGACTTGAAAAGTTGGCAGTAACAGAGAAGATTGATTACATCGATTTATCCTCTATATTTGAAGAACAGCAGAATCTGTATAGTGAGGACGGGATCCATTTTGAGGAAAGCTTTTATCCTCTTTTCCTGGACCATATTAAAGAGCATATCGACTTCTCAGACGGAGTGCTTGAGTAAAAATGAAAACGATGATCAATAAAACTAGGAAAAACCGATATATGCCTGGGTTAGATGGGATAAGGGCGTTCGCTGTATTTGCAGTGATCGCCTACCATCTCAATTTCGAATGGGCTTCTGGAGGATTTTTAGGCGTAACTATATTTTTTGTCTTATCTGGCTATCTTATTACAGATCTATTGATTAGGGAATGGGGGAATACTGGACGGATTAACTTGCGGAATTTTTGGAGCAAGCGTGTCAAACGTTTGCTGCCAGGACAGATCCTTGTATCAATAGTGGTGGTGTGCTGGATGGCCCTGTTTCATTTCCCTCAATTGGCTAATCTATGGGGGGATTTGCTAGCAGCGTTTTTTTACATGACAAATTGGTGGTTCATTTTTAATGATGTTGGCTATTTTTCTAACTTCGGACAACCTACACCTCTGTTACATTATTGGTCTTTGGCTGTCGAGGAGCAGTTTTATCTGGTTTGGCCAATTCTGCTCTTACTAGGACTCCGTTTCGTTCGCAAACGCAGGATTTTGATTGGGTTCATCCTCATTGGTGCATTGGTTTCTGCACTTGCAATGGCATTTCTCTATCAACCGGGGTTACTGGATACAAGTAGGGTTTATTTTGGGACAGATACCCGTGCGTTTGCTTTGCTGATTGGCGCAGTACTTGCGATATATTTACCTAGCCAACTGTTTGAGGAGAAGATTGGTGACAACAAATGTCTGCGCATTTCATTGGATATCATCGGGACAATCGGTTTTACCATTCTAATTTGGATGATATGGCAGACCAATCAGTATGCCGCTTTTCTCTACCGCGGTGGAATGGTCCTTCAATGTATTGTTGCAGCTACAGTAATAGCCGCAGCCATTCACCCATCCACTTGGATTAGTAAAATTTTAGGCGGCAAGCTACTGCGCTGGTTTGGTGTTCGTTCATATGGAATTTATCTGTGGCATTACCCTATCTTAGTCTTGTTTTCCCCCGGGGGGGGAGGGGGAAATTCCATCGTTCACATTCTCATACAAATTGGTATGACTCTCCTTTTCGCTGCGATTTCCTGGCGATTTATTGAGCAACCAATTCGTTATGGAACGGTAGAAAGCATGTGGAGCAAGATGCGCCCTACCAAAAATCCCGTTAACAAATAATAGCCCTCAAAATCATCAGATGATGGTTTGAGGGCTATATTTCTCTTTTTGATGCTATTTGTTCAAGATCTTTTGACGCTTTTTCTTTATAGTTTGGTTTACCTTCAGAGGTGAAAATGTCTATTGCAATTTTCATATACTTTTCAGCAGAACTATAATCCTCTATTTTCTCATATGCTCTTGCCAATATATAAAAGTTTCTTCCCCGCATGTAAGATAAATAGTTCATGTCTAAGTATTCATTTGATGAATTTGTTATAGCAATGACCTGGAGATACTTCTCTTTATAAAATAATTGGGAGGCATAGTTGTATCCTACTCGGACAGGAAGTGTGGGATCATCATACTGATTATTGAATTGAACGCCTTCAAATGCTTGTGCAAAGTAATCGCTAGCTTCTTTTTTCTGTCCTAGTGATTTACAAATTAAACCTAGACTATTCAACATAGATAATTCTGTTTCAAGAATAGCCTTTTGGGGAATGTGCTTTATTAAAAGTTCTTTTGCCTTTTCAGGTTCGCTTTTTAGCCTATGGATAACAATTGCTTTATGCCATATAAGAAATAATTTATCCTCCTTAATCACTTCCCTATTTTTATTGATGCTATCACTTAGTTCATCGAGTAAAAAAGAAAAACTTGCATAATTTTTAGTATAAACAGGGTTCCTACAACGCTGTTTTAAAAATAGTATTGAGCTTTTATCATTATTTTGTGATTGTTCTTCAAACAGCATAGATAGTGGGATATTCATTTTTTTACATAGCTCATCAATGATAAATAAGTTTGGTATCCATCATATTTAAACACCCCCCTTCACAAGGGAGTGCTAACCACCCAATAGCTTTATGCAACTGATGTTCTTTTTTATCATACTGGTAAATGATAAGATATATTTTATTAAGAGACAAAACAGATATTGGCTGGCGTACGTTTGAATAAAAATAGCCCTCAAATCATCAGAAGATGGTTTGGGGGCTATTTTTATTGAACATTGCTTTTTATACTTTTTTATCCTCTAATTTCTGCTGCAGTAAAGGTAATTGGTCCGCTGAGTACAATATTTGCACCAGCACGTATTGATTGTGCAGTTAAAAAGTATTTTGCATTCGCTTTATTTGTAGTTACTGGGTCAACGTGCATTACTGTCATAATTTGATTGAAATCATCATCGTTTGTTCCAACATTATCAATTTCAACATAGTTATCATAGATAATATTTGCTGGGACGATACTATCTTTGTAAATTTTAATTCTAGCAAAATCTGCAGTAAGAGTCTCATTAGATAAATGAAATATCCCATTCAACCAGACTAAATTTCCAGCTGCTACAGAATTTAATGTTACTTCTGCGACTATGGTAGGAGGATCCAAAAGTAAGGTAGCAATGATGGGAAGGGGAAGAGTAGAGTTTTGGGTATCAAAAGCAAATCCCACTAAATTTCCAGCTCCAGCTCGTCCACCTAATTCTGTAACATTCACATTGACTGTTTGTGTCGGGTTTCCAATATTAGTGAATGAACTAGTATCTGTATCAGTTTGAGCTTGTCCCTGAGCCTGAGCCTGAATTTGAGCTTGAACCTGAAGTTGCTCTTGTGTTTGTTGTTGAATCTGTAATTGAGCTTGAAGTTGTTCTTGTGTTTGTTGTTGGAGTTCTAGCTGAGCTTGAAGTTGTCCTAAATCACTCCTACAATCATCATCGTAATCATAATTATTTTTTTGGTATTTACTCATAATGTATCACCTCCTTTCTTATTCGTTTTCATTGGTTCTAAAAAAACACTCGAAAACTCTTTGAAAGTAGTTCGGGGGTTAATTGGACAAGAACTAATGATACTTCATGATATGTACGTTTCTTAAAAGTGAAAGGGCTTTTAAACTTACCATACGAATAATTTAGTAAGGGATAATTGGGTTGCTCATTAATCGGCTCATATTATGGACGTCGATAATCATAACAAAATTTACCTTCAACGTGACATTAAAAAAATAACATGAAAAGCGCACCTATCAAACTTTTCGGATTAACTTCCTTTTTATCACTTAAATCTAGTCATGTTATAATTTTTGATATATGAAAGTATTGGAAATCCATAAAAACGAATCTTTCGAATACCATTTAAGAAGGTATGGACTACAAAAATGACGACAATGATACACCTACCTAAGGACTTACCGTTCTTTCTGAAATGCCAATTAGCCATACTACAATAAAGTATCGTGACTTCGGGATCCATTACAATGAGGATTTACTTGTATAATAACTATGGAATAGCGAAGTCCGTGACTAATTTTTACAATATGATGTGCTTATTTATAATTAAAAATGACGTTTGAATGGAAAGGTGAAGAGACGATGAGTTTACGATTTACGAATGTAGAAAAAAGATTGAAAGATACACTTGTATTTCCCGCATTCAATTTACAGATAGAGAGTAGCCAAGTGACTGTAATCCACTCCAGTTTGAATGTGCGACATACGCTTCTACAAATGCTTACAAGGGAAATACCTATTTTAAATGGTGAGATTCTCATAGATAATGCCGAGATATCGAAAGTACATCTCTCGGATATTGGGTTTTCATTTCTTAATGAGGGGTTATATGAACGATTAACGGTTATTGAACAGTTCAATCTCTACGGAAAACTTTACGATACATATGAAGCTACTTCAGTGATTTTGCGAAAGGTTCATCTTGAAGAGAAAAGGAATGTAAGGATAAAAAAGCTGTCTTACTCTGAACAACGCCGCATCCAATTTGCGAAGCTCCTGTTCCAAAATCCTGACTTGCTCATTTTTGAGGAGCCGGACCAAAATATCGACATTGAAACACAACGCATTTTGATGATTATGCTGGAAGAGCTGCGCGCGAAAGGTAAAAGTGTTCTCATTCTTACGGGGAATATGGAGAGCGCGGTTACTTTAGCAGATAAAGTGTATAGGTTGGATGATGGTGGTTTACATGAAATCCAAATGGCGGAGGAATCTGAGGAGGAAATAACTTCTACTGAAATCGAAGAAGAACAACCTCCCATTTTAGAAGCAGTCGTCGAAATTGAAAAAATGGAAATTCAGCCGGTTCGTTTTGAAAAAATCCCGACGAAGGTCAATGAGAAAATTGTGCTCTTTGATCCACCTGAAATCGATTATATTGAAAGTAATGATGGGCAGTCATATTTACATATTAAGGGTGAAGGATTTCCAACGATGTTTACGATGAACGAGCTTGAAGAGCGTCTCCAGCATTTCGGTTTTTTCCGTTGCCATCGTTCCTATATCGTCAATCTTCAAAAAGTTCGCGAAGTCATAACGTGGACACGAAATAGTTATAGTCTTATTTTGGATGATGAAAAAAAGTCGAATATTCCATTGTCAAAAACAAAAATGGCCGAATTAAAAGTGATGTTGGGACTGAAATAAGCTCCATTCACCCCCAAAAAGGCTCTTTTCACGGTAAATATGCTGTCTTTTCGACGAAAACGACTTAATCTAAAGGTGCAGCAACAAAACAATAACTTGCACATTTAGGGGGAGTACGAATGGACAATATCATCGAAGTTCAATCATTGGAGAAAGTTTTCGCGAATCAGGTAGCGCTTGAGGACGTCAATTTCCACGTTAAAAAAGGAGAGATTTTTGGCTTTCTCGGTCCGAGTGGTTCGGGGAAAACAACAACGATTAAAATATTGACGGGTCAATTAAACCAGACGAGTGGAAAAGCAACAGTCTTTGGAGAACCGGTTTCAGGGATGAAAAAGGGGAGCTCAAGAAAGAAAATTGGAGTACTGACAGACAACAGTGGATTGTATAGCAGGCTATCCATTTACGATAATTTGAAGCTTTACTGTGTGCTGTATGAAGTACCCGAACAACGGATTGCTGATGTGTTAGCGCTTGTGAATTTGACAAGCGAAGCGAAGAAATCCGTTTCGAAATTGTCAAAAGGAATGCTTCAGCGTGTGACGCTTGCCCGAACGCTGTTACATGAACCGGAGCTACTATTTCTTGATGAGCCGACGTCCGCGCTTGATCCGGTCAATTCGCAACATATTCATACAGGACTTCGTGAATTGCAAGCTCGTGGAACAACGATTTTCCTAACGACGCATGATATGAATGAAGCGGAATTACTTTGTGATCGGGTCGCATTTTTAAACAAAGGTCAAATCAGACTGATGGATGAGCCAGGTACATTAAGAAAGCGCTATTCAGACGCTACGATGACTGTCGAGTTAAACAACAATGAAAAAGTGGTGTTGAACAGTACTGCGGATGATGCTCAGCAACTATTCAACTATATGTCATCAAATCAAGTGGTCGCCATTCATTCAAACGAACCAACATTAGGCGATATTTTCGTCGAAGTGACAGGGAGGAAATTATCATGACTTTTTCAATGAAACGCGTAAACGCTATTTTACAGAAAGACTTCAAGGATATTTCAAGAAACTCAGCAGTTTCGATTACAGCACTTATGCCACTTATTCTTGCATTTTTTTTCGGCAAGATGGGTGATGTATCGCTTGAAGTGCATTACATGGTCATTAATTTCTCTATGATCACTGTCGGGTCATTTGTTCAATGCAGTTTAATAGCTGAAGAGAAAGAGAAGAACACGCTTCGTGGTCTGATGCTGTCCCCTGCTTCGACAGTGGAAATACTCGGTGGGAAAAGTTTATTAAGCTTAATAGCGACGATGATTATAGTTGTAATCGGGGCTTTTTTCACAGGTTATCAACCAGAGCATATAGTTGTGATAGCAATCGCAATTCTATTCAGTTCGTTCTTTTTCATCGGTTTAGGAACTCTTCTTGGCTTGCTTGCTAAATCCGTTATGGAGGCTTCTGTAATTATTTTGCCATTTATGTTTGTATTCGGCTTCGGATCAATGTTCACGATGTTTGCAGACAAATATCCTATTTTGAAAGTGATAGACTATACGCCAAATATGCAACTGATGGACATTGCAGTCAAGATTGAAAGTGGAGTCGGACTTGGCGGAGTTTGGTTGAATTTCGGCATTATTGCACTTTGGATTATCGCTGTTTATGCATTGACAGTCGTCGTTTTTAAGAAACGGAAGATGGATTGAGGGAAACGTTATATCGAGTTAGAAATATCCCCTATACCATTGTGAAAATGGGTTTGGGGATATTTTTAAGTGCTAGGTAAATTGGTTTGGCCGGGTATCGTCATTTTACTGTTATTCAATCGCTCCTGTACTTTTCAGATTGATATCCATCGTTACATTAAATGTAATTTCAGGATAAATACGATTCCATTCTTCAAACAGCCCCTCACGGGATAATCTTGTCGCACGATAGCGCAAACCAAATCCGAAAGGGTCGATATCGTTTTTTTGTAGTTTGGTCAATAACTCCATAACCTTTTTTTTCATCTCACCGGCTGCGATTGTATCGTACTTTTTTAAATTATTAATGTCCAAACGCTCATTGGATTCACCGATAGTGCCATACTTTGTTACTTTCATGTCAATTCGAGGAGGTCCCTCATCTAGGACGATTTTATACTTCATTTTGACAGTGTCGATGTTCAACACCATGATGAGGTCTTCCTCTTCAATTTTATAGCTAAACCCAGCTGCATTGTGTGAAAGTGAATTGAAATACTTCGTTTCGACTTCCGATAATTTTACTGGTTTTTCTTCCTTTTTTAAAACAATTGATTTATTAATAATAAATGCAGTTTCATCCCCATTAATACTAATAATAGGTAAAGTTGAATTGATGCCTTTACTTAACACTTGTCGTCTGAATTCGAAAAGAAATGTCGTCAATACATATGGGCTCTCAGTTCCAGTTTGATCGAAAAAGTTATATAAAGCGATAGATGCAGGCGTTTCCGTTTCAGGTTCAAAACTGATTGTTTCTTCAGCAGTCGTTTCAGCTACCGCCATATATGTGATCAATTGGATATCTCCACGCCGTGTGAAAAAATCCATGAACGTATCGATATCCTCTGAAAGCAATTTTTCGTTCAAAATGATAATTCGATTATGTCCCATATCTAAAACTTTATCCACTCGTGTTTCTAACATGCGGATGGCTTCAGCAACTGATTCGGAATCATGCGATAAATAGGCATAGGTCTGGGAAGGGGCTTGTTTAACGTCACCGACTGGCTTAATCATCTTTAATGTTACTTTGAAGCCATCCCTTATCTTTTCGGAAGGATCAACGCCGACTCCTACTACGAACACTCTTTTATCGATGTCTTTGAATGCACATCCAGCTTGTAAGAGCAAAGGAAGTAACAGGACAATGGTCAAGCTACTTTTTATCACTTTTTTGTATCTGGACATTTGGAGGCAGCTCCTTTCTTCGCTAACCATAAACTGGTGATAAGCAAGAAAATAGTAATCGGCACTATAATCGAATCGAAAAATTCAACAATTTTATATAATGAATTCGATGTTACTGTTTTTGCCCTATACATAGTGATAGTCCAAAAGCAAATCGTGAAAAAAGGCAAAGTGAGATTAACCGATTTCCATTTGAACCGTTTGAAATAAATGACGCTTGAAAGCAACTGCATGGAAATATGCCACTGCATCGTTATGGTAACGACACTCAGGGCCAAAAAAGCGCCGATGAATATAAAGACAACTCTTTCTATGAGACCGAATTTCATCCGTATGGAATCACTTGTTGTAATCCAAGGGTATAGAGCATTATTAAGGGCGTCAAATCCTCCGAATCCCATTGGAAGGAAATATGTTGTTAACAGAATGTATGTGAAAAACAATGTTAATAGCGCCATCCCTTTACGTGTTGGCTTTTGCAGCTTTGTGAAGAACCGATTGAAAATGATTAAATTTGCTGCTCCCATGGCAATAAAAGTCGCGGCTGAAAATGATCGATAATTAGGCATCTGATTAACTTGCATGATGGCGATTCTTATATAATCGTAATTTATACTAGGACTAAAATACGCTTTTATTTGGACGAAGATGATAAAAGGGATAACGATGAGAAAAATAATTTCGCTCATATAGAAAATACTTTTCGTAGTCATGAAAATTCCATATGTGATGACAAGGACAAAGGTCAATACAATTGTATAGATGGACATTTCAGGCAATAGAAAACGATTAATAATAAATGTATAGATAATAAGTGTTGAGAGACCTACATAAAACCAAACGATGGATAAAAAAAGTAATAAAGGAGTCGAAAACCATTTGGGTATATGTGATTTTAAAATTTCAGGTAATCCTTGGCCGGGGAAATGGCTGAATTGGGAGACGATAATATATGTGACCACCATGCCTGCAATAATTGCAAGAATGAGAGCAGGGACAGTTCCGCTTGTACTACCTTGAATGAGTGTCCTTGGCGTAGTGGAAACCATATATGTCATCATGCTTATCAAAATTAGATAGAATAAGAAACGGTTCATCGATTATCCATCCTCAATTCCTTGCTTTTACCCTTCCATGGAATCCGTAAATAAGGAACACCCAAGCTTTCTTTATTCGCTAAAATCATCACAAGTCCGACGAAACCAACCAGTAAGCCGACCATCCCGAATAAGGATGTATAAACAAGTAGAACTAGCCTTATAACCCGTACTGCAAAACTCATCTCATTGATTGGAATGACAAATGTGGAGATGGCGACAGCTGAAACGACTATGACCATGATATTTGAAGTAAGTGCCGCTTCCGTAGCAGCTGTTCCTAAAATGAGCCCCCCAACGGTTGTTGCAGTTGAACTGACAGCTTTCGGTAAACGCATGCTTGCTTCCGTTAATAATTCCATAAAGAAAAGCATAAATACTACCTCGATAAATGATGGGTACGGTACTCCAATCCTTCCTCCCGCGATAGTAAGCGCAAGTTCGATTCTAAGAATATCGGGATTATACGATGTCACAGCAACGTATACACTAGGTAATAAAACGCATGTGAATAAACCTACATATCTCAATAGGATTGTAAAAATTGTTACGTTGAAAATATGGTAGTTATTTTCCATTGAAGCCATAAAATCGAAAAAGATGACAGGTGCTATGAGGACATCGGGGCTCCCATCAACTGCTATAATTACTTTACCGTTGTTCAAATTGTAAACAATACGGTCTGGTCGTTCAGTTATCATCGTTGTAGGGAACAACGTGAATTTATTATTGCTCATAAAAAGTTGAAGTTCACCCGCTGATTGTAATAAGGGAGTATCAAGTTTATTAAGTTTGTCTTTTACTCTTTTTAACATTTCTGGATCTACTTGATCGTTATCATAGAGTAAGGCGATTCCCCGGTGGGATACGTTGTCCTTCATGATTGCTTCCACTTTTAAAGAGGGATTATGATACCGTTGCCTGATCAAATTGATAGTTACCTCAATATCCTCACTCAACCCTTTTTGCGGTCCGTGAACTGTCGGTTCTACAAGGATATCCTGTACCTCATTGTTTTTCACAAGACGGATATCCAGCAAAAATATATTGTCCTCGATAGCTACCAAAACATTTCCGGCACTTAACGAAATCAGTAATTTATCTATAGAAGGAATGTCGCTTCTATTCGGTAAAGATTGGATATAGGATTCAAAGCCTTCCTCAGAAGCCATTTCAAAAAAGGGCTTAATGATCGTTTGTTGAAGTCTATCGCCATCGACCACCGATTTTAAAAAGAACAGGAATGCATATTGACCTTTAATTTGTAGATGCGTTTGACTAATGTCAGTAGATGGTTTGAATTGTTCCGCTAGTTCATTGAATAAAGGAGGGGCTTTTTTTTTAGTCATGTACAACTCTCCAATCATCTGAAGCATCGAAAATTCTCGTTTTTAGCGTTCCCGGAATAGGTGGAAATGATACAAAGAATCTTGGAATGGGGTCAGTTTTCGTTTTGAAACGCATTAAATTAGACTGTATATTCCAACGTTATAGATACGGATACGTCTTCATTTAAGTGCTGGAGAGGTTGCACTGATATGCTGGATTTCTAGTTACAGATATAACGATGATCACAAAAATAGCCCCATCAGAAACTTTTTCAGTCCCTATTTATTTCCTTGCTGCTATGCTAGGATAAATTATAAGGAAACTTTAATGTAAAGGGGGAAGCTTCATGTGGGATCAACATATAGTAAAAGATCAACTCCAGATCATTAACGGTAAAAAAGCGCCGGAACTTATTATTATCAATGCGGAATACTTACATGCCATTTATAAAAAATGGGTGACAGGAAACATTTGGGTGGCTGGTGATCGAATTGTCTATGCAGGCAAGGACATGCCAGCTGTGACAGAAGGGGCAGAGATTGTTGATGCTGCGGGTAAGAAAATTGTATCCGGTTACATAGAGCCTCACGTCCATCCGTTTCAATTGTATAATCCGCGAACGTTTGCAGATTATGCAGCACGGCTTGGGACAACGACGTTCATATCGGACAATCTTGTTCTATTTATGTCACTAGATAATGAGACTTCCTTTTCAATCCTGGATCAATTTAATGAATTACCCTTCGCATTTTACTGGTGGGCACGCTTTGATTCGCAGACGGTCTTGCAAAATGAAGCGGAGCTGTACAATCCAGCGTCCATCAAAGAGTGGATTGAGCGTCCAGAAGTACTGTTGGGCGGTGAGCTAACAGGCTGGCCACGACTGATGGCTGGGGATCCGAACATGTTTGCTTCTGTTCAGGCGACAAAAGTGGCAGGCAAGAAAGTCGAAGGTCATTTCCCAGGGGCTTCTGAACGCACGCTAACGCGTATGAAGCTTCTTGGTGCCGATGGTGATCATGAGGCGATGACTGTGGAAGAGGTAGAGGCGCGGTTATTGCACGGTTATGGCGTGACGCTTCGCCATTCGTCTATTCGCCCGGATCTTCCGCATTTATTGAAGGGGATCGTTGACAAAGAACTAGACGTGTTCGACCATTTGATGATGACAACAGATGGTTCGACACCGTCATTCCATATCGATGGAGTGGTGGACAAGTGTATTCGTGTTGCGCTCGAAGCGGGTGTGCCGCCAATTGATGCGTATCAGATGGCGTCTTATAATGTGGCGCGCTATTATGATATGACTGATTTGCACGGCATCATTGCGACAGGTCGTTATGCAACGCTCAACTTCCTGGAGGATGAATACAATCCTGTGCCAACAGATGTGCTATCTAAGGGCAAGTGGTTGAAACGTGATGGTCAATCGACAGCACGGTTTCCGGCTATTGACTGGTCGTTTGTAGACAAGTTTGCTCCCGCATTTGATTTGAATAAAGCCGATTTCACATTTGACAATCCATTGGGTATTGAAATGGTCAATGATGTCATTACGAAACCGTATACTGTCACTATCGACACGACGGTAGAAAAGTTAGCGGATGATCATGATGAGAGCTTCCTAATGTTAGTTGACCGCAATGGGAAATGGCGTGTCAATACGCTTATTAAAGGGTTTTCCACGACTGTTCAAGGCTTTGCTTCGTCGTATTCGAATACAGGCGACATCATTTTAATCGGTAAGGATAAAAAGGAAATGCTGAATGCCTTCCGTGAAATTAAACGGATTGGCGGAGGTATGGTACTCTATGAGAATGGTAGTATTGTGGCAACACTTCCGCTAGCAATCGGTGGTGGATTATCTGCAGAGCCTGTGGAGACGTTGATTGAACAGGAGTTGGCACTGAAAAAGGCATTGACAGAACGTGGGCATAGGCATGGTGATGCGGTGTATACATTCCTGTTTCTACAATCAACCCATCTACCGTATATCCGCATTACACAGATGGGACTATTTGATGTGTTGAAAAATGAAGTAATGATTCCGGTTACGGAAAGATAGGAGGAAGCAATGACAAGAAAAATGAGAGGGTTGCTATTCTATTTAGCAATTGCGATGTTGCTAGTAGCAGCGTGTTCAAAAGAAGAGCCGGCGGAGGACCCTATTCCAGAGCCGGACGTAGATGAAGAGATTATTGAAGAGGAGTCGGTCGAGGAAGTATCCGTTGAATTATTTCCTGCGCCATTTACAGGGGTTATGAAGGAAGAAGAAAATACCCGTCGTCCAGTGCTGACAACGATTAATAACCATCCGCTGGCTAGACCGCAGTCTGGTATTAGCGATGCAGATATTATTTATGAGCTTGCCGCGGAAGGCAGTGTGACGAGGCTCCTGGCTTTATTCCAAAGTGAGCTACCGGCGGAAATCGGTCCGATTCGCAGTGCAAGGGACTATTTTGTTCATATTGCTAAAGGACTTGATGCGTTTTATGTGGCGCACGGCTATAGCCCTGATGCCAAACAATTGCTAGAAAAACGTGTCGTCGATAATATCAATGGCATGCAGTATGACGGGACATTGTTCTGGCGTTCTAAGGATAGGAGAGCTCCACATAATTCCTATATATCTGGAGACAACATCTTAGCGGCTGAGGACAAGACAAACTCTTCAATGGAAATTTCCGTACTACCGGCATTTTCTTTCCATGAATCCGTTGAAGATGCTAAAATAGGAGAAAGTGTATCCTCAGTCACTGTCAAATACAGTTCAGATCCAAATTTTACGAGTGTTTATGCTTATGATGTGGAAAAAGGAATCTATGCGCGAACAGTCAATGGCAATGTGACGATCGACAAAGCGAATGACAAACAACTTGAGCTGGCGAATATTTTAGTTTTTGAAACAGCTCATCGTACAATCGATAATGTTGGTAGACAAGCTGTTGATATTGAATCAGGCGGTAAGGGAATGCTGTTTCAAGCAGGCATTGCCAAAGAAATTGAGTGGGAAAATCGTGATGGGATTCTGATGCCGATAGAAAACGGTGCCCCAGCGAAACTTGTCCCAGGTCAAACGTGGATTCACATCGTACCAACTAAACCAGGTTTGGAAACATCTGTCACATATATGCCTTGAGGAATTCATTCAGAGAGAGGGAACGATATGCAAATCGATAAAATCCGTGGTCATCAAACGGATCAGTTATTTAAAGCGATGCTCGAATTAAAAGACCTCGATGAATGCTATGAATTTTTTGATGACCTTTGTACAATTAGTGAATTGCAGTCACTTGCACAGCGGCTAGAAGTAGCCCAAATGCTGAAACTAAAAAAGACTTACGATACGATTCAAAGCGAAACAGGGGCAAGCACGGCAACGATTTCACGTATTCGTCGTTGTGTGGATTACGGCTCTGGTGGCTATAGCAAGGTGCTGGATCGTTTGTATCCAGAGCAAGACGAAACAATATAAGTTGAATGTGAACCGGACAGAGTAAGAATCTGTCCGGTTTTTTTGATATACTAAAGGAACGTACATTATCTTCATCCAGCAGAAGACCCCTGTAGCTGACGCTTCGCTTTCAGTACAAATACATTTGCTGGATGAAGATAATATGCCTCCTGCGGGTGCCTTAATTTCTGCAAAGTACGCAGAAATTAAGGCAAATCGAACCCTTCGCTGTTCGATTCGCAATTACGCCAAGGCGAAATTGATTAGAGAGATTGGGTGGTTGACTATGGACTTTACAACATGGCGTCATGCCTTTAAATTAGATCCTGCTAAAACGGTGACAGACGAACAGCTTGAATTGCTCGCTGAGTCGGGAACAGATGGCATCATTGTCGGTGGCACAGATGGTGTCACACTCGATAATGTGCTCGATTTACTCGTTCGCATTCGACGTTTTTCTGTACCTGTAGCACTTGAAATTTCGACGGTGGAGTCTGTGACACCGGGCTTCGATTATTACTTCATTCCAACGGTCCTGAACTCGACAAAAGTTGAATGGGTTAACGGCATCCATCATGCAGCGATGCGTGAATATGGCCATATGATGGACTGGGATGAAATTGTTATGGAAGGGTATTGCATTTTAAATCCCGACTGTAAGGCGGCAAAATTGACAGGTGTGACAGCGGTGCCAGACGAAGAGGACGTTGTTGCCTATGCTCGTATGGCTGAGCATCTATTCAAATTGCCCGTATTTTATATGGAGTATAGCGGCAGTTACGGTGATCCTACAATCGTTGAGGCGGCGTCGCGTGTGCTTGACAATACAAAACTCTTTTATGGTGGCGGCATTAAAAATGCGGCAGATGCGAAAACGATGGCAGCCATTGCCGATACAGTAATCGTAGGCAATGTCATTTACGATGATTTGGCAGCCGCACTTTCTACGGTCGATGCGGTAAAATCAGTTACCCATTAAGACTCATTCAGTGTATAATAAAGAACGAATGTTCTGAGAGGGCGGAAGTTATGAATAAAATAGCAGCAGATTTACTAACAGGCATGAACCCTGAACAGGCTCGTGCAGTGAAGAAAACAGAAGGAGCACTCCTCATTATGGCTGGAGCAGGCTCGGGGAAAACACGTGTTTTAACGCACAGGATTGCCTATCTTGTCGTTGAGAAAAATGTCTATCCTTCTAATATATTAGCTATCACCTTTACCAACAAGGCGGCGCGTGAAATGCGTGACCGTATTGATGGATTACTTGGTGCCGGCACAGGTGAGCGTATGTGGGTATCGACGTTCCACTCTATGTGCGTGCGGATTTTACGTCGTAACAGCGACCGAATTGGCATTTCAAAATCATTTTCCATACTCGATTCAGCAGACCAATTATCGGTTGTTAAGAGTGTGTTGAAGGCGTTGAACCTAGATGCCAAGCAGTACGACCCACGTACCATGCTGAATACTATCAGCTCAGCGAAAAACGAGTGTATCGATGCAGAAACATTCCGTGGGCAAATCAATCCGCATAACCCGTATGAAAAAACGATTGCAGACGTTTATGATGGCTATGCAAAACGATTGCGTCAAAACCAATCCATGGATTTTGACGACCTTATTATGATGACGCTTGTCCTATTTGAGCGTGTCCCAGATGTCCTCGAATTTTATCAAAACAAATTCCAATACATTCATGTCGATGAGTACCAGGATACGAATAATGCTCAGTATCGCCTTGTTAATATGCTGGCTAGTAAATTCAAGAATTTATGTGTTGTAGGAGACTCTGACCAGTCTATTTATAGATGGCGCGGGGCAGATATTAGTAATATTTTATCGTTCGAAAAAGATTATAAAAATGCTGAAATGATTATGCTTGAACAAAACTATCGCTCGACGAAACGCATCCTGCAGGCGGCAAACGACGTCATTATGAATAACCAAAGCCGTTATGATAAAAAGCTACGGACGGACAATGAAGAGGGAGAAGCTATATCGGTTTACAAAGCGAGTGATGAAAAAGATGAATCCCAATTCGTCGTTGGTAAAATTCTAGAGCTGAAAGAGCAAGAAAACTTGAAGCTCGATGAGTTTGCGATTTTGTACCGTACCAATGCGCAATCACGTGTCATTGAGGAATACCTAGTAAAATCCAACCTCGATTATACAATTGTGGGCGGCACGAAGTTCTATGATCGCAAAGAAATTAAAGACTTGCTAGCTTATTTGCGCCTCATTGCTAACAATGAAGATGATCTTGCGCTCGCACGCATTATAAATGAACCGAAACGCAGTATAGGTGCAACTTCATTTGATAAAATGGCTCGCTTCGCAATGGAGCATGACCGCTCTATTTTCGATGCGTTACAGGAAGTCGATTTCATGGGCATTACACCACGAGCAGCCAACGAGGTCGCCAAGTTCCATGAATTGATTGCTGGATTTACAAAAATGCAGGAGTATTTATCAGTTACGGAACTGGTGGAGCAAGTGCTTGAAAAGACTGGCTATCGTGATATGTTACAGCGTGAGAAAACGATTGAATCGGAAAGCCGTTTAGAAAACATTGAAGAGTTCCTATCTGTTACAGAGGCATTTGAAAAGCGGGCGGAAGAGGATACAGGCGATCGTTCTCTAGTTGCTTTCTTAACTGATTTAGCATTGATTGCAGACATTGATTCACTCGATAAAGAAGAAAACCAGAATAAGGAAAAAATCGTACTCATGACGATGCACGCAGCAAAAGGGCTTGAATTCCCTGTCGTTTTCATTATTGGCATGGAGGAAAATGTCTTCCCGCATTCCCGTTCGTTAGGGGATGATGAAGAGATGGAGGAAGAACGTCGTCTTGCCTACGTTGGTATAACGCGTGCAGAACGAAAGCTTTACTTAACCTCGGCATCGTATCGGACACTTTTCGGAAGAGGTAGCTATAATATGCCATCCAGATTTATAGGTGAAATTTCTGATGACATTTTAGAAATCCAATCTAAAAATTCAGGATTTGCGTCAGGTAACTCCATCTCGGGACAAAGTGCCACATCTGTACGTCCGGCTGTTAAAAAGCCCGTTTACAAAACGAGTGGTGGGGACAAAATGGGATGGAGCTCTGGTGATAAGGCGATCCACAAAACGTGGGGGACAGGGATGGTTGTCAGTGTGAAAGGGACGGGCGAGGACGTTGAATTGGACATTGCATTCCCGAATCCAGTGGGCATTAAGCGTTTGTTAGCGAAATTCGCGCCAATCGAAAAAGGATGATAGGTAAAGGAGCGAAAGTAGATGGAGCGAGTTGACCTCGAAAAACGAGTGGAACAATTGAATGAGCTACTGCATGACTACGGACATGCCTATTATGTGCTCGATAAACCACTTGTATCTGATGCAATCTATGATGATTATATGCGGGAGCTACTGGCGATTGAAGCAGAGAACCCAGATCTTGTGTACCCAGACTCGCCATCACAGCGTGTTGGCGGTGAAATATTAGCGGGCTTTGGAAAAGTGACACATGCGTTTCCGATGCTCAGTCTGTCAAACGCCTTTAATGAGGGTGACTTACGTGAGTTTGACAGGCGTGCACAGGAAGCTGTCGGGCATACGGTTTCTTATATTTGTGAACTGAAAATTGATGGTTTAGCGGTATCGCTACGTTATGAGAACGGCGTGTTTGTTCAAGGCTCGACGCGTGGCGATGGCTCCATTGGTGAGGACATTACAGCCAGCCTAAAAACAATCCGTACCATTCCGTTACGTTTGAAAGAACCCATTTCAATTGAAGTACGTGGTGAAGCATATATGCCGAAAAAGTCGTTTGTCCAGTTGAATGCGACGCGTGACGAGGCCGGTGAAGAACCGTTTGCGAATCCGCGTAATGCAGCTGCTGGTTCGCTTAGGCAGCTTGACCCAAAAATAGCTGCCAGTCGTAATTTAGCTGTTTTTATTTATAGTATTGCAGGTGACGGCAGTGCTTACGGACAAGATAGTCATTCGGAGTCGCTGAACAATTTAGATGTACTTGGCTTTGTGACGAATAAGGAACGTCAGCATTGCGCAACGATTGAAGAAGTACTTGCGTTTATTGAGAAATGGACAGAAATTCGCTTGGACCTGAATTACGAAATAGACGGAATTGTTGTCAAGGTCGATAATTTTGAGGATCAGGAGCAGCTCGGCTTTACAGCGAGAAGTCCAAAATGGGCCATTGCTTATAAGTTTCCGGCTGAAGAAGTCGTGACAACATTACTCGATATCGAGCTAAGTGTGGGACGGACAGGGGTTGTCACTCCGACAGCTATTTTGGAGCCAGTTTTGGTGGCAGGCTCGACGGTTGGACGTGCATCCTTGCATAATGAAGACCTCATCAAAGAGAAGGATATTAGAATTGGTGACACCGTTATTATTCGAAAAGCGGGCGATATTATTCCAGAAGTCGTTGCGCCAATCATCGAACAACGTACGGGTGATGAAGTGCCTTACGAAATGCCCACAAATTGTCCTGTCTGTGACTCGGAATTGATTCGAATTGAAGGGGAAGTGGCGTTGCGTTGCGTCAATCCACAGTGTCCGGCTCAGATGAAAGAAGCGATTATTCACTTCGTATCTCGTAATGCCATGAACATTGAAGGTATTGGCGAACGGGTTGTGGAACAATTATACAAGGCAGATCTTGTTCATGACGTATCAGATCTCTATACATTGACTAGAGAACAGCTGATTGAACTAGAGAGAATGGGTGAGAAATCTGTCTCCAATTTGCTCACAGCGATTGAAGCATCAAAAACGAATTCATTGGAAAAAATGCTCTTTGGATTTGGCATTCGTCATGTTGGTGAAAAAGCAGCAACGATTTTGGCTGAGGAATTCGGCACGTTAGCGGCCTTAATGGAAGCAGATGTGGAACGCTTACTCACTATCCATGAAATTGGTGACAAAGTAGCCGAATCTATTCAAGCTTATTTCAGCAATGAGGATGTACTGGCTATGCTCAAGAACTTGGAAGCTTACGGCGTGAATATGACCTATACAGGACGTAGCCGACAGGATATGCCGACAGAAGGGCCCTTTGCTGGAAAAACGGTCGTACTCACAGGGAAATTAGCAATTTTAACTCGTGGCGAGGCGAAAGAGAAAATTGAAGCACTTGGCGGAAAAGTCAGTGGCAGTGTCAGTAAAAAAACGGATCTTGTCATTGCAGGGGAAGACGCAGGTTCCAAATTAGCAAAGGCTGAGGAACTAGACATCACTGTGTGGAATGAAGCAACATTAGTTGAAGTGCTCGGTGAGGAGTTGCCATGATGAAAAAATTAATACTACTACCAGGACTAGCAGCTGTGTTGTTTCTTGGAGGGTGTCTGCCTTCATTTGGAATAGAAAAAGAGCCAGTCATTCAGGAGAACGAGGATAGTATAGAAGAAACGGTTATCATTCCAGATACCCGTCTAAAAGATGAATTTTACGGGACGATTACTCCATTTAAGAAAAGTGCCAGCCGTGGTTTAGTCGTGAATAATATTTCCACAAAGTATGATATCCAGGAAGCTGAAGAAGGATTACTGCGCATATCGACAAAGAACTTTGATCCTAAAACACATTATTTTCAAGAGGGGCAGTATATCGATAGAGACACTACGCTAGCTTGGCTGGCGAGAAGCTCATCCAATCCACAAGGACTGAATCCACCAGCGAAAAAAGAGGAAACGGATGAAAATCTTGCGGAAGAAGCGCCAAATTATCTTGCACATATCGTCGAACAAAATTACCATGTCATGACAGAAGGGAAGAAATTACGTCTTGCCGGACTGTCAGTCGGCCTTGCCCTCAATACGAGAAACTACTCAAGAGATGGAGTAGATACGAAGATTGATGATGAGGAAATAGAACAGCAAGGTATGAAAATTGCGGAGGAAGTTATTCGTCGTCTCCGTTCACAGGAAGGCCTTGCGGAAATCCCGATTGTGGTTGGTTTATTTAAACAGGAAAGTCGAAACTCTATTGTTCCTGGCACATACTTTGCAACTGCTGTTGCAGAAAAAGGGCAATCAGCACCATCGGGTTGGAAGGTCGTTGATGAGAAATATGTGCTGTTCCCAGCTTCTTCAGAAATTAATAACTACCGGGAAGTGAATGAGACATTTGCTACATTCAAACAGGAAATTGATACTTATTTCCCGAGCTTCGTGAACGTCATTGGCAAAGGATTTTATAAGGATGGCAATCTTCAATCACTGAACATCGAAGTTCCTATTCAATTTTTCGGTACAAGTGAAACGATTGGCTTTACACAGTATTTGAGGGATCTAGTTATGAAGCGCTTCCCGAATGTGCATACCGAAGTGAGTATAACGTCCATTAACGGACCGGAAGCGTTAATTGTCAAAGAAGCTGGTGAGGAGCCATTTGTTCATATTTACGGCTATTAAAAATGCATACTTCACACATCATAACTTTTCTTCATTATTGTTAGATGTTATGATTAATCGTACAATTCGAGGATGAGGAGGAGAGAACATGACACAGTTAACAAAAGAACAAGTAAAGCACCATGCAACACTTGCATGGCTAGCAGTTACAGATGAGGAAGCAGAAGCATATGTCACACAACTGAGCGGCATCGTCGACTTCGTAAAAGAATTACAAGAAGCAGATACAGACGGGGTTGAGCCGATGACGCATCCGTTGCAAGTATTCAATGTGCTACGCAAAGATGTACCAACAGATAGACTGGACCGTGAAGAAATGCTGAAAAGTGTGAAGGAACACGAAGACGGGCAAATCAAAGTGCCAACAATCCTTTGATGAATCGATTTAAGGAGGAAAATAGATGACGTTACTTACTAAAACGGCAACGGAGCTTCAATCGTTGTTACATAATCGAGAAGTGTCTGTCAAAGAACTAACGGAAGAATCACTGACTCGTATAGCGAAAATAGATGGCGATGTACACGCATTTCTATCGACAAATGAAGACCAAGCACTTGCCACAGCACAACAATTGGACAACGAGCCACTTGAAGGTCGGGGACCACTTTTTGGTTTACCAATCGGCTTAAAAGATAATATCGTAACGAAAGGAATTGTTACGACATGTGCGAGTAAAATGCTTGAAAACTTCGTACCTGTTTATGATGCAACTGTCGTTGAAAAAATCAATGCAGCTGGCATGGTTACAATGGGAAAACTCAACATGGACGAGTTTGCAATGGGATCGACAACTGAAAGATCAGCGTTCCAAACGACGCATAATCCATGGAATCTTGACCACGTACCAGGTGGCTCATCAGGGGGTTCAGCAGCGGCAGTAGCAGCAGGTGAAGTAGCATTTGCACTTGGTTCTGATACAGGCGGGTCTGTTCGTCAACCAGCTGCATTTTGTGGTGTGGTAGGCATGAAGCCAACTTATGGCCGTGTATCACGTTCAGGTCTTGTTGCATTCGCATCATCATTGGACCAAGTGGGACCAATTACGCGTACAGTTGAAGACAACGCACTTCTACTCAACGCTATTGCAGGCTTGGATCATAGAGATTCATCGACATCTCCGCAAGCTGTGCCAGATTTCAGAGCAGCACTAACAGGTGATATTAAAGGCTTGAAAATTGGTGTACCAGCAGAATATTTAGGTGCAGGCGTATCTGAAGAAGCGAAAACAGCAGTCTTAGAAGCGTTAAAGGTGCTTGAATCACTTGGCGCAGAGTGGGAAGAAGTATCACTACCGAACTCGAAATATGCTTCTCAAGCTTATTACGTGATATCTTCATCTGAAGCATCGTCAAACCTTGCTCGTTTCGACGGCATTCGATATGGCTATAGTGCTGAAGGGGCGAAGAGTCTAGAAGAATTGTATACACGCTCTCGTTCTGAAGGCTTTGGTGAAGAAGTAAAACGTCGTATTTTACTCGGTATGTATGCACTAGGTGCAGATCATCACGAGGATCTATACATGAAATCACTAAAAGTACGGACACTTGTCGCACAAGACTTTGCTAAGCTATTTGAGAAATATGATGTCATTATTGGACCATCATCAGCAACAACAGCTTATAAGGTCGGCGAATTAGTTCACGATCCGTTGACGTTATATGCCAATGATATCTTAACTGTTCCGATTAACCTTGCAGGCATCCCAGCGATTTCAGTGCCATGCGGATTTTCGAACGGCCTTCCACTAGGATTGCAAATCATCGGGAAGCATTATGATGAAGCGACACTTTACAAAGTGGCACATGCTTACGAACAAGCAACTGACTTCCATACACAAAAGCCAGCTCTATGGGAGGTAAACTAATGACGAACTTTGAAACGATTGTTGGGCTTGAAGTCCACGTAGAATTAAAAACAGATACGAAAATCATGTCACCAGCTCCTGCTCATTTTGGTGCAGAGCCGAATATGAACATTCACGTAACGGATATAGCTTATCCAGGTGTATTACCAACACTGAACGAACGTGCTGTAGAATTCGGTATGAAAGCGTCTATGGCGTTGAACTGTGAAGTGGCGTCAGTGATGAACTTTGACCGTAAACATTATTTCTATCCTGATAATCCAAAAGCCTACCAAATTTCACAGGATAAGCGTCCTGTGGGACAGAACGGTTGGGTAGAAATCGAAGTCGATGGTAAAAAGAAAAAAATCCGTATCGAACGTATTCACCTTGAGGAAGATGCAGGGAAGCTGACGCATACCGATGCAGGTCATTCACTTGTCGATTTAAATAGACAAGGAACGCCATTGGTTGAAATCGTCACAGAAGCAGATATCCGATCACCGGAAGAAGCATATGCTTTCTTGGAAAAGCTAAAGGCGATTATTCAATATACGGGTGTTTCTGATGTGCGCATGGAGGAAGGTTCTCTTCGTTGTGACGCCAATATTTCGATTCGTCCATTTGGACAAGAGAAATTCGGGACGAAAACAGAATTGAAAAACTTGAACTCTTTCAACTTCGTTCGTCGTGGAATCGCTTATGAAGTGGAGCGCCAAGAAAAAGTATTGCTAGCTGGCGGTACGATTCAGCAAGAAACGCGCCGTTACGAAGAAGCAACAGGTGCAACGAGCTTGATGCGCATCAAAGGTAGCGCGCAAGATTACCGTTTCATCAATGATCCGGATTTACCGGAAGTCCATATCGACCAAGCATGGATGGACCGTGTGCGCGCGGAAATTCCTGAGCTACCAGACGCGCGTAAAGAGCGTTATGTCAATGACTTCGATCTACCAGAGTATGACGCGAAAGTACTGACGCTGACAAAAGTAATGGCTGACTTCTTTGAAGCAACTGTTGCAGCTGGCGCAGATGCTAAACTTGCTTCAAACTGGTTGATGGGTGAAGTATCTGCTTACCTGAATGCGGAGCAAAAAGAACTTAGTGAAACAGCACTAACGCCTGAAGACCTTGCAAGTATGGTTAAACTAATTGCAGATGGCACGATTTCATCTAAAATCGCGAAAAAAGTGTTCAAGGAATTGATTGAAAACGGCGGCAATGCAGCAGACATCGTCAAGGAAAAAGGACTTGTCCAAATTTCTGATGAAGGTACGCTCCGTGCAATCGTTACAGAAACACTAGATGCTAATGAACAATCCATTGAAGACTATAAAAATGGGAAAGACCGTGCAGTCGGCTTCCTCGTTGGTCAAATTATGAAAGCGACGAAAGGGCAAGCCAACCCACCACTCGTCAATAAAATCTTGCTTGAAGAGATTGCAAAGCGATAACATATTACCCAAGTGCCTAGCACTTACGAATAAAGATGACGCCCTGTACAAGACTTCTAGAAGTCTTTGCGCAGGGCGTCTTATTGCAATCTTGGAATTTGATTCGGACGAAGGGACAACGTACAATTAGTGTAAAGGAGTGCTGATGCTAAATGAAAACAGAAAAGCAATTTTTTGACGAAGCGATTTCGCTTGAGCAATATATGGATAAGATGGAGACGCATAAGGAACACAGTTTCCGAATTTATGAGCAATTTGAAGTGCCACAGGATGATGAATTCATCGCGCTACTGAAAGAAAAGAAGCCAAGTGTTCTTGTCATTACAGAAGATTGGTGCGGCGATGCGATGATGAACAATCCAGTGTTCAGAAGAATTGCTGAGGCAGCAGGGCTTGATGTGCGTGCTGTCTATCGTGATGCGGATACGGACTTAATTGACAGACATTTAACGAATGGTGGTCGATCGATTCCAGTCTATTTGCTTCTTGATGAAAACGGAGAAGTTGAGGCGAAGTGGGGACCACGTGCAGCAAGCATTCAAGAGTATGTGCTGGAATTACGCAAGGATTTACCACCTGCTGATGCACCTGATTATAAAGAGAAGCAACAGGTATTCATTGAGCAAATTACTGCAGAATACACATCGAAGCCCGAGCATTGGCTGACGGTATATGAAGATATTCGTAAAACATTTCTGCCAATTTTACAAAAACAGTCCTAATTGGGATTAAATCAATGAGGGCGTAGCAACCATCTTAGTTGATGCTACGTCCTATTAACATGAATTAGCAGAAGTTTAAACACTGGATGCAATTACTAAAAAACTATTTGTACGAATAGAGGGAATTTCGGATGAAGCGAGCACGAATTATTTATAATCCGACGTCAGGACGCGAAATATTTCGCAAGCATTTAGGTGAAGTCCTTGAACAGTTTGAAATGGCTGGTTATGAGACATCTTGTCATGCGACGACCGGTGAAGGAGATGCGACGGAAGCGGCGAAGCAGGCTGTGGAACATGGTTTTGATCTTGTAGTTGCAGCAGGAGGAGACGGCACACTCAATGAAGTTGTCGCAGGCGTCAGCTCATTCGACAAACGCCCTAAAATTGGACTCATTCCGACAGGGACAACGAATGATTTCGCGCGTGCATTACGAATTCCAAGAGATATTGATGCTGCGGTTGATATTATTGTCCGTGGTGAAACAATTCCAGTCGATGTTGGACTCATGAATGACCGCCATTTCATCAATATTGCGGGCGGCGGTAGAATGACGGAATTGACGTATGATGTGCCAAGTAAGTTGAAAACCGTACTGGGTCAGCTTGCATATTATTTAAAAGGCATTGAAATGTTGCCATCTATTCATTCTTCACATATGAGAATTGAGTATGATGGGCAAGTGTTTGACGAGGAAGCGATGATGTTTCTCGTTGGATTGACGAATTCAATTGGCGGTTTTGAAAAATTAGCCCCTAATTCAAGTATCAATGATGGCAAGTTTACATTGCTTATTTTGAAAAAATGTAATATTGCTGAATTTATTCGCATTGTTTCACTTGCTATCCGCGGTGAGCATCTTGGCGATCCACTCGTCATTTCAAGTGCAGCAGAGAAGATTACAGTGACGTCATCTGAGGAAGTTTTACTTAACCTAGATGGTGAATATGGTGGCATCCTACCAGCGACGTTCCAGAATCTTTATCGTCATATCGAGATGTTTGCACCAGTAGATGAATTAAGAGAAGAAGATCGGGTATAACTGCCGACGGATTAAATAGAAAAAAGCTGTATGACTGTCAAAGTAGACGGTCATACAGCTTTTTTTTAGATGAAATCAATGGCCTGATCTTGATTTCCCGCAAGCTTAGGTAAATCATTTATCAGAACCCAGCGGTGACAAAATATCATGCCATCGTCTTCACCGCCACCTGCTACACAATGTTCCCACTCACTCGTCTTTTCGCCCATATAGGCAAGATGAAAAATATTGCGCTCATAGAAAATATCTTTGTTTGGTGGAAAGTAATTCGTTTTGTTTACTTTCCCTTTTAACTCAAGGTGGTCACGTGGAATGCCTGTTTCCTCTTCAATCTCTCTGTATAATGCGTCAATCAACAGTTCGTTGGTCTCGATTGTGCCACCTGGAACTTGAAGGCCTGCATCAGGATGTTCCTTGTGTTCGAACACAAGGAGTTTACGTTGGGCCTCTTCACCCTGTGTGATATACGCTAGTACTTTTCTTTTCATTTCCATTGCGTTCACCTCACTTAAGTTCGTAAATTATACACATAATTTAGAATACTCGCAAGTAATTTATTTAGACGTACTAAAGTTATTTTTCATTGGGTACATGATAGAGAAGGATTGTGGGTATAAGAGGAGGGAAGGATGTTACACATTTTGCAAGCCGAATTGTAATGAAGTAGAAAGGATGTGCCGCGGTGTATAAAAAACAAGAAAGATGGCTGATCTGGCTGGCATTTGCAATTGCAGGCATTATGACATTGTCCATTTTGGGTCGGATTTTTGGAAGCTGAAGGAGGAAAACGATATGGGGAATGAAGAAGCAGTCTTTTTTTCACGCATATTAACAGAAACGACCTTATCTTTTCATATTATTTACGCAACCATCGGTGTTGGGGTTCCATTGATGATTATGATTGCTCAATGGGTCGGCATTAGGAAGAATGATGAGCACTATATTTTACTGGCTCGGCGCTGGGCACGTGGCTTTGTCATTACTGTTGCTGTGGGAGTTGTCACAGGAACCGCCATCGGTTTGCAGTTATCTTTGTTATGGCCAAATTTCATGGAGCTTGCGGGAAATGTGATTGCGCTTCCGCTGTTCATGGAAACATTTGCATTCTTTTTTGAAGCTATTTTTCTGGGCATTTATTTATATACATGGGATCGATTTGAGAATCAGAAAAAGCATTTACTGTTGTTGATTCCGGTAGCAATTGGGGCTTCATTCTCAGCGGTGTTTATAACGATTGTCAATGCGTTTATGAACGCGCCACAAGGGTTTGATATCGTTAATGGGGAGCTTATTAATATTAACCCATTGCTTGCAATGTTTAACCCTGCGATGCCTACAAAAGTGGCGCATGTTGTGGCGACATCTTATATGACAGCAGCATTTGTACTTGCTTCGATTGCGGCATTCCGCTTGTTGAAAGGGTCAAATCATGAATACCATAAAAAAGCGCTCTATTTGACGATGAAGGTTGGTTTTGTGTTTGCTGTAGCAGCCGCGATCATAGGTGATTTCTCAGGGAAATATTTAGCTGAATATCAACCAGAGAAATTAGCCGCTGCAGAGTGGCATTTTGAAACAGAAGGCAATGCACCACTTATTCTTTATGGTGTGTTGGATGATGGAGAAGTTAAGTACGCACTTAAAATTCCGTTTGCGTTATCGATATTGGCACATAATAATCCAACCGCAGAAGTGACTGGACTCGACCAATTCGCCGAAGAAGATACACCGCCCTTGTACATCCATTATTTGTTCGACATCATGGTGACAATAGGCATTTGGATGACGGTGTTGTCTGGTGTGTTTTGGCTCGGTACGCAACGCCGTTGGAAAATGGTGACAACGAAATGGTTCCGTTGGCTAATTGTGTTCGGGGGACCGCTTTCTATCTTAGCGATTGAAGCTGGTTGGTGGATGGCTGAAGTCGGTAGGCAACCGTGGATCCTGCGAGGCATCATGCGTACACAGGATGCAGCTACAACGAGTGGTCAAGTCGATACGATGTTAGTGTTGTTCTCGCTGCTATATCTTGTTCTAGGCGTCGGTAGTGTCGTCGTGTTGCGGCGAATGTTCCGAAATAATCCGGTGGAACGGGAAATTGAAGATCGTCATACCGAGAAAGGCGGCGATATGTTATGACGCTCGAAATACTTGGAATTTCGGTTTTATGGACCTTTTTGTTTGGCTATATCTTAGTAGGAGCGATTGACTTTGGGGCTGGATTTTTCAATGCTTATAGTTTGTTGACGGGGCGTCAACGTATTTTAACGAATATTATTCAACGCTATTTATCGCCTGTTTGGGAAGTGACGAATGTATTCCTTGTATTCTTCTTTGTCGGGATTATCGGGTTCTTTCCTAAGACGGCTTTTTATTACGGGACGACATTGCTTGTGCCTGTTAGTATTGGCGTCATTTTATTGGCAATTCGTGGCTCGTATTATGCATTTGAAACGTATGGCGCGCGCGGTCATAAAGGTTATTCGTTTATGTATGGAGTTGCGGGACTACTCATTCCAGCTTCGCTTTCCATCGTATTGACGATTTCAGAAGGCGGCTTTGTTGAAATGGTAGACGGCAATCCGGTGCTCGATTATTGGGTGTTGTTTACGAGTCCCTTGACTTGGTCGATTGTCGTGTTGAGCATTGTGGCGACGCTTTATATATCAGCCGTGTTTTTAACATGGTATGCCAATAAAGCACGTGACGTAGAAGCGACGAAGCTACTTCGCAAATATGCGCTCATTTGGGCATTGCCAACGATGATTACGGCGGGCGGCATCATTGTTGAATTGCGGAATCACAATCCAGAGCATTATAGCAATATCCAGACCTTCTGGCCGATGTTTTTAGTGTCGTTCCTGATGTTTGTTGGAACGGTTTGGCTGCTGTGGAAACGTAGTAAGTACGGTTTGGCGTTCATATTGCTAATCGGGCAATTCGCCTTTGCTTTTTATGGTTATGGTGCATCCCATTATCCGTATTTGTTGTACCCATACTTGACGATTTACGATAGCTTCACGAACCCAGCAATGGCGATTTCTTTGATTGTCGTGTTCATCATGGGACTTGGGCTACTCATACCATCGTTATATTTGCTCATGCGCTTGTTCTTGTTTGATAAAGATTATGTTCGTGGAAAAGGTAAGTACCACGCATAAGGAGGAAAAGTTGATGACCCATTTTCTAATGTTTTACGCACCATTTATCGTTTTGATTGGTGGGCTTGTTGTGGCATTTGTTGTTGCTCCGATGGATGGGGCGGTGAGGAAGCGGATTGAGGAAGAAAAGTGATAAGTAGGACAGCAGACGTCGTTGGGCGTCTGTTTTTTGGTTCTCCATATCATCAATAAATAAATCGACAAAGTATAGCGTATATGCGATAATATGATTATGGAGAAATTAAATTGGGAAACGATAGCGTATGTCAAATTCAACGGTGAAGTACCCATAGATGAATTTTTAAATTCATTAACACCTAAGCAGGAAGCAAAGGTTCTTCGTTCGATTGAACTTTTGGAGGAATTTGGAATAGGTTTGGGTGGCCCACATGTAGCTTATTTGGAGGATGGGATATACGAATTGCGAACTAAGCTTTCAACGAATATCTTTCGTACAACTCTTTTTCATTGGGATGGGAATCAGATTGTCCTTTTACATGGTTTCCAGAAAAAAACGTAGAAAACACCGCCTATGGAAATCAAACGGGCTAAAGAGTATCGAGATGATTTCTTAGAGCAAAAAAAGGAGAAGAAATGATATGAGTTACTTCAAACAAAGACTTAAACAAAGCCTTGAGAATCCTGAGTTTATGCAAGAATGGGAAGCGAACGAAGTAGAACATCAGATTGCACGCAGTATCATTAAGAAGCGTAAACAGTTAGGCCTAACACAGATGGAGTTGGCAAGGTCACTGCATACAACACAAAGCGTAGTATCACGTATTGAAAATGCAGACCAAAACTTAACCATCGGAACGTTGAAAGAGATTGCGAAAGTTTTGGAAATGGATTTACAAACAATGATGTTTCCAGTCACGGATTTAGAAAGTGAAACGGGTCTTTTACCGTGAAATATAGGTGTTAACTTGCAGACGTCGCTCGGCGTCTGTTTTTTTGCGGATTTTAGTAGGTCCTTAGTTGTGTTTCGCCAATAACTAACCATTGAGCGCCAATAAATCTACGGTGAACGCCAATAACCGGTTGATAAGCGCCAATAAGTTAATGATTTACGCCAATAACATAGGTAACGCTTACTTTTTCAACGATAGCAATTCACCCTTGTTTGCATAATATCCTTGCATTCTTCATCGCTTTTCATTACTATAAATAGAAATAACTAAAAGCGATGAAGAGGAAAAGTAAAATGAGGGTGTCTTATAGAGAGCTTCTGTCGGTGGAAATGAAGCAGACGAATCGTTTGAACATGATCTCTGAGCTGCGTGCTGAACGTGTTTTACCTTCATTCAAATGAAGGTAAGCCTCCGGCGGATGTCACAGATTTTGAAAGGAGTCAATGATGGCAGTCTAAGTGCGCGACGTCCTGTCGCAACGACTGCATGACCTACATCTTGTAGGCCTCAAGCTCGATTCAAAATCTGGACGCAATTACGCTGGGGCGTAATTGACACAAGTAGGCTACGACAAGATTTGACACTTGTTACAAATGTCAAAGTATAAAGGCAGTCACGCCTTGTACTTTTGGAGGCAAACAATGTGAGTTGTTTGCGTAACTAAGGTGGTACCACGAGTTTTAAACCTCGTCCTTATCGATTTATTCGATGAGGGCGAGGTTTTTTTATCTGGATTCAGTAGAATCCAGATAAAGTGGAAGGCAACCTAAGTACGCCACGTCCTGTGGCAACGGTTGCATGACCGACATCCTGTCGGCCCGCGGATGTCACGGATTTTTTAGGGGAGCTTAAGAAGGCAGTCTAAGTACGCGACATCCTGTCGCAACGACTGCATGACCTACTTCCTGTAGGCCCCGAGCTCGAAAAAAATCCGGACGCAATCACTCTGAGGCGTGATTGATTCATCTATTCAAAGAGGAGAGATTACATGAGTATTTTTATTGGAGGAGCATGGCCATATGCCAACGGTTCATTGCACTTAGGCCATATGGCTGCATTATTACCAGGTGATATTTTAGCGCGTTATTATCGGTTAAAGGGTGAAAAAGTGTTGTATGTATCAGGAAGTGATTGCAACGGGACGCCTATTTCAATCCGTGCAGATCAAGAAGGTGTGGCAGTAAAGGAGGTAGCAGACCGATTCCATAATGAGTTTACCGATTGTTTTTCTAAACTAGGCTTCACTTATGATTTATACACAAGAACGGATAGTCCGCACCATCATCAAACTGTACAAACAATATTTTTAACGTTACTTGAAAATGGCTTTTTATATAAAAAAGAAATCGAGCAGATGTATTGTCGGCATGATCAAAAGTTTCTTCCTGATCGATACGTGGAAGGCGAATGTCCGAACTGTGGTGCGAAATCACGAGGAGATCAGTGTGATATTTGTTCATCGATTTTAGATCCATTAGATTTGATCAAACCCGTATGTAAACTATGTGGCAACACGCCAGTGAAGAGAAAAACGGAGCATTTTTATTTTGAATTAAGTCAATTTCAAAAAGAACTTGAGGCTGTTGTAGAGACTGCCGCTGTTAATAAAACATGGCGGGATAACGCCATTCAATTATCGAAACGCTATTTGAAAGAGGGGCTACAGGATCGGGCAGTCTCTAGAGATATCGCAAATGGCGTCAGTATCCCTGTCAAAGGTTTCGAAGATAAAAAAGTATATGTTTGGATTGAAGCAGTTTCCGGCTATTATTCTGCAAGTATCGAGTGGGCGGCTCAAACAGGTAATAACATCAACGAATTTTGGGATGCAGACACGACTTCTTACTATGTCCATGGCAAGGATAATATTCCGTTCCATTCCATCATTTGGCCGGCAATTCTGTTAGGCATTAAAAATCCCGCATTGCCTACACATATCATTTCCAATGAATATTTGACATTAGAAAAAAAGAAATTATCTACCAGCAATAACTGGGCCGTATGGGTTCCCTATATATTAGAGCATTATCATGCCGATTCCATTCGTTATTTTTTAACAACGAATGCGCCTGAAAATCGTGACACTGATTTCTCATGGAGAGAATTTATTTCTAGTCATAATGCCGAGCTCCTTGGTGCGTATGGCAATTTTATTAATCGGACATTGAAATTTTTAGAGAAGTCATATGGAGGACAAATTACAAAGGGAGAAATAGACGTAGCCATTAAAGAAAGTATTGAACAGTTATACGCCGGTGTCGGTCAATTAATCGAGGAAGGGCATTTTAAGCAGGCGTTGGATGAAATCTTTGAATTGATTCGCGCAGCCAATAAATATTTTGACCACGAACAACCGTGGAAACAACTGACGGAGGATAAAGCAGCTTGCGACAATACATTACTGACATGCGTTCATATTATTGCAAATATCGCCCAGTTACTGTCACCATTTTTGCCTACTTCGAGTGACGAGGTGAAGGCTATGTTGAACTTACAGGACTTTAAATGGCAAGTTATTAAGAAAACAGCTTATCAGTTTTCAGAGGTAGAGCCATTGTTTGAGCGTATTGATACGGCTAGAATCGGAGAGGAGTTGGCTAGATTAGAAGCACAAAGTGAGAGTGCCGGCGTGTGAAAATCGTATTTACTACCGCATAGAGTATATTTACTACCGTTCAGGGGACATTTACTATCGCATAGCGAAGGTTTACTACCGTTCAGCGACCCAAATCACTTTGATTGCTCGTGAGAGGTGCGAAAAAGTCTGATGCCTCTGCTTTTTCGCCTTTTGCATGGTAAACTAAAGACATCTGAAATGTGGAGGAAAAACGAATGTCTTTTAGTGTAAATCGAAATGAAAAATTGAATGTTTTTGTAGAGGATTTGACGCATGACGGCTCGGGCGTTGCGAAAGTAGATGGCTATCCGCTATTCATCCCGGGTGCGTTACCTGGTGAAGAAGTGACAATCCAAGTGGGCAAAACGTTGAAAAACTATGGCTTTGCACGATTGTTAAAGGTGACAAAAGCATCACCAGATCGTGTTGAACCTCCTTGTCATGTATTCTCGGAATGCGGCGGCTGTCAAATGCAGCATTTGTCCTACGAGGGACAGCTCGTACAAAAACGCAAAACCGTGCGTGACGTCATGGACCGGGTTGCGAAGCTACCACATGTACCTGTTCATCCTGTCAAAGGAATGGACGATCCATGGCGCTACCGCAATAAATCACAAATACCTTTCAGTGAACGCGATGGCAAAGTCGTTTCCGGCTTTTACAAATCACGTACACATCACATCGTCGATACAGACATCTGCCTCATCCAAAGTCACGAAGCAGATGACCTGATGGCTATGTTGAAATATGAGTTACATGCAATGGGCATGGATGCTTATGATGAAAGAAATCATCTCGGAATGCTCAGGCATTTAATCGTCCGCAAAGGGCGAGCAACAGGTGAAGTGATGGTCGTTTTAGTCACACGCAAAAAGAAATTCACACAAAAAGATGCAGCTATTGAACTGATTAAACGCGTTATTCCAGATGTGACGTCTATTATGCAAAACGTCAACGATCAGAAAACAAATGTCATTTTCGGTGATGAAACGATTTTATTACACGGCAAATCAGTCATCGTGGATTCAATCGGCAACATCGATTTTGAAATATCCGCACGTTCTTTCTACCAAGTGAACCCAGAACAAACGGAAGTATTATACGGACAAGCACTCGACTATACACAATTGACAGGGAATGAGTCTGTCATTGATGCCTATTGTGGTATTGGTACAATTTCTTTATTCATCGCACAACAAGCGAAAGAAGTGTACGGTGTTGAAATCGTTCCACAAGCGATTGAAGACGCTAAACGCAATGCAGAATTGAATGGTATCGACAATGCTTATTTTGAAGCAGGGGCAGCAGAAGTCGTCATTCCAAAATGGTATGCAGACGGCAAGCGATTCGATGTATTAGTCGTCGATCCACCGCGTAAAGGCTGTGATGAAGAACTGTTGAACACGATTTTAGAGTATAAGCCGAAGCGTGTGGTTTATGTTTCGTGTAATCCAGGGACGCTTGCACGGGATTTGCGGATACTTGAAGATGGTGGTTATCGTACGCAGGAAGTGCAGCCGGTGGATATGTTCCCGCACTCGAGTCATGTTGAAGTTGTTTGCTACATGGATTACGAGGGCTAGTTAAAACGCCCAATCTACAAAGTTTCGCGTGCCTGTCACTCATGCAATCACGAAAGTTCAAACAAACATGATAGTTTGAACTTACGAATTTAACGTGTTTGTTTAAGTGGCTGGCACCAATAAATTACGAGGAGGAAAGGTATTGAAGTTAATTTCATGGAATATTGATTCGCTAAATGCGGCATTAACGAGTGATTCAGCACGTGCTTTATTGTCTCAAGCAGTCTTAAATACGATTATTGAAAATAACCCAGAAGTTATTGCCATACAGGAAACAAAATTATCGAGTAATGGTCCTACTAAAAAGCATTTGGAGATTCTTAGGGATAGGTTTCCTGATTATGAAATCGTTTGGAATAGTTCAGTAGAACCCGCACGTAAGAGTTATGCGGGTACGATGTTTTTATATAAAAATCACCTGACACCTTCCGTCACCTTCCCAAGGATCGGAGCACCAAGCACCATGGATGAGGAAGGTCGTATGATCACATTAGAATTTGATCATTTCTATTTAACACAAGTTTATACACCGAATGCAGGCGATGGTTTGAAGCGTTTAGAAGAACGACAAATTTGGGATATAAAATATGCTGATTATCTAGCAGGTTTAGATAAAGAAAAGCAGGTTATTGCAACAGGAGATTTTAATGTAGCGCATAAAAAAATAGACTTGGCCCACCCCGAAAATAACCGTCGTTCAGCTGGCTTTACGGATGAAGAACGGCAAGGTTTCACAAATCTTTTAGCAAAAGGATTTACAGATACTTTTCGCTACATCCACGGTGATGTGACAGGTATTTATTCTTGGTGGGCTCAGCGTGCTAAAACAAGTAAAATTAATAATTCTGGCTGGAGAATTGATTACTGGCTAGTGAGTGATCGCATAGCAGATAAAGTACTTAAATCTGAAATGATTGATTCAGGTCCAAGACAAGATCATACGCCACTATTGTTTGAAATAGATTTGTAGTTTTGTTTTCCGGTGCTAGTCACTCATACAATCATGAAGGTTTAAACTTATGAATTTAACTAACGTGTTTGTTCGAGTGACTGGCACCAATAAACTTGCCAACAGACTTGTTCAGAACCACAAAAGGGAGGGAGACCATGATAAAACAATTCTCTAAAGAGGTTATTAATAAATTAAAGTACTATGTTTATATCTACTCTGACCCAGAAACTGATGAAATATTTTATGTTGGAAAAGGTATTGGAAATAGAGTGTTTTCCCATTTAACTGACACTGACGATACAGAAAAGAGCCGATTTATCAGCCGTATTTTGGATCGAGGACAAGAGCCGAAAATTGAAATGCTGATCCATGGCTTGGAAGATGAGCATACCTCATTGAAGGTTGAGGCAGCGATTATTGATTTAATTGGAAAAGAGAAATTAACAAATAGAGTGCGAGGATGGCAAAGTGGTATTTTTGGAAGGGTAGAAGTTAATCAATTAATATCGCATTATGAAAGAGAGAAAGTTTATATAGATGAACCCGCTATCCTAATTCGGATAAATCGTTTATTCCGTTATGACATGACTGATATTGAACTTTATGATGCAACAAGAGGAGTTTGGAAAATAGGAGAAAATAGGGAAAAGGCAAAATACGCTTTAGCTGTATTCGACGGGATTGTGCATGAAGTCTATGAGGTCATTGCTTGGTTTCAAGCAGGAAGCACATTCAATACAAGAGGTTCTCTCGATGAAGACAAAAAACGATGGGAATTTGTCGGTAAAAAAGCAGAGGAATCAATACGATCCAAATACATAAGAAAGTCAGTTGAGCATTATCATTCAAGAAGCGCTCAGAACCCTATTAAATACGTAAATATAATAGAGAATTAGAACGAAATTCATCAGCCTTTTAGATAAATTTTTTTCGGGTGCCAGTCACTCATACAATGATAAAAGTTCAAACAAACATGATAGTTTGAACTTACGAATATAACGTGTTTGTTTAAGTGACTGTCACCAATAAATAATAAGAAAACATAGAAAAAACTCGTGTCCTAGACGACACAAGTTGAGCGTTGACCTAGATTATTCGTGAAAAATTCCACAAAGTAAGCATACATTAAAGTAACAATGCCACTACAGACTACAAAGGCGTGGTCAATAGTGCACATTTCACAACACTTTACAGACTACAATAGCGTGGTCTGTAAAGTGTTGCTTACTTTTAATGTATGCTGTATTATAACAAAGTTTACGCCACTATTCAAATATATATACATTGAATCAATTTCATAAATCACCTTTTTCAAAAGCTTAGACTGCTCCTATATCAAAATCTACATTTTTAAAAATTAAGCAGCTGTGTTTTCGCGTGCCTGTCAATCATGCAATCATGAAAGTTCGAACAAACTTGATAGTTTGAATTTACAAATTTAACGTGTTTGTTTGGGTGACTGGTACTAATAATAGGATGAGTATATTCGATTGTGTAAAGGAGGTTCAACATTGGATATAAACAAAGTGAAAGCTTTATCTTTTGAGGAGTTACGTGCTTTATATAAGAGCTTCCTTCATAGCCAGGATTACGCAAAAACAACAATCAGCACTGCTTACGCTGATTCCTTCTATCTTTGGAGAAAAGGGAGCAAAGATCTGTTCTGGAATACAGTGACTGCTACTGATTTTGAGAGCGAGGCAAAGAATACATTATTACAGGCTCTTTCTGAGAATTCGACCGGTAACGTTAAATCACTGGTTAGTAGCTACTTGTCTCATCTAAGAAGGTTTCGTTTATTCTTAGCTTCTGATGTAAGGTCTGAGCCGTTTTTGCCAAAACAAGAAAAGATTAAAAAGACAGAACAGAAGTACTTACCTATAACTGAAAAAAACATTGAGGAACAACATAGGTTTGTAGGGGCAAGTTCTAATTATGGCAAAGAAGGTCTGATAATACACGATGTATTAAATGCATTTCCTTTTCATAATGACTTAAATACTATTGCGATGAAGATTGCGGTAATAGATGTGACAAATTCAACCCATCTATCTCAATATAAGAGCAAGTTATCTTTATATGACCTGGCTAAATTGATTTTGGAGATTCCTGATTTTGATAAACGTTTGGAAAAGGGAGATCCTGAACTTGTAAATATTATTGCGAGAAACATTGGTGCAGTTAATATGTTTTCGTTCGCATCCAAGTATTGTACATATCATAACGTAGAGGTTTATGGAAGAGATGATTATTCCATATTTGATGGAATCGTTAAAAACACACTTCCATATTATATTCCTGGCCTAACTGTTAGTAGGATTGATAAGTGGCGAGTTAATCTTGATTATAAATCATTTAATGAATGTGTAGGTAAATTACTTGATGAACACAATATTCACATTCCTTTTAGAAGAAGAAAGTTTGATCATTTCTTGTGGTATGCAAATAGATAGTGCTTGATATCACATCTGTTGATTAACCATTTACTTGCATAATATACCGGTGAAAAAGGCTTGAAAACCTCCATTTTCACTGGCGCATTTCCGGTTCGCTTTCGGCTAACTATTCACGACATGATTACTGTAGAAGTAGATGTGTCATCTTATTGCGAATACTTGCCTGTCGCGTACCTACAACGTTCAAGTGAAAAATGCAGTTGTTTGGAAGGAAAAGAATAGATGACTTTCTATAAGGGTGTAAGTGCCCGAAAATGCAATTTCGGGCACTCTTGCACTTTGTATAAGGTACTCCATTTTACTTTTAGCAAGTTTTATAAGAATGTGACACTTCCTAAAGTAATAGTGGGAAGGACCATGGTAAAAGCTTCGGCTGCCAAAATTGTATCTTTGGCGGCTTTATCCACGTAAAAAGCCAGCTATTCTTTCTTCCCTAAAAGCATTAGCGCTTTGTGTATAAGTGTTTTTGGAGAGCGACGGATGAACGGCCACCATACAATTACCGGAAAAATGTATAGGGATGCGGCGAAGTCGCATCCCTATACATAAAAACAGCCCGGTAATGGTATAGAAGTCATTCAATCCACAGCGAACCAAAAGAACTGTACACAACGCGCATAGTGTTTGATTAAGTTACTTTTTGGTAAATCAACAGGCGTGGCTTGATATAAGACTAGTTATTTTAACAGTAATATAAAAAGTGAATTTATTAAATAGTATAATATTTAGTAAGTTTGAAGATAGTGGTATACTATAAGTGGTTATCTTGTTAAGAAAATCTAATAGAATAAAAGTATGCAGTAGAAGTGGTGGAGCAAGAAGTAAATAAAAAATAGGGGGCGATATGAAGTGGAAAATAATTTTAGAAAGTTTTTAACAATGATTTTAGCAATGACATTAATTATTACCGTAATGCCATTCAATGCATATGCAGATACAGAAGCAGGTGAATTTTCTTATACTGAAATCATTACACCTACATATGAAGATGGAAGAACTTTTTCAGAAGGGTTAGCTGCAGTAAAACGTGGTAATAAGTGGGGATACATTAATGAGTTCGGGGAAGTTGTAATTGATTTCCAGTATGATCATGCACATAGCTTTTCAGAAGGAAAGGCTTTAGTTGAAAAACATATAAAAGAAGATGGTTATGTCAGACGTTATTATTATATTATTACACCGGATAACAAGTCTATACAGTTAAAATATGGAAATAGGGATCACGATTATTTTGACGTGGAGATTTATGATACGACTTTTTACAACGGATACATTCTAGTCCCGGCAGATACTCCTAATGGGAGATTTGTTTTTGATGAATATGGTCAGGCTTTCGATGATTCTGCATTTTTGCCAACAGAAGGAACTCTAGCAAAGTATAATTATTATAGAACTTTAGACGAAGAATATGTGATCTTATACGAAGAACTTGGATTTAGAGGCGCACGTCCGTTTAACCAAGGGATGGCACCTGTCCGCTTTGAAGATCCGAAAGATAAAAATGGACATTATTGGAGCTTTTTAAAGAAAGACGGCACACTATGGTCAGGCTCGAAATTTTATGATTTTCATATTCGTGACATCCGTAAATCAAATCAGGTATTTACTGATTACTCATTAGCTAGTTTAATGAATTCAGAAGGAAAGTGGGGAGCCGTAAACAAAGAGGGTGAGACGATACTTCCTTTTAAATATGAACAATTAAGAGCATTTAGTGAGGGCGTTGCTGCATTCTCAAAGAATGGAAAGTTTGGTTTTATTGATATACATGGAAATGAAGTCATTAAACCACAATTTGATGATGCTTCTGCATTTGTTAATGGACTAGCTGTCGTTCGCCAAGGAAAGACGGCATATATTATTGATAAGCAGGGGAACAAGGTAAAAGGTTCAGAAACTATACCAGTAGACGCCTATTTTGTTGAAGAAGTGGATGAAGAAAGTGGTGAAGTTCAGCATATAGTATACAGCCCAGGGGAATATATTGTTATAAAAGAAAATAATAAATTCGGAATTGGTAAAATCAACTATACTGAAAAAATTACAGAAATAACGGGAGTAAGTTTAGATCATACAGAATTAGAGCTAGAAGAAGGAGAAGCGGCAAAATTACTAGCAACGGTCTCTCCAATTGATGCAACAAATAAAAATTTAACTTGGTCAAGTAGCAATGAAGAAGTAGCAGTGGTAGATGCCTATGGTAAAGTAACAGCACAATCAATAGGAGAAACAACCATAACTGTTACAACAGAAGATGGAAAATATACAGCTACGAGTGAAGTAATAGTAAGGGAATCAACATCAGAACCTGACCCTTATGAAGGATATAAAATATGGGATGATCTATTAGGACATGATTCAATAAATCATAGTTGGACAATCAAATTAAATATGAATGTTGATGAAAATACGGTGGATGATTTAAGTGTATATATTATTGATAAAGATAATAATAAATTAGATTTTATTCATTCAAAAACTGAAAATAGTGGGATCTATGGTTCTATACTATTGAGAAATAATGGAAGTTTTAAAACGGGTGAAGATTATTGGATAATCATTGAAGATACTGTACGATCTATTGATGGAAAAAGGCTAGATAAAGGATTGAAGGCTCAATTTAAGATTAAGTAGTAAAGTGGAAAATTATTAACACAAAGTTGTAGGTGGAGGAATTTAGTTCTTCTATCTACAATTTTTTTAGCTATATAATCCATAATAGACTTTGACTATATGCTTGTTCATGCGGATGAAAAATTATCAGAAGGGATGATAAAAGAATATCATCACCTTTTAAAACGAAATACATCTCTCAATTGGGTAAGAACCCTCACAAATACAAAAAACTCATATACCAATCGATATGAGTTCTAATTTGAAATGAGAATTAACTTGATAAGGTGTAGGTGAATACACGCAAGTCTCATTATTTGTCTATGGCCAGCAGTCCACGCATGTGGAGTTGCGTGGCTTGGTTGGAGATTTGGATTAATGTATTGAATAGCTGGTGAAGAATCGATTTTAACTTGATTCTTCACCTTTTTTTATTGAGTAGTTTATGCAATTTATTATTTAAATGGCTATACTATATATGGAGAGTGAAGAAAAGTATCGGATATTTAAATTAGGGAAGTAAAGGGAAATATCTAATGGTGTAAATATGATTTTTTTTCTGCTAGATTGGTTCTTTATTCAAGAATGGAGGGGGATTTTTGAAAAATACAGAAGATATACTCGATTTGCTAGATCGACTGGATAATCATATTGCGGATGATTTTGAATCGCAGGATTTAGATTTTAAACAATGGAATGAAAGAAGCAGTGAAGAAAACATCAAGAAGATGATTACGTATGCTGTTTGTATGGCCAATGGTGGAGGTGGGAGTGTTGTTTTTGGCGTTGCTGACAAAGTAAAAGGTAAGGATTATTCTATTGTAGGTGTCCCAGAAGGATTGCCAGCGGATGATTTCCAAAAAAGAATTTATGAACGGACAAGTCCGCATCTCACACCTGTTTTTGAAAAGTTAGTCTATCACGAGAAGCAGCTTCTCATCATGCACGTCTATCCTGGTATGCCTCCATACACGACTTCAGATGGATCTGCATCTATTCGTTTGGGCAAGGATTGTGTTCCATTTACAGGCGAACTGAGAAGAAAAATGATGGATTCTTCAGGTCAAATGGATTTTACTGCTGAGGTCATATTCGAGGATTGGAAAAAGCATTTTTCTCCATCTGCGATGGAACGGATACGTGAAATTATGCAAAGGGAACGGGTCGATCCTAGGCTTCTTGCGATGGAAGATGAGGAACTTCTTCGTTCTATCGGTGCATTCAAGGGAGAATACCTTACAAAGGGTTCCTTGTTACTGGTGGGGAAATCGGAAAGTATAGCCCAATTTGTGCCGCAACATAAATGGTCTTTCCGGAAGATGATAAGTGATATGGATTATACTCATAGGCACGATGGGACAGAGGCTATACCCATTGCTTTACATGAGCTTGAACGGTATATCGCTGTTGATAATCCAGTGGTTACGGTTGAATCAGGCCTAGTTCATCCAGAGTTCAGCACTTACCCGACAATTGCACTAAGGGAAGCCCTATTGAACGCATTTGGCCATCGGGATTACAGAATGAATGGAACTATGTTGCTAAAACAATATCGAGATAAACTTATTTTGACTAACCCTGGTGTATTCATCGGTGGAATTACGCCTAAAAATATCCTTCATCATCCGCCAGTCGCCCGAAACGATCATTTGATGGATTTATTGGATCGATTAAAATTAGTGAATAGGTCCAATTTGGGCGTTTCACGAATCTTTAGTTCCTTATTGATGGAAGGGAAAGAACCACCTTCTTATCGGGAAGTTGGTGCAAACATCGAGTTGACGTTTGTTGCTTCCCCGCTAAAAGAAGGGTTCATCAATCTGATTAAACAAGTTGTTGATGAAGGAAACTATGTAGATGTGGATCATTTGCTAATCCTTCAATACTTGATTAGACATGAACAAATTGATGTTTCAACTGCTGCCGAAGTTTCTCAAAGGAGTCCAGAACAAGCACGTGAGCTATTGAGTGTCATGTCCGGTGATTTCAATCTGTTGGATTCGATTGGTAGCGGTCGTGGTAGGTATTACACATTGTCCCGAAGAGCGTATGAATTGATGGAAGATAATATGCGTTACGAACGACAACAATTGTTGGATAGGGAAGCTATGAAAATTAGGATATTGACAATCTTAAAGACACGTAATTTGAGCAATAAAGAAATACGTCAACTAACAGGTTTGACAAGTAAACAAGTTCAGCGTCTCATAAAAGAAATGGAGACTGACGGTGTCATTGTTACTGGAAAAGGTCCGGCAACGAAATATGTTTTGGAAAAGTAAATAATGGGGACAAAATGGGGACAAAATGCGGACAAATCCGGACAAATCCGGACAAATGATCGAATGGGTACAAGAATCCGGACAAAATGCGGACAAAATTCGAATTAAAAAAGTATTAGCTTCTAAAATGATCCAATTTTAAAAAACTACTCACGTAATTCCGAACTGTTCCAGTACCTTTTTTATGGTTGGAGATTTGAATTATTACGGTGTACACACTTTCCGAAAACTATCAATCATTGAGTTCTTTGTGCCAGTCACTCATACATTCGATAGAAAGGAGCAGGATTTCATGAAACAACGCTCCCAGCAGAGGTCAGTAATGAAATGAAAAAACTTATTGCCGACTATCATGCAAAAGCTACGATTACTATTGAAGATATTGTTGATTTTCATTACCGGTATGAAAGTATACACCCCTTTCAGGATGGAAATGGACGCGTAGGGCGAATGATTATGTTTAAAGAGTGCCTAAAGCATGACATCCTCCCATTTATTATTGACCATGAGCATAAGTTATTTTATTACCGTGGCCTTAGCGAATATAAATCGGGAAAAGGCTCCTTATTAGATATATGTTTATCTTCACAGGATCGATATGAGGGGATGGTAGATTACTTTTATCCGGAAATATAGCATTGCAAAACGACAAAATTAATCAAGTCACCGATAAGATGCACACAAGGTGACTACCCCATCTGTGTTCCTGACACATGTTGGTATCTGAATATCTTGAAGTTATAAAGCAGTTCCGCTATGATAAACTCAACAGTTCCCGCCACGCCTCTTAACAATGCGCAACAAGGCGGGTCGTTTTGTTTTCGATATGTTTTATCTTTTAGGTAGGTATGCTTGAAGTGCACAAGGGACCTGTTCCATTGTGTTCTTATATATGTATTCGTGTTATTTATCGCACTTATTTGTGAATGGGAGGCATTTTAACATGAGGGGGATTTTTCAATCTGACTCTAGATTATTTTTACTACGCTTAGTTGCTGCCCTTGTTGTTGGCCTAGTTGTAAGCTATGCTATCGTCTCTCCAGCAAAATCACTAAAATTTCAAAGTGAAAAAGGTGTATTAGATTTATCAAATGTTCGTGTTTCGGAAAATTTAGTAAAGATACAAGGGGAATGGGAGTTTTATTGGAGAGAACTACTGTCGCCTACGGATATACATAATCACTTAGCAAAAGACGAGGTTAGTAGCCGTTTGATTAGTATTCCGAACTCCTGGCTAGGCTATCGGCTCGATGGGAAACAACTAGACGGCACAGGATTTGCAACTTACCGATTGGTTATCAAACTTGGCGAGGATAACCAGAATGAAAGGCTTGCACTGCGGATACCTACCATCTTTCATTCATATAAGTTATGGGTGAATGGTGAGTTGCTGTCAGAAGTTGGTGTTGTCGGTCAGGATCGAAGTAGTGCCAGGCCGCATCTAGCAACAAAGTTGGTTTTCTTCCAACCCGAGAATGATACTGTGGAACTAGTTATACAAGTAGCCAATTTTCATCATAAACGGGGCGGTATGACCAAAACGATAGAGTTGGGTGGCAGTGATATCATTACAGCCAACACCCATTTGAAAATTGCGACTGAAATGTTTGTGACGGCAAGTTTACTTGTCATTGGTGTTTATCACTTATTATTATATACATTAAGGCGTAAAGATAAGGCTCCTCTCTATTTTGGTCTATTTACTTTAATGTTCGGTATTCGGTCATTGTTAGTAGGTGAGCTTTTACTCACACAATTGTTTCCTGCTTTTCCGTGGGGTGTGCAGTTCAAAATCGAATACCTCATTCTTTCCAGTGGCGGCTACATGATTATGATGTATGCGAAGATTATCTTTCCGAATACCGTGTCGCGCTGGTTTCATCGTAGCGTACGGCTAGTAACGGGCACATTATGTGTCATTATTTTGATGACCCCTGCCCTTGTCTTTACAAAATTATTAACCGTCATCGGGATTGTTGTCGTTTCACTGACGGTCTATTTGATGATTGGTTTGGTTCGGGAGGCTAGGAAAGAGACGGAAGGGGCACTGACTTTTCTGTTGGTATCGATCGTTGCTTTAGTGACAATCGCCAATGATTTTCTTTATTACAGCGAATGGTCACGAATCGGTAATACGTCCCCTATTGGTCTATTGGTGTTTACTAGCGCACAGATGATACTGATTTCTTCAAGATTTACAAAAACAGCTGCGAATGAAGAAAAAGTAACGCGTGAATTACAAGACGCCAACCATCAGTTAATCGAATTAAATACGAACTTAGAAAAAACTGTCCAAGAGCGTACACATGCCTTATCTATCACGCATGATGAACTTCAAACGTCGTATAATCGCTTGTTGGATTCCGAGCAAGGAAGGAAGAAGTTACTTTCTTATATTACGCATGACCTACGTATGCCGTTGTCTAGTATGCTTGGATATGTCGAGCTTGTGCAGGATGGGATTCGACCGGAACGCAATGAACAATACTTGACGTATATTCAAGAAAACACTATCAAGATTACGCGTATGATTGAGGATTTATCTTTCTTGTCGCATTTAGAGACGGGACAAATTTCGTATCGAATGGAAGCAGTTAGTGTGCTTCAGTTTTTGAGTGGGTTCTATGAACAGTATGAGTTAGTTGTGCGTGATGCAGGGGTGGATTTCATATTAGATATAGGTGATATGGAAGACCAAGGACCTAATTTCCCCATTATCGAAGCTGACGCATACCGATTAGAGCAAGCCTTATTTAATCTATTATCGAATGCACTAAAATTTACGCCTACTGGAGGGCTGATACGAATTACATTAATTGAGGATAGGATGAATGACGCAAATTATGTAGTCATTGGTATACAGGATTCTGGAACGGGTATACCTTCAGATCAACTTGAGCAAATTTTTGAACGTAACTATAGGTATCATCGTCTGGGTGCTAAGAGAGAAATGGAAGGCAGTGGGCTTGGGTTGGCAATTTGTAGGGAAATTATACAAGCGCATGGTGGGGCAGTTCGAGCTGAGAGTGATGGCGAGACAGGGGCGGCATTGTACGTATCACTCCCTTGTCTATTAAATGAAGGAAGGAAAGTGACTGGGTGGTGAGTAATCCTAAAATAATGATTGTTGATGATGACCCACATATTTGTGAAATTATACAGGTATATTGTGAAAAAGAAGGTTTCATATCCGCTTGTAGTTATAATGGTGTAGAAGCATTGGAACTAGTCAGAACTTTCGAACCAGATTTAATTGTACTAGATGTACTACTGGGCAATGAAAACGGGATAGATTGGTGTACGGAGGCACGCAGTTATACGAATGTACCTATCGTATTTTTAAGTAGTTGTGAGGCAGACGAGGTGAAAATTAATGCATTATCCTATGGCGGCGATGATTATGTGACCAAGCCATTCAGTCCAGGCGTACTTATGGCGAAGATTAAGGCACATCTTCGTAGAACGGCAATAGGTAGAAGGAATCAATTGTTGGAGTTGTATGGATTGACAATAGATTTCCATGCACAGTCCGTTAATACAAGTAGTGGAACCGTATTTTTGTCGAAAAAAGAGTTTAGTTTACTTTCTTATATGGCGCAAAACGTTAATCGTGTACTCAGTGTAGACATGTTATTTCAGTCTATATGGGGAATGCAAAGTCTAGAAGATACGAGAACGGTCGCCGTACATATTAGTAATCTACGTAAAAAAATTGAGGATGATCCAGCTGATCCTAGGTGGATTATTACGGTTCGGGGAAAAGGATATATGTTGGTTGCAAACAGTACATCGTAAGTACAAACTTAAAGTTTTCTTTACAATTCAAAAAGATCATATCTAGCATGATAAAATAAGACTACAATTCGACATTTTTCGCTGTGTTGATATTGTAGTCTTATTTTTTTTTAGGAGATTAAAAGAGAATCGTATCATAGCAAAACAGGTGTAGCTGCAATTAGAAGGGAGAGATAAGTATGAAAAATATGAGAAAAAAAGTAAGGAAGTTGACATCACAATTTTTGGTGGTACTGCTAGTTATCAGTATGGTAGTTACCTTATTACCTGTGCAACAGGCGGCCGCAACCGGATTACCAGTGCAGCAAAAGGTAGCAGCCGAAACGTTTAAGTTCCGAGATGTTAAACAAACGAATTGGTACTACGATGCAGTCGACTATGTCGAAAAGAATGGCTTATTCAAAGGAACAGGGGATGACCAATTCTCCCCTCAGGGAACGATGACGCGGGCCAATTTTGTGGTAGTACTAGGACGAATGGCAGGCGTGGATGTAAGTGAGTATTCAACCTCTGCCTTTTCCGACGTGAAATTAGATAAATCGTATGCGCCATATGTAGCATGGGCAGTTGAGAATAAGATTACAGTTGGTACGGGCGACGGAAAATTTTCTCCAAATGCTCCTATTAACAGAGAACAAATGGCATTGATGACTTTCCGATATTTCGAAAGCTATCAGATTCCTTACGAAAGAGATAAACCGATCACTACGAAACCAAAAGATTTGGCCAAAATTTCTCCTTCGGCGGTTGATGCAGTCGTCAAGTTGTGGCAAGCCGGTTTATTCAGTGGAGACGAAAAGGGAAATTTTAATCCGAAAGCCAAAGCAACTCGTGCTCAAGCAGCAGCTTTCTTTATGCGTTCTCATAAGGTTGTACAAGCATGGATTATTCAAAAGCAAGAAGATAATATAAAGCCAACACCAAAACCAGACGGAAATCCTGGTGGCAACAACAACGGCAGTAATCCTGGTGGCAACACCGGCGGCAAACCCGGTGGCAATAACGGCGGCAACACTGGCGGCGACAACGGTGGAAATCCCGGAGGCGACAACGGTGGAACTCCCGGAGGCGACAACGGTGGAACTCCCGGAGGCGACAACGGTGGAACTCCCGGAGGCGACAACGGTGGAACTCCCGGAGGCGACAACGGTGGAACTCCCGGAGGCGATAACGGTGGAACTCCCGGAGGCGATAACGGTGGAACTCCCGGAGGCGACAACGGTGGAACTCCCGGAGGCGACAACGGTGGAACTCCTGGAGGCGACAACGGTGGAACTCCCGGAGGCGACAACGGTGGAACTCCTGGAGGCGACAACGGTGGAACTCCCGGAGGCGACAACGGTGGAAATCCCGGAGGCGACAACGGTGGAACTCCCGGAGGCGACAACGGTGGAACTCCCGGAGGCGACAACGGTGGAAATACTGGCGGCGACAACAGTGGAAATCCTGGCGGCGACAACGGCGGAAATCCTGACGGCAACAAACCAACCTATACGATTACGTTCGAGAGTAATGGAGGTACGTCAGTAAAGGATAAGAAAGTACGGCAGGATGAAGTTGTAAAAAGCCTACCTTCTCCAGCAAAAGACGGGTCTATTTTCCAAGGCTGGTTCATGGATAGCGAGCTTTCAGCTATCTTCGCGGATGGCAGTACAGTTACTGCTGATACGAAGTTATATGCAAAGTATATTGATAGCGTAAGTAATGCTGTGCAAAGTATTCCTAGTTACACGGCATTGGACGTTAATCCGACCTACACCATTTCTGTAACGGATACGACTGGGACACTGTCAGTAGCAGACGTGCAAGCTGGAATGACGTTTAAGAATGTTTCTAATCCTGATTCCGCGGATATTACTGTCACAGGATCAAACGGTCAATTCATGGTTAGTTCTGCGGCAGAGAGTAGTAAATTTGTAGAAGGAAACACGTATGAACTGACGTTGACGAATGACGACTTGTCCTTCGCAGGGAAAGATGCAACGACACGCATCTATGTGTTTAGTGTAAAAAAACAAGAAGTGATGAATATCCCGTTGAATCCAGATTTAATCTATATCCCATTTAGTGAAGTCGCGGATATGGAACTGGATGGACAGGTGATGGATACACCTTCAGTTCCAGTGATTACAACAACAGTAGATGATAGTGGTTCTAGCAATACACCAGCGAAGGATCGAACTGGAACGTTCAAATATACTGGATCAACGAATATGCAGGCTGGTAATACAGTAGCGATTTACCAAGGAATTCGCCCCGACGAGCGTACAGTGACAACGACGGGTGATGCTGATGGAGATGTCGCATATGTGCAAATCATAACCGTTGACGGTAGTAACTATACGTATAAACATGCAGATCCAAATCAAGTGTTGTTCAAACCGGATGTTTTGCCAGTAAGCAATACGGCTGATACGGACGAGGATCCAACAAACAACTCTATCACAATCGAGCATGTCTCGATGAATTATAGCGATGAAAAGTATAAGGAAATTGGATTAAGTGAACTCACAACCGTCGATGTGGGCGATTTTATCGCTTTTTATGAAGGTGAATTTGCAAAAGAAGGTTCAAGCGTAGTCAGTTACGGCCGCATCACATCGATTACGCCTAAGGCTGAAATGGACGTCATTACGTATGACGTTGTTACGATAGACGACATTACAAATAGCTTCAATATTTATCAGCAACAAGCGATTGCTGGGGAAGACTTATTGGCACCCGAGGAAATTACGATGCTGGAAAGCCAAATCGAACGACAAGCATTAGACAGTGGATTTGTTGAAGAATCCGTCGACTATCTATCTACCTTGGCTTTAGAAACAGATGAATTTAAGCTACAATCGCGAGGGTTGTTAGGAGAAAGTAGTAAGGTTGAAGTAAAAAATCTGTCTGTTGTCGCGAAGCTTGGGAACAGACTGAACAATATCGATGGCAAAACATCTGGTGTCAGTGCGACACTTGAAATAGGCGCCGACATTGTCATTGAAATCGATGATGACAGTAGCCTCGTCATTCATATGACAGGTTCATTCATTGAAGAAATTAGTTTGGATTTGGGCATTAATGGAGAGATGCAAGGGCATTGGCTCACGTTTTTGGGCGCCCCTTACTGGTATAGCATCGATGATTATGTTGTGACTACGAATTTAGATACGCATACGTATACGGGCATCAATATTACGGCTGAAATTGCGACGGTTAGTCATGATAAGTTACAAGCAGCCTTAAATAATTGGGTGGATGAAAAGACTTCAGGTAGATTAGGTCAAGTCTTGGATATTGCTGACCAAATTAAAGCACAAATGGAAGATCAAGAAGATACCGACGTTGATATCAAGGCGATGAAGGCTCGTTATCAGGAAATGCTAGAAAATGACACAGATTGGGCTACTCTAATTGAAATAACGCTTTTTGAAGAAAGTAAACGTGTCCTAAAAGGTCTTATTGAAGTGAAATTTGAAGCAAACTTCGTTGTGAAAGCGAAGGTCAATTTAACAGTAGGGGCCGATTTTAATTATAAGACGGCGAAACGATACACGGCATCGCTGTATATACTCAGTTTCAGGGGAACGACCGATACAGTCCCGTTACCAGGAGATGGCGATTATCAGTTCACGTTTTATGTGATGGGTACGCTCGGCTTAAAAGCGGGGGTCAATATGTCCATCCAGGCCGGGCTGCTGTCAGTCGATTTAAATAGCGTTGGACTTTCTGTAGAACCAGGGGCTTATGTCAATTTATGGGGCTATTTTTACTATCAATTAAAAAATGAGAATAATATTGAATCCTCCCAATCTTTAGGTGCCTTATTTGTGGAAGTAGGTATCTATTTGGAAGTGGAAATAGGAGCCCAATTAGGCGATGGGTTCGTTGAAGGTAGTATCCCCGTGTATGAGAATATGTGGCCGCTGTATACGGCGGGGATGCAGGGAAATGTGGAGGATTTTGCCTATCAACAGGATGAAGGGGATTTTGAATTATTCTTTACTGAGGACAGGACAGGGATTATGTTGCCAGATTCCCTCTTTAAGATGAAAGTGTTTGACTTGAAAACAGGTGAGGACACGACACAAGTGTATGATCCCAAATACTTTGACATTCAAGTAAGTGGAGTGGAATTTGAATATAGCCCGACACCGATAGGAAATTTACTCCGGGTCATTAGGAATTGGAGTTCACCGGGCACTGGTATGTTAGTCATTACTTGGAAAGGCGCACCATTGTCATTTACGTCAGACCCAATTAAACGTACGATTCCGATGTATTTTGTGAAAAGTGAGAAGGATACCCTTTCACTCGAATTAAATCTAGGAAAACATACATTTTCAGAAAGGGTGTTCGCAAGACTGAATGAAACAATTAATGTGAAAAATAGAGTGCCAGTACGTGCGGGTTATACATTTGAAGGATGGTATACAAGTGAGGGGGAAGACGGTAAAAAGGTGGATATTCCTAAGAAGATGACACCTGCTGTAAGCATTTTATATGCCCGTTGGACTGCAAATACGAATACTAAATATAAAGTGAATCACTATTTGGTGAATCCAAACAAGGGACAACCGGCGATACTAGACCACTCTGAAATACGGACAGGAACGACTGATGAGATGATTCAGATTAATTCTGATAAATATAAGGATAGTGGATATTCAAATGGTAAAGCCCAAGTCTTTATTTATGGAGAGGGATCTGCCGTCGCCAATATTTACTACGAACCAATAAAACGAACAGCTGTCTTTGATTTAGGCTATGGTGCAGATCGAGAAATCCGAGTAAATGATATCATTGGTAAAAATATTGGTCTTCAAATTCCAATACCAAAAAGAGAAGGATATAAATTTACTGAATGGACACCAGAAGTTCCAGTTAAGATGCCAAAAGTAGATACGATCTACACAGCAAATTGGACTGTAAGGGATGATATGCCCTATAAGGTTGTATTTTTGAAACAAAATATAGACAGCGACACGTATACAGTGGCTGACGTGGAAACATATTATGGTACAACGAATACAAAAGTAACATTGCCAGAAAATCAGTTGAAATTGTATGAAGGATTTACGTTTGATAAGTCAAATAAAAATTCTGAACTAGAGGCTGTGCTAGCGGCAGATGGTACAACTGTCCTAAGGGCGTACTTTAAGCGAAATACGTATAAGATGACAATTGATTATAATGACGCAAAGACACCCCAAAAGGTAAAGGATGTACCGTACGGAGCAACAACTTTACTCCACCTGGGAACCCCTAGTTGGCCAGGACATCAATTTGTCGGCTGGGAACCTCTTCCGACGGAAACGATGGGGGCGCAGGACGTTACACACACAGCAAAATGGGACACAAACCAATTTACCATTAACTTTGTAAATAATGGTGGTGCAGAAGAAATACCAAGCCAAATGCTGGAATATGGAGTAAAGGTAAGTGAACCAACACCGCCTACAAAGGCTGATTATGCATTTGGCGGCTGGTATACGGACGAGGAATTGACATCATTATACGATTTCAATCGTCTAGTGTTGACGGACCTTACGTTGTATGCAAAATGGATGCGCAGCTATACGATGAACTTCAACAGCAATGGTGGTTCAGAGATACCTGATCAAACAGTGTACGAAGGAATGAAATCTGAAGAACCTAAGTCACCAACGCGAGATGAATATGTATTCGGAGGCTGGTTTAGCGATAAAGATTTGACAAAGGGGTATGATTTCGCAACCGAAATTGTAAAGGGAAATATCACGCTTTATGCGAAATGGACGGTTGATGAGAACAAGGAATATCTAGTTCGGTTCTATAATTGGAATGATGGATACCTCGGGCAACAAGCCGTGAAGAAAGGCGGCTTGGCAGAGGAAATTGAACCACCAGTGAAATATGGTTCTACGTTCCAACTTTGGCGCCACAAACAAACAGGTCGAACGTTTAACTTCACAACACCAATTACACAAGATTATGACTTGTTTGCGGAGTTTCTCCCGACTAAATACGAGGTAAGTTTTATCAGCGACGGAACGAAGATATATAGTCAGTCAGTGCGTCATGAAGGAACAGTTCAAGTACCTACAGCGCCAACAAGGGAAGGGTATACGTTTAAAGGTTGGCATAGTGACCTGAACTTAACGAATCGATATGACTTTAATACCCTAGTGCGGGGAGAACTTACGTTGTACGCAAAGTGGGACCCCCTTTTCACGGTTAGCTTTGATAGTAATGGTGGATCAGCAGTTAGTAACCAAGTAGTGGAGTTCAATGCAAAGGTTACAGAACCTCTAGCACCAGAATGGGTAGGTTATAAATTTGGTGGCTGGTATAGTGATAGTGCATTAACAAGCCCATATCATTTCAATACATTGGTGACAAATAATATCACTTTGTATGCAAAATGGACACCTCTATTTACAGTAGGTTTTGATTATAATGATGGTTTAGGTGTAGTAAACCCACAGGCTGTTTCAAAAGGTGAAACAGTCATAGAGCCAACTGAGCCAACAAAACCAGATCATAAATTTGGTGGTTGGTATACAGATGAAGGGTTAACAATTCCCTATGATTTTACAACAGAAGTAACAACGGATCTCACGTTGTATGTCAAATGGAAAGAGCTACATTCGGTACAATTCAGAGTAAGAAATCCTTCAAATCTTTCTGAAGTGATTCGTGTGGAGGTACCGGATGGGGATATGGTATCTCCGCCAGACACTCCGATAATGGTAGGAGACCAGAGGCTTTATAAATGGTCTACAACTCCAGAAGGTAGCCCTTTTGACTTCTCAACGCCAATAACGAGTAATACGACAATATGGGGTCATTGGGTCCAATCAGCTGTGGTGACATTCGAATCAAATGGTGGTTCGGAAGTTGCAACACAGTACGTCACAGTAGCAGCTCGTGTTGCTGAGCCCGAGCAACCTGTGAAACTAGGCTTTGGTTTTGATGGCTGGTATAAGGAACCAGAATTTACAACACGCTTTACTTTTACGAGTGGTAGAGCAAATTCAAATATGACATTATACGCAAAATGGATAAGTGGTGACGAAATAGCACAATGGAAGCCTGCGGATAATACAGTTTTTAGCAGTTTCATGGACACATTCACGGCTAATCAGATGACGGAAGAAGCTGAAGTCGTTGCACCATCCTTTACACCTGTAATGGATTCATATATGAGTCGCTTGGCAAATAGGTAACAATAGAATATCACTTGCAGGTGAAGAAAAACAATTCGTTTTTCTGTAGTGTGTGGTGCCTCTCACTCATTCAAACATGAAAGTTCAAACAAACATGTTTGTTTGAAAAAACGTATTTGTTTTGGTGACGGGCACCTTGATAGATAAAAAGTACCAATGCGTCAATCATTCACGATTGTTTAACGCATTGGTACTTTTTGAATTTGTTTAAGCAGTTTTCACTTTCGACTTGATGACTGGATAGCCCAAATCTTCAATTGCTTTTTCGATGTTTTCAATGGTTATAGATTCGGAATTGAAATCTGTTTTTACTTTACTGGCGCTGAACATCACTTTGACACTGTTTTTTTCAATGTCGTTTTAATCCTTTTCCAGAATTTTTAATCTTCTGTAGGCGGAATGGGCATGATAGAGTTTCTAATTGAATCGTTGCTTTTTGCATGTCACTCTCACCTTTGAATTTATAGTTTTAGACGTTCAATTAAAATGAGCGTCTTTTTTTGTAGCTTAGAAATTATTACTAGCGTTGCATTAAAATAAAATCCGATTGTCAAGTGAAAATCTCATTAATTTATTGGGTAATATGGGATATTTTTATATAAAACGAATAAAAACCCCTTATAATAAGGGATAAGGGTAATTCTGTCCAAATCCCAAACTATAAGGAGAAACCATGGACAAGTATACCACAAAAACTGTATTCAATGAATACATTTATCCACTCGATACACATGTTGTACAAAAAATGATTGATCATGCCGAAATTGATAAGTATGTGAAGAAGCTTGATACCCTGACGTTTACAAAGCTTTTCATCTATGCCCAATTACAGGGGTTACCGAGTCTTAGACGAATTAGTGAAAAAGTGAAGCGTAAAAAAGCTGTACAAAGAATAGTTGGCATAGCTAGCATTAGTAAATCCCAACTTTCAAGAAAGTTGAGAGATATTCCGCCTGAAATATTCGAGGTAGTCTTGCATCATCTTATTCAAAAACTCCATCAACAAATTGGTCCGAAAAAGGTAGATGCGGCACTTGGGAAAATCCATTTAATCGACTCTTCCACCATTTCAATGTGTCTTAGTCAATATCGGTGGGCGGATTTTCGTGATACAAAAGCCGGTGTAAAAATGCATACATCTATCATTTTTTCAGATGGGATATCTTACCCAAACGATGTGATTATTACACCTGCCAGACCCTCTGATTTAACACAGTTAGATGCGTTAATCGTACAGGATAAAGAGGCTCTTCATGTGTTCGACCGGGGGTATTTCGATTTCGACAAGTTCGATTTCTATTGCGAGAACGGAATTCGTTTTGTCACGCGTATCAAGTCCAACACCATCATTCACTTGATAGAAGAACTACCTGTAGATTCTTCCTCGGCAATTACACGGAGGGCCATCGTAAAAATTGGAAAGATGAAACATCCCCTTTATTTGATAGAGGCATTGAATGGTGAAGGAAAAAAGATCTCGATTGTGTGCAATGATGCGAAAAGAAGTGCCCAAGAAATTAGCGACCTTTACCGCAATCGTTGGCAAATTGAATTGTTTTTCAAATGGATTAAACAGCACTTAGTTTTGAAAAAGTTCTATGGACAAGGCGCGAATACAGTATTCAATCAAATTTATATTGCCATGATTACTTTTTGTTTAACGCTCTTATTGAAAACGAAATTAGGCTATAAAGGTACTCTGCTTCATTTATTTGAATGGATTAGTGACTTTTGGACCGAAAAACTCTCTGCGTTGGTTAAGAAACTATTCAAGAAACCAAAACGCTCGTCAAAAGGACGACGGCGAATGAACCACCAACAAATCTTTGAAGAGACCGAGGCGCAGTACGTTCAAGGTGCTACCGACCATTTGGATGACTTAACTTACGACCCAATCATTTAACTATATATGTGTAAAAAAATGGATTTAGTTACCCGATTCGGTAGGGTATCTCCTTTTTTATTTAAAGCAGAAAATATTATTGGTATAATATTACTTAAATCAAATAAATCACATTTATGTTACACTACTTTTAAAGTTGACAAACTAATAAATACTTTATGCAACGCTAATAACAGATAATAGAAAATTGATGGTTGATGAAAGTATATTAGATAGTTATGATTTCATTATACAACACGTTGTTTGATATTCAAGAGGGAATGTTATTCTGAAATAGGAGTTGTTTATATGTCAGCAAAACAAAACAGGATTTTAATTTTTGGTGCAGGCGTTATAGGGAGTGCATACGCGCTCAAATTTATTGAAGCCGGGATTGACATTACTATGTTTGCACGATCAAGCAGATATACAACATTGAAAGAAAATGGTTTGCAATATAACGAAAAAGGTAAAATTAAATCTATAAAAGTAAATGTCATAGATAACCTAGAGAATGATGATGTATATGACTTTATTTTTGTTACAGTTCGTTACGATCAAGTCGAATCAGCACTTCTATCACTAAAAGACAATCGAAGCAAAAATATTGTTACTATGACAAATAACTCACTTGGATTTTCGGCATGGCTAGATATTGCCCATGATAGACTTTTGCCTGCTTTCCCCGGTTTTGGGGGGCAGATAAAAGATGGAATACTGTATGCTAGATTTCCGCCAAAGGCTTTGGCTACGTCTATATTTGGAGAAATTAATGGTTTAGTGACAGAACGTGTAAAAAACCTTACGAAATTATTTGAAGCAGCAAAACTTCCATACACAATTAACAATGATATGAAAGCGTTTCTAATAACCCATTCAATATCAGACATTGCTTTGCTAGGTGCATTATATACTGAAAATATGGGAATTAGCGAAAAAGCACATCAAATAACCGTTGTCTTAAAAATGTATTTGATGGCAATACAAAAAGCTGGTGTTGACATCAATCCATCTGTATTTAAGGTTGTGCTTAAATGTCCAAATTTGATTCTGGATTTGTTCTTTAGAATATGGCTACAGACAAAAATGGTGAAGGACATGATGTTACCTGATTTTGCGAATAGCGCAAATAGAGAAGTTGTACAGTTGCGTAATGATTTATTGAAATTTTTAAGTCAGAATGGTGTTACGCCATAAGCCTGAATTTCCTCTTTATATAAAAAAAGTTGTCTCTGATGTGACGTCCATCATGCAAAACGTCAATGACCAGAAGACGAATGTCATTTTCGGCGATGAAACAATTGTATTGCATGGAAAATCCGTCATCGATGATTCAATCGGTAACATCGATTTCGAAACATTCGCACGTTCCTTCTATGCAAGTGAACCCGGAACAAAAAGAAATACTTTATGGGCAGGCACTCGACTATGCGCAGCTGACAGGCGGGGAATCCGTCAGTGACGCATATTGTGGAATCGGTACGATTTCCCTGTTCCTCGCACAAAAAGCGAAAGAAGTATATGGCATCGAAATAGTCCCACAAGCAATTGAGGATGCAAAACGCACTGCCGATTTGAACGGAATCGACACTGCTTATTTTGAAGCAGGTCCCGCAGAAGTCGTCATCTCAAAATGGTACGCAGACGTCAAGCGTTTCGATGTATTAGTCGTTGACCCACCGGGTAAAGGCTGTGACGAAAAGTTGTTGAATAGAGTGAATTTTCGTGCTAAATTATATATAAGCTGTTCTAAAAAAACTGAAGATAGAGAACCCTAGCAGGGGTATAGATTTCCTAGGTAAAATAGTCAATGTTTAATAATCAGTCCTAGTATTCTAACGCTCGGAAAAATATTTGAAGGAAGGAGTGAGTATGTTGAAAAGAATCCGCATAACTTTTACAAAATCCCAATTATCTTTAATAGTTGCAATCGTAATGATCTTAAGCTTATTATCTCCACTTATGTCGCAAACAGTACAGGCTGAAATCATAAGATCGGCGCAAATCGAGAAAGTAATTGGGATTGTTCATATTCAAAAAGCAGAAGGGGGTAAGCAGATCCGTGCACACGAAGGGATGATTTTGTACCATGGAGATCATATTCAGACGGAAGAGAATTCAAGCATGGTTTTTCAAGTACTTGACCGTGGGGATATTATTACAGTTGAGGAGAACTCACGGATAGCTATCTCCGAATTAAGGAATGATTCAGGGAAGATGAAAACAAGCTTTTTCATTTGGAACGGCTCTATATGGGTACAGGCATCTACTCTCACCAACTCGAAAGATGAATTCAAAATTGAGACGCCTGAAGCTTTCATGAGCGTTAGAGGCACAAATCTGCTTGTAGGTGTGGATCCGACTACTGGGGAATCTAAATTTTTTATTGCCTCGGGTCAAGGGGAAGTGAGTAAGAAAGGTGAGGAAGGGTCAGGCAATAGCATAAGCTTGTATCCAAATGAGCAAATCAGTCTGAACAAGGATACCGATTCTAATGATTATGACGATTATAAAAATATAGCTGATCTAGACGATTTAATAGCGAATACAAGCAATGCGATTATCGAAGCTATTATTGCCAGCAAAGCGGCAATCGATCAAGAAAATGAACAATATATTGCTAAGCTCAAAGAGCAACAAGATGGCATGGATGAAATAAACCAAGAGATGATTGATCGAATTCAACAAAATCTTGATAATTTGATTGGAAATATCGTTAAAAGTGCGATTAAGCAAAATAAGGTAGATGAGGCAGCAATTAAAGCGTTCATTGAGCAAATTAATGAACGATTAGATAAGAAGCTTGATCTTGATAATGTGAAGGCCCAGGAGCTATCGGCTCAGGAGAAGGCAAAACAAGCTCAAATTAATCTATTAAATGAAGAACGCAAGAAGAAACAAGAAGCAGAGAAGCTGAAGCAGGAAGCGCTTAAGAAGCAGAATGAAGAATTAAAGAAGAAGTTAAATGAGCAACTCGAGAAGCAGAAGGAAGCGAAGCTGAAGGCGGCAGAAGCTGTGAGGCAGAGAGCTGCCGAAGAGCTAATGAATAGGCTCACAAATAATGCTGCCAAGTTAGCGTTCGAGGCGAAGCAGAAAGCCATAGCAGTGGAGAAGGCTAAACAGGATGCTGCCGCCAAGGCCGTTGACACATCCGCGCCTGTTTCACAACCATCTGATGATACTGGATTAGAACCAGTTATAGAAGAGCCAATAGAAGAGGAAGCAGTTATAGAAGAGCCAATAGAAGAGGAACCAGTTATAGAAGAGCCAATAGAAGAGGAACCAGTTATAGAAGAGCCAATAGAAGAGGAACCAGTTATAGAAGAGCCAATAGAAGAGGAACCAGTTATAGAAGAGCCAATAGAAGAGGAACCAGTTATAGAAGAGCCAGTAGAAGAGGAACCAGTTATAGAAGAGCCAGTAGAAGAGGAACCGATTATAGAAGAGCCAATAGAAGAGGAACCGATTATAGAAGAGCCGGTAGAAGAGGAACCGATTATAGAAGAGCCAATAGAAGAGGAACCGATTATAGAAGAGCCAATAGAAGAGGAACCGATTATAGAAGAGCCAATAGAAGAGGAACCGATTATAGAAGAGCCAATAGACGAGGAACCGATTATAGAAGAACCAATAGACGAGGAACCGATTATAGAAGAACCAATAGAAGAGGATCCGGTTATAGAAGAACCAGTTGAAGATGGTCCAGATGGAGAAGATTTAACACTACCTTAGAATGATTATTAAACCAACAGTTGCCGGCTTTATTCTAGATATAGTCGTGTAAATAGAGATAGGAGCGACACTGCAGCCTATAATTTCACTGTAAGGACCCTCTTTAGAAGAGGCAGGCGGCGCAACGGTCTATTCTCATTAATTGAACTGCTCTTATCGCCTTACACTGGTAAGCCCTATAACCGATACAGTAGGTAATATAATCACACAAACTCGTAATACCCGTTTAATAGTAGGTCAAAGTGAATGTTAAACCAATTTAAATCTGATCAAAGAAGCATCCAGTCAGCGACATAGGTGCTTCTTTTTTGAGATGTATAGAATGATTGTAGAAATGGGGTTCTCGTTGATAACGACTATGAGAAAAATTACCAGGTAACAAAATTGTCACTTTATGCACCCTGTTTGTCCTACAAATCAAACTACTGCAAGATTTCCACGCGGTAGTATAAGGATAGAAGCAAACAGAGAGACAATTACATGACAGCTTTGAAAATGAAAAAACGAATAAACTACAAAGAAAAACGTATTATATACTCTTAATGACACGCCTGGTAACTACTCAGCCTATATATGTTGATATAAAGAATCCTACTAAAAACGCTTGGCGCTTAGGGATGCCTCTCGCAATAAGCCAGACAGAAGACCGCTGTCAGTCTTATCGCTTCGGCTACCCCAGTAAGGCGCCTTCGCTAGAAGAGTAGATAGAATCATTCGTTCACGTCTGTTTATTTACCAAAAAGTACCTTAACCAAACACTAGGTACTCTGTGTATAGTAGCTTTGGTTCGCTTTAGATTGAACGACTTCTATACGATTACCAGGCTGTTTTTTATGTAAAGGGATGCGACTTTGCCGCATCCCTTTACATTTTTTCGGTAATCGTATGGTGGCCGTTCATCCATCGCTCTCCAAAAATACTTATACATAAAGTGCTACTGCTTTTAGGGAAGAAAGAATCGTTGGCTTTTTACGTGGATAAAAGCCGCCACGAAGAACGGCTTTTGCGAACAATGTTATCCGCGACCTAAAGGGAGTGAAGGCGAAGCGTCGAGAGTAGTTGGATAGATGCCTTAATTTCTGCAAGGAACGCAGAAATTAAGGCAAATCGAACCCTACGCTGTTCGATTGGCTGCAGTTTTTACCATGGTCCTTCCCACTGTTATTTTAGGAAGTGTTACCTTCTTGCAAAACTTCCTAAAATTGAAGTGGGAGCACCTTATACAAAGTGCAAAAGTGCCCGAAATTGCATCTTCGGGCACTTACACTCCCTATAGAAAAAGTTATCTATTCTTTTCTACAGTAATCATGTCGTGAATAGTTAGCCGAAAGCGAACCGGAAATGCGCCAGTGAAAATGGTGGTTTTCAAGCCTTTACTTACCCGTGATTTATACAATTAAATAGTTAATCAACAGACGTGCTTTATTTTATAAGTATGACATGAATCTCCTTTTAGCGATTTATGGTAATTTAAAAGATTATTTGTTTCCTAGTTTCTCTATGGTGCTTTATATCAAAATTGAAACCTTCATTAATCAAAACATTCCCCAAGACAAGCCCTATTTTTTAAACCAATCAGAAAATAATGCAGTTTTTTAAGTAAGTGAATTTTTCTATTTTTAAATAATAAATAGCTTCGATAAAAGTTGGATTATGCTTTTGAAGAATTCAATTAGTTTTACCTATGGATACCATAGGTAATTTGATATTGTTTACTTTTATGACTCCTTCTACAATATATTAAGTAGCAATGCTACAAAAAATTAAGGGAGATGATGGTAAATGTCAAAAGCAATTTTTTATCATGCGGGTTGTCCAGTTTGTGTAGATGCGGAGCAAATGATTCTTGATTATCTTGACAAATCAAAGACTACTACAGAAGTAGTACATCTTGGGAATGATCAAAGTCGTATTGAAGAAGCAGAAAAGGTTGGAGTAAAATCAGTCCCGGCGTTGGTTATAGATGGAAATGTATATCATATCAATTTTGGTGCAAGTTTAGCTGATGTAAAAGGATAAGTTCTATAAGAAGGTGCTGATTGGGCATCTTCTTCTTTTTTAAATAGGGTTAATTAAAACATGCCTTTAATTAATTTATTTATTGTCGGCTAATACAAAAATATTTAACCCATGAAGCTGCACTTAGAGAGTGTCCTGAACATACAAATTTATTAAAGATTAGTAGGCAAAACTGATTAAAAAAATTTCATTTATAAAGTTCTGTAATAACTCTATATTCGTAAAAAGCAATTCATGAAAAAAATAATCATAAAAATAGGTAGGGTTATATACTATATTTGAATAATAGGTAAAACCAATCGTTACTAGTAAAACAAAGAGATTGAACTTATGATTTGAAGTGGTTAATATCGACTGTGACGCAATAAACTTACTCTTGGGAGTATAGCCAAAGTGGGAAGGCGAAGGTCTGCAAAACCTTATATTCTGGTTCGAATCCAGATACTCCCTCTTAATAAATTCCTTTTGAAGAAATGAGAAAGGAAAATTGAAATATGTTATTTTTATTTATTTTATCGATCGTATGAAGAAAGAAAATCTTGTGTTGGAATGGATATACCATTGATGAGTATGTCTGGTGATTTTGAGATAACAATAGAAGAAGAGGTACAGCTTGTTCGGATAAGAGCTGCAATGATTGGAGACAGAGAGTACCCGACAATCATTATTGGAATAAAAAACTAAATATGAGAGATTACATCAATCGGTGGTTAAGTATATCTTCTTATGTCGTACATATAGAATTTTTTAGACGCCACTCTCGTTGTTGTGATAACAAGGGGATTTTTTTATGCAATATACAGTAAAGAAGTTCAAAATATTTGAACATGCCTTTTGTTTCAAAGAAAAGCAACTTTTTTTCAATGTTAACAGGTTAATGTACAAAACTGAAATCTATGTTAAATAAACAGTCTAGTGATGAATTCTAGGAAATAAGAGTTTCAATATATATGAGTAGGAAATTGTATAGAAAGGGGAAATTAAAATGAATAATAAGAGAGTGGATACTTACTCTAAAGCATTATTTGAACAAGCAAAAAGTGTGATTCCTGGAGGAGTGAATAGTCCAGTACGTGCATTTTCGTTGGTTGACTCTCCTCCTTTTTTTATTACAGAAGGTCGCGGTTCTCACATATTTGATGTTGATGGAAATGAATTTATTGATTATATATGTTCATGGGGACCTTTGATACTTGGACATGCCCACCCAGCAGTGGAGGAAGAGATAAAGAATTCAGTAAGCAATGGATCAAGCTTCGGATTGTCTACTGAGATTGAAGTGAAAATGGCTAAATTAATATGCGAAATTGTCCCATCTATTGAAATGGTACGTATGGTGAACTCTGGAACAGAAGCTGTAATGAGTGCATTACGTTTGGCAAGAGGATATACGAAGCGACAAAAAGTTATTAAATTTCAAGGTGGTTATCATGGACATGCTGATGCCTTGTTAATCAAAGCAGGTTCGGGTGTCGCTACATTAGGATTACCTGATAGTCCGGGGATACCCGATAGCGTTGCTGTTGATACTATTACATTGCCCTATAACAATATGGAAAGTATTCGTCTTGCTTTTGAACAATACGGGGAACAGATTGCAGCAGTTATTGTTGAGCCAGTTGCAGGAAATATGGGAGTTATTCCACCAAAACCTGGATTTCTTCAAGGGTTACGTGAGATTACCGAACAGTATGGAAGCTTACTTATCTTTGACGAAGTAATGACTGGATTTCGTGTAGACTACCATGGGGCTCAGAGTTTGTACGTAGTCAATCCTGATCTTACTTGTTTAGGAAAAATCATAGGAGGCGGATTGCCTGTGGGTGCTTATGGTGGTAAACGAGAAATCATGGAGCAGATTGCACCCGCAGGACCTATTTACCAAGCAGGCACATTATCAGGGAATCCACTAGCAATGTCGGCGGGATATAAAACCCTTCGGTTATTGGAAGACAAAGGAATTTATAATGAGTTGGAGAGAAAAGCTGCTAGATTAGAGGAAGGATTTAAACAAAATGCTAAGTTGACAAGTGTCCCATTAAAAATCAACAGAGTAGGCTCCATGCTTTCTACCTTCTTTACAGAACAAGAGGTTGTTGATTATGAATCAGCTATGAGTTCAGATATGCAAGTTTTTAAAAGATATTATGCAAACATGCTAGATTCAGGAATTTTGACAGCCCCCACGCCCTATGAGGTGATGTTCATATCAGCAGCTCATTCCGATGAAGACATTGAAAATACAATTAAAGCTCATTATAGAGCGCTTAATACTATTAAAAGTATTGGGGGATAATAATTATGGAGTTGATCAATATAAGAAAACAATTTCCGATACTGAATCAACAGATTCATGGCTATCCGCTGGTTTACTTAGATAACGCAGCGACAACACAGAAACCACTCCAAGTAATTGAAAGATTACAACAATATTATGAACAAGATAATGCTAATGTACACAGAGGTGTACATACGTTAGGTTCACGAGCTACAGATGCTTATGAAGGGGCACGGAGAATAGTAGCCAATTTTCTTAATGCAAAGTCGGAAAAAGAGGTTATCTTTACTCGTGGCACGACTACTTCTATAAATCTAGTGGCTAGTAGCTACGCACGGGCTGTCTGTAAAGAAGGTGATGAAATTGTAATTTCCGCAATGGAACATCACAGTAATCTACTTCCTTGGCAACAAGTAGCAAAAGCAATGAAAGCTAAATTGAAATATATCCCACTCCAACAAGACGGAACATTTTCTATCGAAGATGCCGAGAAAGCAATTACTAGTCGTACGAAAATAGTAACTGTTTCGCATGTTTCTAATGTCTTGGGAATTGCTAACCCAGTGAAACAAATGGCCGCACTTGCCCATAAACATGGTGCTGTCATCGTGGTAGATGGTGCACAAAGTGTCCCTCATATTAAGGTAGATGTTCAGGATTTGGGCTGTGATTTCTATATCTTTTCAGGACATAAAATGTGTGGACCAACCGGTATTGGAGTGTTGTATGGTAAAAAGCAAATACTTGAGAAGATGGAGCCAATCGAATTTGGAGGAGAAATGATTGATCATGTAGGATTACATGATGCAACGTGGAAAGAATCTCCGTGGAAATTTGAAGGAGGGACTCCAATTATTGCGGGTGCTATTGGGTTAGGTGCAGCTATTGATTTTTTAGAAGGAATAGGACTAGATGTGATAGAAAAGCACGATAAACATTTAACTGGCTATGCGGTCGAACGAATGAAACAAATTGAAGATGTAACAATGTATGGTCCTGAAGATGGACGCTTTGGGTTGGTGACATTTAATTTAGATAAAGTTCATCCACATGATCTTGCTACGGTTCTTGACTCTAATGGTGTAGCAATACGTGCAGGGCATCATTGCTGCCAACCATTAATGCGACACTTTGGAGTTAGTGCTACGGCACGTGCAAGCTTTTACTTATACAATACGGAAGAAGATGTCGATCAATTCATTTTAGCTTTGGAGAAAACAAAAGGTTTTTTTAAAGAGTCGATTTTTTGATATCAAAGTAAATACGTTCTATTTCAACTTATGGAGGAACGATGATGCAACAATCATTACAGCAAATTTGCTAGACGAGTACTGCTTTTTTATGCTAATAAAGCCTAGTTAAAGCGTTTATCTTTAACTGTTGCAATCAATTGTTCCATAAAGACACGGCTAGCCGCACATAAATTTTTGTTCTTTCGATAAACGATGCCAATTTGTGTAGTGATTACTGGATCTTGAATAGGAATCGTTTTAATTTGAAGATTATCAATATAATCTAAGTAAGCTTTTGGTAGTATCGTGACACCAATACCTTTGCTTACCATTTTGATGATAGAATCCATCGTAGTCATTTCAAGTACTGGTTTGGGTGCAAAATTCAATAAACGACACTGTTCGTTAATAACTTGTCGTAGGAAATAGGTTTCTGGTAATAAAATAGATGAAGTTTCTTTTAAAACTTGAAGTGATACGGACGCCTCTTTTGCGATGATATGGTCTTTTGGTACGGCAAAAGCAAGATTTTCATTAAAGAGGGGAATGGCTTCTAGGTTTTCGTGTTCTACGGGCAAAAAAACGATACCCAAATCAAGTTCATTTTCCAAAAGCCCTTTGTAAATATCTCCAGTTCGTAATCCTTGAACAGAAAGTTCCACATTCGGATAAGCATTGTGAAAATTTATTACTGTGGGAGGAAGCAAGTAGTTAACAACTGTAAGTAAGGAGCCTATTTTGAGTGAGCCTCTCTCTAATCCCTGAAGCTCGCTAATCGCCGCACGTGCCTGAGAAATTTCATGAAACACATTGTAACTGTAATTTAGCAATATTTTCCCTGCATCAGTAAGGATGTTCTTTTTGCCAATGCGATCAAACAAAGGCATACCTACTTCATGCTCTAGTAAGCTAATTTGTTGACTTAGGGAAGGTTGAGCAATGCCTAGTTTCTCAGCCGCTCGTGTAAAGTGCAGTTCTTGACATAATACGATAAAGTATTCCAATTGTTTCAGTTCCATCGAGCTTCCCTCCTAAGTATTTATATTTAAAATCATAGGCTACATCTATTATTTTATACTAATCCATTACATATTTCCAATAGATGAAATGAATGGAGCGAAATAGTTTATATAGTAAAGGTTGCTTATTATTGGCCTTAAATTAATGAAGGATATTAATGGAAGATATTATTTTGAAAGGAGTTTGATATATGTGAATCAACCAGTTATAGATAAAATAATGGTAGGAAAGCCGCAAACATTGGGAAATAAAGATGCGAAACATCCAATGGATCGTGAGTGGACGACAGGGATTGTAAAATATCCTGTTCAAGGAAAGATCTGGATGGGGAAAACTAATCTAAAAGGAGATGGACAAGCAGATCTTAAGAATCATGGTGGACTGGAAAAAGCAATTTTTGTCTATACCGTTTCTCATTATGATTATTGGCAAAAAAAATTACAAAATCCGGATTTTTCGGCTGGTGCATTTGGTGAAAACTTAGCTGTAAAAAATATCGCAGAAGATGATTTGTGTATCGGCGATATATTTCGTATTGGTGATGCAATTGTTCAAGTTTCACAACCAAGGCAACCATGTTGGAGGCCAGCAAGACGTTTGAGGATAAAAGATTTAGCTTTACAAATACAAGAAGAGGGCTTAACAGGGTGGTATTTTCGTGTTCTTAAAGAGGGAGAGATTCAAGCAGGAGATTTTCTTCAACTTCAAGAAAGACCATTTCCGGAATGGACTGTGGCAAATTGTAATGATATTATGCACAATAAAAAACATGATTTAGAGTTGGCAGCTAGGCTTGCTGCTTGTGAACTTCTCGCACCTAACTGGCGTAATACGTTATCTAAACGTGCAGAGGGTAATGGGAAATTGGACATTCGTAATCGTGTAATTGGTCCAAATGAATAAGCATGATGTTGAAAAAATTCATTGATTTGATTAGAGATATAGAGAAAATCGAGCATCAAAATAAGGAAATAGAGAGGGAGATTTTCATGAAGAACTTGGAACAAAAAGACAAAGTATTGGCTGAAGCTATTAGGAATGAGCTTTCAAGACAACAAGATAAAATAGAACTGATTGCCTCAGAGAACTTTGTTAGCCAAGCTGTAATGGAAGCAACGGGTACTGTGCTGACAAACAAGTACGCTGAAGGATATCCAGGAAGAAGATACTATGGTGGTTGTGAATATGTAGATATTGTCGAGGAACTTGCCATTCAACGTGTTAAAAATCTGTTTGGTGCTGAGCATGTAAATGTACAGCCACATGCTGGTGCACAAGCAAACATGGCAGTCTATATTGCTTTAGTAAAGCCTGGAGACACAATTTTGGGAATGGATTTATCTCATGGCGGACATCTTACACATGGGAGTCCAGTGAATTTCTCTGGAAAATTTTATAATTTTGTCCCTTACGGTGTAGATGAACAAACTGGGCATATTGACTATGATCGTGTACGCGAACTAGCCCATAAACATCGACCATGTATGATCGTTGCTGGTGCTAGTGCCTATTCACGGACGATTGATTTTAAGCTAATGGCTCAAATTGCTGATGAAGTCGGGGCTATATTTTTTGTGGATATGGCACATATAGCGGGAATTGTTGCAGCAGGATTACATCCCAACCCAGTACCACATGCAGATATTGTCACCACGACAACACATAAAACATTACGTGGACCAAGGGGGGGAATCATCATGTGTCGAAAATCGTATGCAGCAGCAATAGATAAAGCGGTTTTCCCTGGATCACAAGGAGGTCCATTAATGCATATCATCGCAGCAAAAGCTGTTGCGCTAGGCGAGGCATTGCAACCTAGCTTCAAGACTTATATTGAAAAAGTTCTTGAAAATGCTAAAGTACTGGCTGAGACATTACTAAGTGAAGGATTAAAAATCGTTTCGGGGGGGACAGACAATCATATTGTATTGGTCGATCTGCGTAGTATTGGGCTAACGGGAAAAGAAGCTGAGCTAATCCTCGACGAAGTAGGGATCACGGCAAATAAAAACTCTATCCCTTTCGATACGGCAAGCCCGCATGTGACAAGTGGAATCCGCTTCGGAACTCCTGCTATGACGACAAGAGGATTGGGACCTAAGGAAATGAAAGAAATTGCCCATCTTATTGTACTTGCCTTGAAAAATCCAAATTGCATGGATACAAAAGAACGGGTTTTAAAAAATGTACAAAAAATTACGAAGCAGTTCCCTTTGTACGAAGGAGTGCAATAATTTGAAGTCATATAAATAATGACGAAATTGACATTTAGTAAATGACACGTCTGTTGATTAACCATTTACTTGCATAAATCACAGGTAAGTAAAGGCTTGAAAACCTCCATTTTCACTGGTACATTTCCGGTTCGCTTTCGGCTAACTATTCGCGACACACCTTTGGGGAGGAATTGGGGTTCATTCCTCCCTGGTCATCTTATTGCGAATAGTTGCCTGTTGCGTACCTACAACGTTCAAGTGAAAAATGCAGTTGCTTGGAAAGAAAAGAATAGATGACTTTTTCTATAGAGTGTAAGTGCCCGAAGATGCAATTTCGGGCACTCTTGCACGTTGTATAAGGTGCTCACACTTTACTTTTAACGAGCTTTATAAGAATGTGACACTTCCTAAAATAACAGTGGGAAGGACCCTGGCAAAAGCTTCAGCCGCCAAAATTGTATCTTTGGCGGCTTTTATCCACGTAAAAAGCCAGCTATTCTTTCTTCCCTATACATAAAAAACTGTCCGGTAATGGAATAGAAGTCGTTCAATCCACAGCGAACTAAAAGAACTGTACACAGCGCGCATAGTGTTTGATTAAGTTGTTTTTTGGTTAATCAACAGGCGTGAGTAAATGACATACTAGTCTTGTACTTTTTGATGGTACGGCGCTTTAGGAATAATAGCACCGTCTTTAATTTTTTAATTATTTATACTTTACTGGGCAAAAAATAGATTAGATTGTGAGATTCATTTGGGCTTATGAAACGGCATCAGTTAGCATTTTATAAAATTATGAAGAAGACTTCGGTCAATTCATTTTGTTTTACATCGAATGAGGACAATAAATTGTATACACATAGTAGTGAAGAGACATGTGTAGCGTGGATGGAGATTTAATTCGTGATAAGAAACGGGAAAAGGTAAATCTTTTCCCGTTTTTAAAATCATAAAAACTCAGCCAGTTGCTGTTGACGCTTATCCAGCATAATTTGTTCTGGTTCGATACCTTGTGCACGCAGTAATTCAATGTTCTCCATGAGAAATTCATCACTACCAACTACATAGAAGTGTCCGTCCTTATCTGTCGCTAGATTTTTCACTTCATCATAGTAGTCTTTTCGATTATCGACGAACTGTGAACTGAACTTCTTATCAGGTGCGGATTCAAAAATAGTAGTGAATAGGAAATCCTTTGACGAATCGATGTTCAAGGAATGAATTTGATTGACGTTTTCAGCACGTTCAAAGTAATCAAGTACAAGTGGTCTGAAAGTTGCTAGGCCAACACCTGATGACAGTAGATACACATTTTTGTTTTCTCTTTTAAGTGGTATATTCGAATGAGTTTTAAATATCGCAACTTCATTGCCGACTTCAAGATTCCTTAAGGTCGCTTTAAACTCAGAGCACTGCTCTCTAATGCGTGTTGTAATACCAATTGAATTTTCATGTGGTAAAGTGGATATTGACATATGGCGAATTAAACTCCGGTTCGGTTTGTCTCCAGTATTAAAGCCTTTAAGTGCGAAATGAGTGTGGGAACCTTCCTCCCATGAAAAGTCTTCTGGGCGATCGAGTAAGTATGTTTTCACTTCAGGCGTTTCGTCAATAATTTTATTTATTTTAGTCCAGTATATTTGCATTATACTCTCTCCCTAACTATATTTTCTGTCACTACTTACTATATAATAATTGATAATGATTATCAATTAAATGGTTTGTTTAGTACTACTATTTGGTGTCACAATCACTCATACAAATGTGAAGGTTGTCACATTTTTGTTTGTGAAAATTAATCTGAAAGTTTGAGTGACGATTATGTAATATAACCTCATGAATGTTTGTAAACCAGGTGATTTGCAAAGAGATTCATAGAAAATAATAGGATGGTGCTCCCGTGATTGGTATGGGCTATCGGACGATAAAGACTGCTGTAGGGGCAGGGTTGGCAATTTGGATCGCAAGTTTATTAGATTTGGAATTTGCAACATTTGCAGCAATTATTGTTATAATGTGTATCGAGAAAACGAAGAAAAAGACATTAATTACAATGAAGGAAAAATTCTTTGCCTCTCTTTTATCCTTGTTTCTTGGAGCTTTGTTATTTGAAGTATTAGGTTATTACCCCATTGTCTTGGTCTTATTTATTTTATTATTTGTTCCAATCCTTGTAAGAACTCACATCCAGGGTGGTTTTGTCACAAGTATGGTCGTCGTATTACATGTTTATACGGTAAAAAATGCTAACTGGGCTATGTTTCTGAACGAGCTCTATATTATTTTTATCGGAATGGGAATCGCTCTTCTAGTCAATAGTTTCATGCCAAATTTCAAGCGAGATATTGAAACCTTTAAGCAGGAAATTGAACAAAAGTTTGAAGTCATTCTCTTTGAATTCTCTGCTCATTTAAGGGATAGTGTGCGAAACTGGGATGGGAAAGAAATACTTGAGGTAGAGGATTTGATTAATCAATCGAAAAGCATTGCCATTCAAGATGTAGAGAATCATCTGTTACGAAAACAAAATAAAGATTATTATTATCTGGAAATGCGAGAAGACCAACTGGAACTCCTGAAACATATGGTGAAAATCATTGCTATTGTTTCTTCATCGAGCCTACACGTTAAACAGAGAGAAATGTTTGCAGAGTTCTTGGAGAATTTAAGTCAAAACGTTCATTCAGGAGATACAACGGACATTTCATTACATGAGTTAGAGGAATTAAATGCCTCATTCCGCAAGACAGCGTTGCCGAAGACGAGAGAAGAATTTGAAATACGGGCAAATCTATTTTACTTAATCTTTGAAATGGAAAATTACTTAAACATAAAGAAAAAACTTTTTACAAAAAGAAGTCGCTAGTGGGAGATGTAACATTATGACTGTCACAATTAGCATGGCAGTTTGAGTGACTCAGCTTATGGATGGATCTTTACTTGGGGAGAAATAAAAAACAGGGAGATTGAAAAATAATCACCCTGTTTGTCTTTCATTATTGAAGCTCATTACTAATAGTGGTTAGTTGGATTCTTTAGTTCAATATATAGTATCAAAAATTGATAAGAGGTGAAAAATGTTGAATATACAATTTGATATAAAAAGAATTCACATCTTAAAAGAACTATTGTTTCGTGTGCGCCGCGGAGAGTCATCCGAGTCGATACAAGCAGATTTTAATCAATACTTTAAACATGTGAGCGTTGTTGACTTATTGCTAATACAACTAGAATTAATAAATGGTGACTATGGGATTACGATAGAGGATGTTAAGGAGCTTTCTAGTATCTATCCTGATTTATATGGCGGTATAGTGGATAAAAAGGGGATTACTAGAATTTATCATCCGGGCCACCCAATTCAAATTTTCAAAGAGGAAAATACTGCATTTCAAGTTGTTTTGAATCAAATCAACCGTCTTTTGGAATCATTCGAAGAGGATCGATCTCAAATACAAAAGACTGATAGGCTAGATGAATTAAAGCAACAACTATTTCGATTAGGAGAATTTCATAACCATTATCATCGTAAGGAGAAGCTCTTTTTTCCGATAATGGAACGTTATGGTCACTATGCTCCTATAAGGACTGTGTGGATGGTAGATGATCAAATTCGAGTTTTATATCAGGCCGTAAAAAGACAAATCGTTCAACTTTCTGATGAAAATTTTACACGCTTTCGAAAAAGATATGATACATTTGAAAAAAAGTTTAAGGAAATGATTTTTCAAGAAGAGGCAATTATTGTACCAGTCCTACAATCGATCTTTAGTGAAGATGACTGGCTAGCGATTGCAAATGAAAGTGATCCCTTCGGCTATGCAATTATCGGGGCACCCGTAGAAAAATGGATGCCTAAATTAGCAAATGTAGACAAAGTTGTGAGTGATACGCCGGCAGCTCGAAATGTAGTCTTGGGTGGCGGTGGTTACTTAACGACAGAAGAAGCTACACTTATTTTTAACAATTTGCCACTGGAAATAACATTTGTTGATAAAAACGATCTGTTTAAATATTTCAATGAAATGACAGAAGCATCGGAAATGATGCTAGTGCGAACACCTATTTCAATTGGGCGAAACGTAGCAAATTGTCATCCGCCTAAAAGTTTGAAGAAGGTAATGACATTAATCCGCGATCTTAAAGCTGGTAAAAGAACTTCTGAAAGTATGTGGTTTAAAAAGAACGACCAATACATTCATCTCAGCTTTCGCACGTCAGAATTATACTCCTCCAATTTTGTGAAACCGTTTTTCAAAAAATAGATCTTGATGAAATTGGAGAAAATAATTCCAGTTAACTTGATATGTTAAGCCATTTTTCTTATTTACGACAGACTGGCAGAATTCTAGTCTGTCAGCAATTTTTTTTAGGGGTATCAGATATATAAATGGACATATCATAACCTATAAGCGTGACAATTCGCTTCGTTTGATCTTTGATATTGTCGGGGAGAAAGCGCATCGTTTGCCCATTCTGTCGAATCAAAATCAACTGAATATCCGCTAACTGCTCCAAAAGTGCTTTACCTGTTGGGGCAAACAGCTTTCGCTTCCCCATCAGAATTAACGGCTCTGTTTCCTGCTTCATACTCGTTCGAATCCGGTATTCAAGCATGCCATACAACAATAAGGCCATGACATAGACAATGCCTAATGCCTCAATTCGTTCAGGTGTTTTCAGAAAAACAGCGTCTATCATTTGTTCTTCTTTTAGAAGACGAAAACGAGTCTCCGCTGCGGTTTGCCCTTTATACGTTTTGAGGACATCCAGCGCTGAAAACGTTGTCTCCTCCAACTTATTTGTGATTAAAATGAAGGTACTCAAGAGCTGACGTTTCGTTTCCAATGCGTCATGGTCGGGCTCAAATAATGCCAAGTGAACGCGGTAGACCGTCTGAAATTCCAACTGATCCTCTTTTTTAGGACGACCACGTTTAGCCCGTTTGATCGGGAGTTCTTCAGTATCTATTGAGAGTTGATAGCGATGGAGCGTTAGCCTATGTGCCTTTTCAAAAGCTTGTTTAGCCTCTTGGGCATCCGCAAGACAGTGGAAAGTACCCTTGTGTAAGGTCGTCATTTCTTTTTCAAACTGTTCACGTTCTTTTTGACCATCACGGACCAACTTATTCGCTTTTAATTTGGCTAGTTGATCCGAATGGACAACGACGAAACGGTATGTTTGCCCATCGATTTCATCCTCAAAGGTTTGAAGACGATACATTGCGGCCTCTTTTTTATCTGTCAACGTGCCGATATTTTGCCAATCGTTAGTTGCCCAAGCTTTTGATTTCAACTCAGTACTTAGCGTAAATGTATCAGGCAAGCGAGAAAGAAAATCTAATTCATAATCTGCCAATTCCTTTAGATTTTCTTTTGTGATCAGGGCAGAATCTGCTTGATAAAGAAGGTTGGACCAATCATGGTCATTCAACGTTTCACGCATTTTTTTGATGAAAGTTAGATTCCATGCTTTATCAGATGTATTGCCGTCCTCTACTTTAGCTAGCACAGGGATTCGCTCGGGTGTCACACTTATCCCCAGTACAATCTGCTTTAAGTCGGGACGCTTTTGTTTACTGTGTCCATACGTAATGTTTAGCTTCGTCTCTGCATCAGAATCATTCAGATACTGGCCGTAAACAGAGAAAGAAGTTGTATCATTATGCAAAGTTCCAAGCCGAAGCTCCAATACTTTCAAAGCCGATAAGGCGAGGCTTGTATAGACTTTCCAAGGCACAGCCTTATAAAGATAATCAAGCGCACGCCCAAGGGCATCATCATTAAAATGGTCAGCTATGATACCGGCTCCAAATAACTGTTCTACATCTTGTGTCTCATAAAACTCATTTATTTTATACAAGGGATTCCCTTGAGCAAGAATATTCAACAGAATCGCCTTGATGCGTGTGCCTGGAGATAAGCCGCAACGAGCCTGATCCCAAGTGACTTGTTCATTGATGATGTCTTCCAGCCTGATTTCATCACAAAGCTGGGATAATAATTGGGATGGTCCCACATTTAAGGTAACAATTTGATCCTTCATGACGATTCCCTCCCCAAATGTATTGGTAAAGGAAACTTCAACAAAATGAGGGGAAAATCCTTGTTTAAATGATTGGATTGTTAATTTTTACATGCGGAAGGTGTAATTCATCTTACCTATAAAGCAATATTTAATGGGGAAGAGGAATTTTTAGGCGTTTTGGAATATGTTCAAGATATTCAGCCTTTCTTTGAATTGCCTAGTAAAGTAAAAACAGGACTGAGTAAACTTGGTGAATAAAAAAGGGATCAGGTACACACGTAATTCGGGATTTTCCTAGTACCTAGTATCTTTTTACTAACTGATTCAATAATAGAAGTGAAAATCGCGATTAAAAATGCCATAATAAATAATGTAGAGTTAAATAATGGCTGACATAACGATGATTTTCATCCTTATTCAGGCATCAACAAATGAAGGCAAGGCTGGAGGAGCATAAATGGATACAGTTACTGGGTCAAAAGGAACAAATAGATTAAAAATGGTATTACAAGCATTTGCTGTTATGATCGGTGCATTTATAACCGCTTATGGACTTGAGGCGATATTAATTCCAAACAATGTGTCAGACGGTGGTGTGACGGGACTAAGTATTGTGGGTTCGCAATTATTTGGATTGCCTCTTGGTATTCTGATTGCTGTGTTAAATATCCCGTTCGTCATTTTAGGGTATTACCAGCTTGGTAAAAGTTTTGCGATTTATTCTGTGATCGGCATCGCTTCACTCGCGTATGGAACAAGCGTTATGCATCGCATCCCAACGATCATAGAAGGAGATACGTTGTTAGTAACAGTCGTTGGGGGTATTATCATCGGTTTCGGGATGGGGATCGCCTTACGAAATGGTGGTGCGTTAGATGGAATAGATATGTTAGCAGTACTACTTTCCCGACGATTACCTTTTGGAACGAGTGATCTTATTTTATTCTTAAACTTATTTGTGTTTATTGTTGTCTCGTTCGTATTCGGTCTTCAAGGGGCTTTCCTATCAGGAATCGCCTACTTTATCGCTTCCAAGGTGATTGCACTCGTTGAAGAAGGGTTAAGTGGTTCTAAGACCTTTAAAATTATAACAAATCAACCGGAATTAATGGTTGAAACGATACGCGAACGCTTAGGTCGTACTGCAACGTATAACCAAATTGAAGGTGGTTTTTCAAATGAAAACTTTAAAGAAATCACTTGTATCATTAACCGTTTAGAGGATAACAAAATGAAAGAAATCATTAATGAAATTGACAAACATGCTTTTGTTGCTGTGTATGATGTGGCGGAAGTGAAGGGCGGAAACTTCACGAAAAAAGATCTTCATTAAGCAGTGTTGCGAGGAAGAAGAAATAGTAAGAAAGGTACCAGGTGTCCATTTAATCACAAATTACTTGGACACCTGGTACTTTTCATTTTTACTGTTGGAGAAAATCGATGACTCCCTCAAAATTTAACGGTTTGCTTATATAATAGCCTTGGATCAATTCACAGTTAAAGTGCTCAAGAACTTCAAACTGTTCTTTGGATTCTACACCTTCAGCTACAACCCGTAAGCCAATCGTATGGGCTAATTTAATAATATTTTGAATGAATTTATGATCCTTCTCCGATTGGAGCATTTCATCTACAAAACTCTTATCAATTTTCACATGATTAATTGGTAAACTGTTTAAATAACTTAAAGAGGAGTATCCCGTTCCAAAATCGTCAAGATGGATGGAAATTCCCATATCTCGCAGCTCTTCTAATTTTAGCTTATTGGTATCGAACGAATTCATCATGGAAGTTTCGGTGATTTCCAGTTCAATCCACTCAGGTGAAACGCCAGATTCTTTTATTATTTTCTTTATACCTGTCACAAAATCAGGTTGCATAATATGGATCGCGGAAATATTAACAGCTATATGTACAGGCTGTTTCATCATGCTATTCATCTTTTGAATCGCATGACATGCCTCTTTTAATACCCATTTATCGATTTCTACAATTTGTCCTGTCATTTCAGCTGTTTGAATAATTTGGAACGTATTATAAGCAGAAAGTGCAACTGAATTTGTTCGTAAGAGTGCTTCAACACTAGTACTCTTTCCTTCAATCGTGTTATATAACGGCTGAAAAAATAATTCAAATTCATTATTTTTCAAGGATTCATGGATGCCAAGCTCAATTTTTAGTTTCTCTTCTACTTCCAGTTGAATACTTTCATCGAATAGACGGTATCTGTTTTTCCCTAAACTTTTTGCTCGATACATGGCCATATCTGCCGTTTTCAACAATTCTTCTGCCGTTTCACCATGAAGCGGATACAACGCAACCCCGACGCTGGCTGTCATATTTAACAGCTTAGATTCTACGGGAATAGGTGAGCCAAATAGACTTATTATTTCTTCTGCTATACTCTTTGCTTGTTCTATTGACATTATGTCATGAAGCACTACGATAAATTCATCTCCACTAATCCGAGCAACCTCTTTATGTATGGGAGATAATGAAGTGAGTTTTTTTGCGACTTCGATAATTAACTTATCGCCAAATGTATGACCGAGCGAATCATTTACCATTTTAAAATTATCTAAATCTAGGAAAATCACTGCTTTGAAGTACTCATTTTGTTCATGATTCAGTGATGCCGCTAAGGTTTCCTGTAAGCTTCTTCGATTTAATAAGCCCGTGAGCGAATCTCTGGATGCTAAATGTTCTATTTTGTCTTCTCTTGCTTGCAATATTTTTTGTGATTCTTGTAGTTCTACATATTTACCAAGTAATTTTTCTTCTGCGATGATCAGCTCTTGATTTGAAATAAGGAGTTCCTGGTCACGCTTTTTGATCGCCTGGATCATACTATTAAAACCAGTTGATAGGCGTGCAATCTCGGTATAATCATTTGCTTTTGCATGAACATCATAATTTCCATTTTCTACGGAGGCCATTAGTGTACCGAGTTTTTTGAGTGGACGAACCCCTCTTAAAACAACCAAATAGGTTATGGAGCCAAATAAGAGGAGGCAAAGTAATCCAATCATAACAACAGATAATTGTCCTTTGAATATGTTTTGAGCGATTTCTTTCTCACTGATGGCCGCCACTATAGTCATGCCATTTTGTTCAATTGTATCAGAACGTAAAATATAGTCTTTTCCTTGAATGGTATAAGGTATATAGTTTCCTTTTGCGTCTTCTAGTATGCTTTCAAATTGGGACCCAAATGGTGATTCGCCGATCATATAATGTTCCCGATTGGCTAGCATCGTGCCATTGCGACTCATTAACATAACCATTCCGTCTTCGCCGATCTTTGCATTACTAATCTGATTACTCATTTCCACCAGATTTAAATCAATCGCAACGACTCCCTGAATCCCTTCAAGACTAATGACAGGCTTAGATGCAGTAATAATGATTTCTTGTGTGAAAAAATTGAGGTACGGCTCCGTCCAAAATACTTTATTGGGATTTTCAAGTGCAAGCTGATACCATTCTTGTTCGACTGGACTAAAACTATTCGGGATTTTCTCAGCTAGTCCCTGAAAGTAGTCACCATTTTCCAAACCGTATACAATATGTCCATTCACAGGGAAACTTTCTTGCTGTACTCGTATCAAAGTTGCAATCTCATCCGTACTGCTTGAATACTTGTTTAGTACGAGAAGTGATTGACGAAGTTGTTCTAACGTATCTTCTACGCTAGAAAGTTGGTGCTCAAAGGAAAGTAATGTGTGTGCCGAGATGGATTCTGATTCATTTTTATACATTCTTTCTAGGCTCTTATTCAAATTATTTTGGGATAAAAAAGTGAATAAGGACATCGTTGTGACACACATCAGTAATATTAAAATTATCGTCCAGAATTTAATGCTTCGTATTTTCAAAAGATCGACTCACCTTTATGCTCTATTAGACTTAGATAATCTATTCACTTCCTAAGAAGCGTTCATACATGTATTGTTTTCCAAGGATGTTTGCGATATTTCGAATCGGATTATAAGACATACTGTCCACTTCTACGTATCTCTCAATACTATCGTCATAGTTCTCCAAAATAGTAGGTGCTTCATTGTGAATATTTAACATGGCAATTGTAAAGTTTTTTTGAATCGATTTATTTAAATCTTTACTTGCCACATACGGAGAACCTGGAATATCTTCGGATTTCCAAATGATATTCATGTCTTTTGGTTGGATTTTCCCATCTCTTATCAAATTATTATACTGGGCACTACTAATAGCCCCTGCATCCGCTTGTTGATGTTGAATATTAAAGGCTACCTGTTCATGGGAACCGGCATAATACGTTTCACTGAAAAATGTTTCATAATCGATATGTCTACTTTTAAATAATGTATAAGGGAGTATATAGCCTGATGTAGAACCCGAATCGACAAACGCAAATTTCTTTCCTTCCAACTCCTCAATCGAGTGAATTCCTAAATCTTTTTGTACAACAATAAGAGAGTTATAGTACATACCGGTATCTTTTCTTTGTTGGACAACTAATGGGGTCAGCTCTATCTCACTTTCAGCAGCTATATAAGAAAAAGCGCCATACCACCCAATGTCAATCTTTGCATTTTTCATTCCTTCGATTAGACTCAAGTAATTATCAACAGCCACCACTTCAATTGGAAGGCCTAGTCTTTCTTCTAAATAACTCCGAATGGGTTCAAAGTCAGCCTTCATTTCAGCTGTATCTTTAACAGGAATCAAGCCGATTGTCAGTTTGGGGGGAGAACCTCCGCAACTTGTTAGAATTGAACTAACGATTGTGATAAGTAATATGAAGCATAACTTTCTACTATTCATAGCAAATACACATCCGTTCAATAAACTTATAGTATAATAGTCATCATTATACTATAAGTTTATTAATTATTTGTTAATTTTTCATAACGTTCATAACTCACATCTTTTTACCATAATACAAAGTTTGCTGTCATTTTATACAGAGACAGTGACCTATAGAAAGGCGGAGATTTGAAAGAGGGTTCTGTTTAATGGATAATGTATCTTAAAGGATATTCGTAACTATAATCGAATTTGGCGGAGGTGTATTTCGGTGTCAAACAATGTTGATGATTATCTTCAGCGGGGAATTTACGGCGCGAAAGAAACGAAGCCAGCAGAACGTCGGAAATTTCTTAGCACAATTCGTGAACGAGTTGTCATCGCGCTTACGCAAGCACAAGTGAGAGAACCTGGTACTTATCAACAAGTCGAGGAGGCCATGCAAGGAAACAGAGAGGCCCGCCTCTATTTGAATGGACATATGAGCTATGGAGAGTTTTCAAAGTATATAAAGATTGCATCCAAATATAATATCGATTTTACAATCGTTACAAATAAAAATCATAATTCCAAAATGGGTCTTGTCCTCGCATATGATTATGCAATAGATAAAGAAGAGATTTATGTTAAAAAGGTAGTTGCAAAAGCGAAACCAAAAAAGAATAAGAATAAAGGCCTGACCGATATATTTACAAAACTTTTCAAGAAGGATTAAGTGGATTTGTATTGGGTTGAATATAATTAGTAAGGGTGAAAAAATAAGGAGGAATTGAATATGACAAAGAATAATAAGGAGTTATCATTAGAACGAAGTGAGGAGTTATTTGGAATATTGAAAGCTCGTTTTGAAAAAAATATGCCTCGCCATAAAGAACTTGAGTGGGCTAAAGTACAAGAGAGGCTGGAAGCAAATGCTGAAAAACTTTGGTCACTTAATGAGATGGAAATAACCGATGGCGAGCCGGATGTTGTTGATTATGATAAAAAGTCGGGTGAATATATTTTTTATGACTGTTCAGCAGAAAGCCCTAAAGGCCGTAGAAGTGTTTGTTACGACCTTGAAGCACTGGAGTCAAGGAAAAAACATAAACCAGAAAACAATGCTATAGATATGGCTACCGACATGGGTATTGAGATTTTAACGGAAGAACAATACCGAGAGTTGCAGAAACTTGGAAATTTTGATTTGAAAACATCGAGTTGGGTGCAAACACCTGCTGATATTAGAAAGCTAGGCGGAGCTCTTTTTTGTGATTGTCGTTACGACACTGTATTTGTCTATCACAATGGAGCGGATTCCTACTATGCTGCAAGGGGCTTCCGGGGGGCGTTAAGAATCTGAATTTTGCAGGTTTGAACTTGAAATAATGCAAGTATAATCAGATTTGGCGGGAGGTGTGTTTCAGTGTCAAATAATGTTGATGATTATCTTCAGCGGGGCTTTTATGGCGCTAAAGAAATGAAGCCTGCAGAATGTCGAAAATTTCTCGGTACAATTCGTGAACGTATTATTATTGCGTTAACGCAAGCATAAGTGTGAGAGTGTGGTATTTATAAACAAGTCGACGAGGCCATTATTGAAAAGTTTGAAGCCAAAAAAAGTTGTCAGGTACCCAGCAGATTAGGAATTGGTTAGTAACCTGACATTTTTTGTATTAGAAGCTCATTTTGCAATAAAATCCTTCTTTTGTTTATTCCAAATACGAAGATTCAAATTGAGCAAATGGATAATTTCTACGATTGCTTTTATCTCCTCGTATGTCCGCAGTAAATTTTGCTTTTCAAGCTTCTTCAAGCCTTTCGCTTCAAAAAAATCAACCCCGTGAATTGAAATAATTAGCATGCCATCATGCAGACAAATCGCCATGCCTTGTCCAGGAAATAGCTTGCGCAAGTTGATGATTCGCTCTAGCATGTTGGCTGGAAGTAAGTAGCGTCCAGTTATTTCATCAGTAGTAGAAATTTTAAACATTTTGTCGAATTCATGACTGGCGGTTTTCATAGAGGAGCCAGTCATGGTTTGATGCTTGTATATTTTCCCTTTGCGTGTCTTAAGCGTTGTTGTGCCATCAAACGACTTATGAAAATCTGCAATAAATACGAGACCCCGAAAAGTCGTAATATCAATGTCTTGATCGACGAGGATGAGATCGTAGTTTTTTTGGATGACAAAGTCTGAAAACTGAAAGTCTGTCTTATCTATCGTTCCACTGAATAAATCTTCACCATGGTAACTGATTATCCCTTCATCATATTTTTGGAATAGAGGAATACTCAATAAGAGATCTAAATCGATATGTCCTTGATGGTTAAATTTACAACGGTTTCTTTTTTTGTCTAGTGTGTCTAAAGGAATAGAATGTGTGATGATATTTGATACGAGCGGGGGAACAACTAGTTTTTTATACTGCTCGCTATATTGTTTGTGTGTAATCCTGTAGCTGATTATGACCATTACAACGGACATGACCAAAGCACCGAAGCCGCTGGTAATCTCACCAAATAAAAGTAGTGAGAGACCTAATAGTAAGAGTGCGAAGCCTAGAAACCAGCCGAATATACGTCCTCGAATAGATTTCAATCTTTGTTCATTTAACTGTTGCCAGGGTTTAGTACCTGAGAGCACCTGAACAAGGCTATCAAATTTAGGGATCATGGTTTTACCTCCATTGCATATTTTTATATTATTTCGACACGAAAACAGAAAATTCCTTGTTTTTAGACGATTGATATTTTAAACTGTTCTTACAAGTTATAAAATAGTAGAAGGAGGATTGAGAGAATGGCCATTGTATGGATTGCCGTAGCTGTCCTTGTGATTTATATTATCTTATTATACAATCGTTTATTGGCAATGCGTAACTGGATTAAGGAGTCGTTTGCCGAGATAGAAGTTTATTTACAAAATCGGTATGATACTCTAATTAAGGTAGCTGAAACTGTCGTAGGGTATGCTAAATATGAGAAAAATACGTTAAAGGAAATCACTCGAATCCGAGAAGGTTTGAATGATCGAACGCCGAGTGAGAAACTACAAAAGTTTGATGAATTGAACGAAAAGCTGGAAGGCTTTCGTGTGCATGTTGAAGCCTATCCAGAATTGAAAGCAAGTAAAAACTTTCTTCATCTCCAGCAAACAGCTAACGATTTAGAGGAGAAGTTATCCGCTGCCCGTCGCACATATAATAGCAATGTTATCGCCTTCAATACATCGATCGGCACGTTTCCTGCGCTTTTATTTGCTCAAGTTCTTGGCTTCAAGGCGTATCCCGTATACGAGGTTCCACAAGCCAAGAAGGAAGACGTTAGTATGAAGCAAATGCTGAATGGCTAGGACTAGGCTCTAGTTGAAAGAGAATGAAAAAAGGTACCAGATGCTCATTGTGAGTATCGGTACTTTTTTTTATTGTCTAGGAAACTATAAAATCCTCGTACTGGGATAAGTCGGAATAGGGAGATTTCTCGTCTAGGCTCCAGCGCCTAGCCCCACGAGTCGCTTCGGTCTTGCTAGTCAAGGCAAAGGGCGCATTTATTTTCAAGCCCTCCAGCGCTTGTCGGGGCTGAACAGGCGCTTGCGCTTTTGTTCTTCGTCTCATTTTTGGGTGCTACATACAACTTGTCCTACGGCTTTTGCTGCGACTAACAATGCAGCTTCATCGATATCGAATTTGGGATGATGGTTGAAGAAAGGAGTTTCAATATCTACTGGAGAACAGGCGATATAGAAGAAACATGCTGGGAATTTTTCAGCATAATAAGCAAAGTCTTCCGATGGAGCCAACGGTGGAAATTCTTTCACTTCTTTAATATGAGGATCGTTTGCGTTTTTAAGTGTTTTCACTACCTGGGCTGTCAATTCAGGATTATTGTATAGTGGCGGATAATCCGGTGTATAGGTCAGCTCACATGTAACGTCAAATTCTTCTTCAAGTCCTTTAACAAGGCGTCTCATTTCCTTTTCAATAGTTTCTTTTGTTTCGTCAGTCATATACCGAATATCACCTTCGAGTTCCACGCTGTCTTTAATGACATTAAATGTTCCTTTCCCATCAAACGAGCCAATTGTAATAACGCCAACATCGAATGGATTTAATCGTCGACTAATAATCGTTTGAACGACCGTCACAAAATGGGCACCTGCAACAATTGCATCATTTGCTAAATGTGGGGAGGATCCATGTCCGCCCCTACCTTGAATTTTTAGTTTCATATATGCTCTTCCATTGAATGAAAATCCTGCATGGTAGCCAATTAACCCTGCTGGACCCATTGGAAGTAAGTGTATTCCATACACCTCATCTAAATCATCAAGTACTCCAGACTCTACAATGCTTTTCGCTCCTCCAGGTGGAACTTCTTCGGCATGCTGATGGATAATTTTAATGACTCCAGATAGCTCTGCTTTCAATTGAATCAAACAATCGGCTAAAACTAATAAGTAAGCTGTATGTCCATCATGACCGCACGCGTGCATAACACCCAGTTTTTTTGACTTGAACGGCACAGATGTCTCTTCCACAATTGGAAGTGCGTCAAAGTCTGCGCGAAGTCCAATTGTCTTTCCGGGTTTATCGCCTTTAATCGTTACTATGATTCCATAGCCATTCCCAACGTTTGTTTGAATATCCACATCTTTATCCTTATAAAAGTCTGCAACAAATTTAGCCGTTTTTTCTTCCTCAAATGATAGCTCCGGATTTTCGTGTAAATAGCGACGAATTTGAATGATTTCCTCTTCCCGTTCTTCTAACATGCTCATTAATTTTTCTCTCATATACTATACCTCTTTTATTTGTCATTTTTACCAATATTGTTTAGAGAAAATAGCGATATTCTTTGCAAGCCGACAGCGCCTATAATGAATATTCCCGGAAATAGCGCTGTTAAACTTAAGCAAGGTATCTGTTGTGCTACTTTAAAGAATGTGCTTAGTGATGAATACATTGTAAGACCGAAATAATGATATTATTGATTTGGTTGAATTTTGGGTTGTTAAGACAAGCATGCTTTTTGGATTAAGTCATGGAGTGTTATTTAAGTTGCTTGTAACTTGCAGTGAAATCAAAGGGGAGAAGATACACTAAAAAAACGGTGTATCTTTTTTTATGTATATTTAAAAATCTTCTTGTATTAATATTCACTAAAGGTTATAATTATAAAAAATCGTTGCAATTCATAGGAGTGAAGATGGATGGAGAAGAAAAATATAATCATTATTGGTGCTGCGGGACGAGATTTTCATAACTTTAATACGGTTTATCGTGATAATGAAGCATATAATGTTGTCGCTTTTACGGCAACTCAAATACCTGATATAGATGGACGTAAATATCCGAGTGAATTAGCTGGTGAACTCTATCCAGAGGGCATTCCGATTTATTCGCAAGATGAGTTACCAAAACTGATTGAAGAGTTAGATGTGGATGAGTGTGTGTTTGCTTATAGTGATATTGCTTATGAAGATGTAATGGGGATTGGTGCGATTGTCAATGCGGCGGGTGCTAACTTCACGCTACTTGGACCAAAGGGCACGCAGTTAAAAAGTAATAAGCCGGTTATTTCGGTTTGTGCTGTACGAACTGGAACGGGTAAAAGTCAAACGTCACGAAAAATTATCGAAACGTTATTGGAGCATGGTTTAAAAGTTGTTGCGGTGAGACACCCGATGCCTTATGGCGATTTGAATGCACAACGTGTTCAGCGCTTTGCGACAGTAGAAGATTTGAAGAAGCATAATTGTACAATCGAAGAAATGGAAGAGTATGAGCCACATGTGGACCGTGGAAATATTATCTATGCAGGTGTGGATTATGCCGATATTTTAGCGGCAGCTGAAAATGATCCGGATGGCTGTGACGTTATTTTATGGGACGGAGGAAATAATGATTTCTCTTTCTTCAAGCCTGACTTAGCGGTTACTGTCTTGGATCCACATCGTCCAGGTCATGAATTGAAATACTATCCTGGTGAAGTTAGCTTGCGAACAGCCGATGTCGCGATTATTAATAAAATTGATAGTGCAACAGCAGAGGCTATTCAAATCGTAGAAAATAATATTGCATTTGCTAGCCCTACTAGCACAATTATTAAAGCTGAATCAAAGATTACGGTAGACAATCCGGAAATTATTGTAGGTAAGCGTGTTTTAGTCGTTGAAGATGGTCCTACATTGACGCACGGTGAGATGAAAATTGGTGCGGGTACAGTTGCCGCTGAACGCTTAGGTGCGAAGGAATTGATTGACCCACGTCCGTTTGCAGCGGGTTCATTAATTGGGACATTTAAAAAATATCAACATATTCAAAACGTCCTGCCGGCGATGGGCTACGGCGAACAGCAATTGAAGGACCTTGAAGAAACAATCAATAATACCGACTGTGATGCTGTAATCATTGGAACTCCGATGGATTTATCTCGTATCATTACGATTAATAAACCATATACACGTGTGCATTATGATTTAGATGAAGTGGGTAGCCCGAATTTGAGTGGAATTTTAAAAGGGTTTATCGAAGAATATAAGCTTGAGCAGTAACTAGCTGATACGAAAGCTAATAGGCAAATAGATACTAAATAAGAAACGAAAGCGCAGAGATTCTATAGTGAATCTCTGCGCTTTCCTATTGATAAATATCACCACGTCTGTTGATTAACCATTTACTTGCATAATATACCGGTGAAAAAGGCTTGAAAACCACCTTTTTCACTAGATCATTTCCGGTTCGCTTTCGGCTAATTATTCACGACATGATTACCGTAGAAGTATGTGTGTATAGAAATGACTTCGTCATCCCTATACATAAAACAGCCCGGTAATAGTATAGAAGTCGTTCAATCTAAAGCGAAACCAAAGCTACTATACACAGAGTGCCTAGTGTTTGATTAAGTTACTTTTTGGTAAATCAACAGGCGTGAACTATCACAGTATTAGCCTTTATTTCATGAAGTATGTTCATGATTAACATGATGTCGTCCTATTGGTACGACAGAAGGAGAGTCTGAAATCGGGTCCTTTACCACAATGCAATTAAGACCGAAAACATCTTTAACCAATGTACTTGTTATCACCTTTGACGGTTCTCCCTCAGCCATAAGCTTTCCCTTACGAAGCGCAAAAATATAATCTGCATAACGTGCTGATAGGTTTATATCATGAAGAACCATTACAATTGTAGTACCATGTTTTCGATTAAGGTCTGTAAGTAGGTCTAGAATCTCGACTTGATAGGTGATATCTAAAAAGGTTGTCGGTTCATCGAGAAATAAAATGTCCGTTTGTTGGGCAAGTGCCATTGCAATCCAGACACGTTGTCTTTGACCACCTGAAAGCTCATCGATATCACGATTAGCAAGCTCAGTTATATTCATAATTCTCATAGCTTCGGCGACTGCTTCATAATCCTTTTTTGTCCAACCGCCGAGCAATGATTGATGTGGAAATCTTCCTCGTCCAACCAAATCTGCTACAGAAATACCTTCTGGAACAATGGGAGATTGAGGGAGTAGTCCTAAAACGCGTGCCAATTGTTTCGGAGGAATTTTGCCGATTGGCTTTCCATCAAGAGTGATGTCACCAGCTGTAGATTTTATGAGCCTTGCAAGTGTTTTAAGAAGTGTCGACTTTCCGCAGGCATTTGCTCCAATAATAACGCTTATTTTATTACTCGGGATAACAAGGCTTACTTCTTCGATAACCGTTTTATTGTCATAGCCTGCTACAAGTTCTTCGGCTTGAAAAATATGTGTCGGTTTCATTATAATTCTCCCTTTCGATTCATTCGGACTAGTAAGTAGATCAGATACGGCGCTCCAATTATTCCAGTTATGATGCCTACCGGGAATCTAACCTCAAAAGCAAATTGTCCGATTAAATCTGCCGCCAACACTAAATTAGCGCCAACAAGCCCTGCTGGAATTATATTAGAGAAGCCAGTTCCGACTAGTCTTTTTGCGATTGGACCGGCAAGGAAGGAAACAAACGCGATTGGGCCTGTGGTAGCAGTAGCAAGAGAAATCATGCAGACGGAACTGACAATAAGCATAATTCTTGTCCTGTCCGTATTCACTCCGAGAGAAGTGGCGGACTGTTCCCCAAGCTCCAATATACTTAGACGTTTTCCTAACATGATAACGATAGGCGAAAAGACAAGCACGGATAGTACAAGAGGTGGAAGCTCATGCATTTGAGAGCCATTGAGGCTGCCGCTAAGCCATCTGAGTGCTGCTGGAATATCTTGTTCTGCGCCAATGAGTAATAGATAGGATATTACGGCGTTAAGCATAGCTTGTATGCCTATACCAATAAGGATTAATCGCCCAACGGAAAATGATTTTCCTCTGGATAATAGATAAATGATTATAACGGTGGCAAGACCAGCAACCACCGAAGCAATGGAGACAACAGCTCCACTTGCATGCAGCACGACTATGCAAAACACAGCCGCTGCACTTGAGCCAGTAGTAATACCGATTACATTCGGATTCGCAAGTGGGTTACGCAGCATCGTCTGGAAGATGTCTCCAGCAATCCCGAAAGCAAGTCCAGCAAAAAGACCTGCCAGCATTCTTGGCAGACGTATAGTAGTAACTGCAAAGGAGACACCTTGGAGTTGCTCCCCGGAAAGTGCTCGGATGACATCTCGCACTGGATAAATGGTGTTCCCCAGTAAAAGCATGGCACAGCAAAGAATGCAGGCAAGTATTGTAAGAAGGCCGGTAATTAGTATCCATCGGCGTTGTCTTTGACGTCTACCCGCTATAATAAACTCGACAGCTTCATTTTTCATAATGAACTCACTTTCGATCTCATCGCTAATAGTATTAGTAGTGGAGCCCCTACAAATGCTGTAATTACACCGACTTCAAGTTCTCCAGGACTCCCAATAAGCCTACCAAATACGTCTGATATAGTCAGAATAATTGCCCCTGAAATAGCGGACATCGGTATAACAAAACGCAGATCAGGGCCAAGAAGAAGACGCATGACATGAGTCGATAAAAGCCCGATAAAGCCAATAGGTCCTGCCAATGCTGTAGCAGCACCGCATAAAAGAACCGCTCCAAGAGCCGCAACAAGCCGCAAGACTCCTGTTCGGACACCTAATCCAGTTGCAACATCGTCACCTAGTGCGAGTGCATTCAGCGCTGGTGCAGAAAGAAAAGCTAGTAATGCTCCAATGATCAAAAAAGGAGAGAAAGTAATAATAGCATCCCAGGTTCCTGAGCCGACGCTACCCACTTGCCAAAACCTGAATTGATCCATGACATGAGAGCGTGGAATCATGATTGCAACGACTAAAGAAGAGAGGGCCGCACTTGTGGCAGCCCCCGCTAGAACAAGCTTTATGGGGGTGGCGCCACTACGCCCCATTGAGCCAATACCAAATACGAAAATAGCAGTAATTGCTGCACCGGCTAAAGCTAGCCATATATATTGATTCGCACTACTGATATTCAGAAACGCAATTCCACAAACCACAAATAACGATGCGCCCGTGTTAACGCCTAATATACTTGGATCTGCAATCGGATTCCGAGTGACAGCTTGCATAAGTGCCCCTGAAACGCCAAGTGCAGCACCACAAAATAAGCTGAAAATGGTTCGGGAAATCCTCTTACGAACTACGTTTGCGTCATATGAATCAATACTGGGATGAAATAAACCATCAATCACTCCATTGACACCTATCATTCGAGAGCCAAAGACTAAGGAGGCAAACACACATACGCCAAGTAAAATAAAACAAATTAGCAAAACCAATGCAAAGTTTTTTGGAATATGAGGGCGCAGCTGTTTTACTTTTAAAACAGATGAACTATTCATTTAACTTGTCAATAGCTCCTCCTATTAATTTTAGGTACTCGTCAATCGTATAAGATATCGAAAGTGGATTTGGCGTTCCAGCAGCTACTAAAGGCGTATCGCTCTCAATAAACGCAACAGAACCTCTCTCAATTGCAGGGATTTTGCCGAATACTGAGTCGGCTTTAAGAGCTTGATATAAGTCGTCATTACCATAGCCAACTAATAGATCCGCATCGTAAAGAGCCTCTGCATTCTCGGCACTTAAACTTAGGGAATAACTGTTAGGGTCTGTAATCTGTTCCGTAACACTTTCAGGATAAACCATCCCTAGCTCGTGTAGGAAAGAGACGCGAGAGTCTACAGGTGTATAAATGTGTATTTTAGACATATCATCAGCCGAGAAGTTGACCCAAACAACTTTCTTGCCTTTAATCTGAGGATATTTGCTTAGCTTTTCATTAACCATGTCCTCGGTATCTTTGATAAGTTGTTCGCCTTCTGCTGCCATACCCATACCTGCTGCATTAAAAGTGACTTGCTCACGCCATGTAGTTGCCCAAGGAGCAGTCGGATAGGCTATAACTGGAGCGATTTTATTGAGAAGATCATAGTCTTCCTGTGTGATACCAGAGTAAGCTGCAAGAATTACATCTGGATTCGAATCTGAAATTGCCTCAAAATCAAGACCGTCCGTATCTTGGAAAACATTCGGAGCATCTACGCCGAGCTCTTCAAGCTTTTTAGCTGTCCAAGGTAAAAGTCCGCTATCATCCTGAACACCAAAATTCGCTGCCGAGAAACCGACAGGTAGAACTCCGAGGGCAAGAACAATATCGTGATTAGCCCATTGAACTGTTGCAATTCGTTCAGGCTTGCTTTCAATTACAGTTTCACCAAGCGCATGCTTGATTACGATTGGATAGTCGGAATTTTCCTCTTCAGTAGCGGCTGTTTCAGTTGTAGGTGTTTCAGCACTTTCCGAAGAATTTTCAATCGGTGTTGAACCTGATTGCTTATCTGAACAACCAACTAGTAGTAGCATCAGCACAGTCGAAATGATTAATGCCGTTAATGAAATTCTTCGTTTTGTATTCATTATGAGTAACCTTCCTTATCATGAACTGTATTTTTTAATGATTGTTGATTCGCTTTACCGAAAAAAACTACGTAAATTATTGTTTTATGTAGTTTTTTGATAAAAGATACTTCTGCCTGCTGTTTTCTTTATGATAATGTTAGAGAGTTTTTCTAGTAGTCTCCTTTACTTATTTGATAATGAGAATCATTATCGCTAGTATATATATCTTGTGATATGGTGTCAATGAAAAGTTTATGATGAGGTATAATTGTTTAATCTCGCCTCAAAAATACGTGGTGTATATGAGCTTTATATTCTTGAGAAATCATTGTTAAATAGCAATCAAAATCGAATTATGCCAAACATTCTAGGCTACTCACTTATGGTAACATGTAGGTAGTTCGTTGCTCGTCTCCTTCAATCTCATGAAGTTGAGCTGAAAATAAGAAGAATTCAATCGAGGTGCCTATCCATGAAAAAGATGCGCTATGAAAATACAGATAAAAGTGCCGGTATTTCCACATTTAAAGATTTGCGACAGTGGCGAAAAGAACGCAAAAGCAAACAAAAAGATTTATCATTCCAAGTGCCGTTGGTAGAAAAAACGGAAGAAACGTTTTTACAACGTAATCGGATGGTCCCGACAATCACATGGATTGGACATTCCACTTTTTTGATTCAACTTGACGGACTAAATATCTTGACTGATCCAGTGTGGGCAAAACGACTTGGTACGGATAAACGATTAACACCCCCAGGACTGTCGATAAGGGATTTGCCGCCAATCGATATCGTCCTCATTTCACATAGCCACTACGATCATCTAAGCTATTCTTCTATTAAAAGGCTGAAAGGTGATCCAATCTTTTATGTCCCGATTGGACTTGGACAGTGGTTTAAACGAAAAGGATTCAGTAAAACTGTGGAATTTAACTGGTGGGATGAGCATCAAATCGCTGGATTATTGATTGCTTTTATGCCAGCACAACATTGGACAAGAAGAACGCTAACCGATACAAATCACTCACATTGGGGCGGTTGGATTGTTAAGGACACCAGTCAAACTATCTATTTTGCGGGGGATAGTGGTTATTTCAAAGGTTTTCATGACATCGGGGACAAGTATGCCATTGATTATTGCCTAATGCCGATTGGTGCATATGAGCCGGAATGGTTCATGGCTACCCAGCATGTTAGTCCTGAAGACGCTATCAGAGCCTTTATTGATACACGTTCTAAAGTGATGATTCCGATGCATTATGGTGCGTACCGGTTAGCTGATGATACACCAAAAGAAGCACTTGATCGACTGCTGGCTGAATGGGATAAAAGAAAGCTAGCTAGCGAGAAATTAGCGATTATGAAAATTGGAGAAACTATTAAGATAGGGACTTCTTCTACTTGAAGGGAGCACGAACGAACTGAAAGTTATAATTGAAAATGAAATGATTACGTGTAATGTTCAATATGGCAAGCGAAAGAAGTTATCCATTCATATAGATCAGTTTGGTTTTATAACCGTGAAAGCTCCCAAAGGTACAAGCGAAGAAGTGATTGTCAGTGTAATTGAAAGTAAAGGGAAATGGATACTTGAGAAAATCCATGCAATTGGTGTTGCAAAGGAAACCCCAAAGGCTAGGGAGTATCACGCTGACGGGAAGTTCTTATATCTTGGAACTGAACGTTTTCTCCATGAATTAATTGAAATAAATGAATTAGATGAAGAGACGCTTAAAAGAAATCTCAAGAGATTTTATATCAACAGCTGTAAGAGTGTTATAGAGGAACGGGTAAAAATCTATCAAAAACAACTAAAAGTAAACCCGAAAATGATTGAAATCATCGAGTCTAAGGCAAAGTGGGGGAGTTGTAGTTCGGATCGAAATCTAGCCTTTAATTATCGGCTGGCAATGGCCCCAATTGACGTCATTGATTATGTAGTTATCCATGAACTATGTCATATCCATCATATGAATCATGATCGTTCATTTTGGAGACGCGTGGGGAGCATTATGCCAGATTATAAAGAGAAGGAAGCGTATTTAGCGAGGTATGGGCATTTAATGTTGCTATAACAAAGTTTTACCCCTAAAGGCTATTAAACTTTGTTAAAGTGTATAAGGATATATTGAATAAATAAAGAACTGGAATGGTGAATAAGCATTGAAAACATTTAAAAAAGTGTATGTTGAAATTATAAGCGTGTGTAATCTTGCGTGTAGCTTCTGTCCACCGACGATTCGAGAAGCAAAGATTATCAAACTAGATGCATTTAACGATATTTTAGATCAGCTTAGTCCCCACACGAAGTATATTTATCTTCATGTGAAAGGTGAACCTCTCATGCATCCAAGAGTCGATCAATTATTGGATGCTGCTCACGCTAAGGGATTTAAAGTGAATATTACGACGAATGGAACGCTTATTAAAAAGAATGCCAAGAAATTACTAGGTAAACCAGCATTGCGTCAAATTAACTTTTCGCTACATAGTTTTGACGGACATGAAGGCTCTGAAAATCGGGAAAAGTACTTGGGCGATATTCTTGATTTTGTACGGGAGGCTAAAGAGTATAATACGATTATTTCATATCGCTTATGGAATCTTCAACAAGAACATAGAAACGATTTAGCGAAGAGAAGAAACCGTGAAACATTAGAGATTTTGGAGAATGAGTATAGCTTAGACTTCAAGATTGAAGAAAAAGTACAGCCAGGTAAAGGCGTGAAAATTACGAACAACGTCTATCTCAATCAAGACCATGAATTCCAGTGGCCTAGTCTACTGGCGCCTGAGGATGATGGCAAAGGATTTTGTCATGCGCTTCGCAGTCAAGCAGCTATTCTTGTAGATGGAACAGTTGTCCCTTGCTGTCTGGATGGAGAGGGCGTCATGAATTTAGGAAATGTCAAAGAGAAATCTTTTTCTGATATTATCGATGGAGAACGCGCCAATAATATTGTCGATGGTTTTTCGAGAAGAGAAGCGGTTGAAGAAATGTGTAGGAAGTGTGGATTTAGACAGAAATTTGGCGTTTAATGAGTATTCACCTGAATTGTATTTGAGCGTTACTGGTTTGTAATACTAAAAAAGTGCCTGATTTCAAATTAAAACCATAGATACTCTTTCAAATGATGAAAAGAGTGCCTATGGTTTATATTTTTTTCGCTATTAAGCTGGGAAAAGAAAATCAGTTCCGTGTGTATTAGTGTTTCTTCTTCCCAAGCGATTGGCCTCCTAAAATATCGATGATTTCTATTTAATAACTTTCGCGATTTTTATGAAATTTCAATAATTAAAAGGAAATCAAAGTGGTAATGTGGTATTATTTCCCTTGTATAGGAGGGAATATATGAAGACCGAAAAGTTCATTAAGACTACATTAGAGGTAGTTGGTTTTCCATTTACATTAGCAAACATGTATGTTAGTAAAAAGAATAAGGTAAGTGAAATAGGAGAGTTAGTAAAAATCAAAGATAGGGTCGTTCATACTGTTATTTCTGAATATGAAGAATCTACATGTACTGTAATACTAGATGCAGGATTGAGCTGCTGCTCAATCGATTGGTGTACTATTCAACCTCAATTATCTAAATTCTGTAGGGTGATTTCATTTGATAGAGCAGGTTATGGTTGGAGCTCTGCAACAGATCAACCATACACAAGCGAAGATGTTGTAGATGACCTATCGGAAATACTGGAGAAACTTCAAATAAAGCCACCATATATCCTAGTAGGGCATTCTTTTGGAGGCCTCAATATGCGATTGTTTGCTAGTAAACATCCAAGTAAAGTAGCATCGCTAATCTTAATTGATGCTGTTCATGAAAATAGATATTTGAGTAGTGAGTGGGACACTATTCGAAGGAAAGTTCATAAGAAAAACTTGAACACATTCAAGTTTGGTTATTTGACTAGTGGTTTGGGGCTGCCAAAATTATTAAAGCTTCCAGTTGGGAGAAAACAGCTACCAGAACCCTATCAGAAGTATATTAAGCATATAGGCTACCATCCAAAATCTTATGAAGCTGTTTTTAAGGAGTTTCTATATAGTGAAAAATCAGCTTTGCAACTCGTAAACTCCGAACCGTTGAATGAAGACTTATCCGTAACGATTATAAGTTCGAATAATATAGAAGCAACTTGGATAGAACATCAAAAACTTTTTTGTAATCTGACAAATAATACATCGCACATTAAAACTAACAATAATCATTCCATACATTTAGAAAACCCGGAATTAGTAATCGAGACGATAAGGAATGCTGTAAGACAGTTGGATGATGGTGTGTTAGCCGTTATTTAAACGAACATGTGAATGGTATCAGTTGTCATTCACTAAGGAAAGGGGAAATGATTTTTTTGATAAGTCCTATAGGGATAGTAGATTGGGTAGAGAAAAATGAAATGATGGATGAATTGTTAAATCGAGAAGATACCTTAACGACTGAACCGATGGATCATGGATTTGAAGCCGAGGTCATGAAGATATGTTCAGATAAAGATAGCTTTGTATTGAAAGTGTGGAATAAGAACTCTAAACCTAATATTAGCTTCCAATATCATTTATTGAATATCCTATTTGAACAAGGATTAGCAGTCTCTAAACCATTTGGTTGGGGGATAAATCCGAACGGGGATCAGGTGTTGTTAACAACATTTGATGGAATGCCGGTTCTGAATGTGAATAAAAAGAAAATGATGGAGATTGCGAACATCCTATCAAAAATACATCAGGTTAAGGTCGGAGAAGTTGAGAATATTCAAGTTCCTAAGCGCGATTTCATCGACTACTTTTTTCCTGGAGTAAGAGAACACGCCGACATAAATAATGCTTTGATTTCTCTCGTTCAAATAACCCAAATCAATCAAGAACATATTATTCATGGTGATTTTCATCTAAGAAATATATTGGAGAAAAATGACCGATACATCGTAATCGATTGGACGAACGGACAATTAGGGGATCCCAGATATGATTTCGCCTGGTCACTTACTTTGTTGAAAATATACGTCTCTGAGAATTCCGCAAATGTGTTTTGTTCTGCTTATCTACTGAAAAATGAAATTCCAAAGAAAGAGCTTGAGATTTTTGAGGCGTTGGCTTGCCTCAGATGGATTTTGCTTCATAGAAGCGGTGGTGTACCCAAAGAACCGAACACAATAAAGAGAGTAAGAGGTCTACTAACAAATAATCCATTCATAAAAGAATTTGAGTTTACAATATAAAAGGAAGGGAATTAATTTTCTCCTTCCTTTTATTATAATCAAATCTAAAGAAGGTAGTATGATGGGGAATAATCCAATATTTTACTATCCGGACGCGAGTATACAACAGGTTGTATTAGTGCTTATTTTGAGGGAATACCTGAAGATGAGAATATTTTAAGGTTATCATCAGAGAATGGGGAACATAAAGTGTATAATTTTAGATAGACGGTGAAAGTTGAAAATGTAAAGCGCATGATTGTAGATAGTAAAAAAAATCGAGGTGAGAAAAATGTTCAAAGAAATTGATGAGAAAAAGAATTTATTGGATAGTAAACGGCCTTTATCTTCCCACACATTGAAAAGCCTTAGAGAAAAACTATTATTGGAGTGGACCTATCATTCCAATGCGATTGAAGGCAATACGCTAACGTTAAAAGAGACAAAAGTTGTTCTTGAGGGCATTACAGTGGGTGGAAAAACAATGAGAGAACACCTTGAAGTGATTAATCATCGGGAAGCAATTTTGTATGTAGAAGAAATCGTTGGGCAGGGTGAACCGCTTACGGAATGGCAAATTAAAAATTTGCAACGGCTTATCCTGAAAGGAATTGACGATGAATACGCAGGCCAATATCGAGACCAACAAGTATTTATCTCCGGTGCAGTACATGTTCCGCCAGCATCATTACAGATACAAGAGAAGATGGAAGGGCTCATGAAGTGGCATGACGGTGCGGCGCAAAAATTACATCCTGTAGAGCGAGCTGCTATGCTTCATGTGATATTTGTAGGTATTCACCCGTTTATAGATGGTAACGGACGTACCGCTAGACTGCTACTTAATTTAGAGCTTATGAAAGCTGGATTTCCACCAATCATTATCAAAACAGAAAATCGACTTGCCTACTACGATGCACTCGACAAAGCACATACGACAGATGATTACTTCGATTTCATTGAACTAATCAAAACAGAAGTCAATCATACACTCGATTTGTATGTAAGTGTCGCTGGCTAGTTGGCAAAAAAGAATTGAAAGAAGATCAAGAGACGGTATCATGCGAATCTTGTTCTTTTTGTTGTTCAGTGCCAAATGCTTATTAAAACGTGAAAGTATGAGCAGATGTCACCTCAACAAATTACGAAAAACGGAGCTGATTTTCATTAAAACGAAAGTCAATGATTCATTTATCTACTTTCTAGCGGAACCGAATATTGTTTTTGTTTATCACATCGAAACACCACAATATGTAACAATATTGGATTTTATGGATGGCTTATATAAGTGCGAGACGTTTGAAATCAATCATGAAGACGATTTTGGGGCGTTCGACCATCGAGAAAGTCAGCCGATTGAAGGAAGAGGATATTTTATCAATCAAGATAGTATGAACGAGATGGTAGAAGAAATCAATAAACATATTCAGAAGGTACGACAGGTAAAGGACCAAGAGAATCATTTAGGTGCAGTTCATATCGTTACTTCAGAATCTGCAGCGGGTTCTTTAAGATTTGGACTTAAAAAACCTAATACAGTTATTGGATTTTCAGACTCTTTTTCGATTGGACCATTGTGGAAATTAGACGAAAAGGCGGGTCAAAGCTTCCGCACAGAATGGCTAGCAGAAAATATTAACTATGAGAACGATGATTATGAATATGAAAATAAAGTGAGCAATACATTGCGTGAGATTGAAGATATAGCCAATCATATTCCAATCTATATTTGGTATGGCAATAATGCAAATGAACAAACAGCTCTTCGTTTTTACCTCTATTTATTTCGAGATAAGACAAATGAGATTTTTCTTGTGAACACTACGGAACTTTATGAGAGATATAATACATCTATAGAAGAACCACCTATTTTCTATACTAGTCAAATGGATTCGGAAATTTTAAGAACATTTTATGTGAGTAATAAAGATAACAGACCATTGGCTGATAACAAGCGTCGTCAATTTCATCGAGAATGGGAAAAGCTTGCCCAAACGAAGGATGTTTTGCGTTTATGGATAGATGATAAAATTCAAGGTGTACCAGAATCTTATTATGATCCACTTATCCTTGAAACTCTGGAAAAACTACATGACCAGCAAGGAACGAAAGATTTTATCAAAACTGGAAACGTACTTGGAGAAATAGTAGATAGAATGGATGTGCGTATTGATATTTTCTTTTTAGAATATCGGATTCGGTATTTAGTCTACAGCGGGGCACTTGGGTTAAAAGGAATTCCCAAATCAATGAGGCACTACAGTGTGAAACTTCGGTGATTCGTCGGCGTTAATTAGTTAGGACACCATTCATGGTTTATTGCGTAGAAGATAGAAAATTGGACAATCAGAATATCAATCATTACAATTTGTTTGGTACTAAAATTAAATCAAGGGGTGGACGGATATGTATCGTAAAGTAGAGGATTTCTTAGAAGACTGGACTGTTTCGTATGAAGGAACCGCCAATGTAATTAAGGCAATGACCGATGAAAAGCTTGATCAATCCATTGTGGAGAATCATAGTACACTCGGCTGGTTAGCTTGGCATTTAGTCGGAGCGGCAGGTGCTTTTGGTCAGTTTGCTGGATTAAAAGTGCAGGGACCCGGACGAAATGATCTACAACCAACAAGCGTTCAAGAAATTTCCCAAGCATATGAGGCGGTTGCACACGCGATTAAGGAAGAAGCAGCGAAACTTACCGACGAAGACTTGCTGGAAGTGGTTATGAGCTTTACAGGGGAAACGAAACGCGGAAAGCTATTGCGCGGACTCATCGATCACCAAACGCACCACCGCGGGCAAATGACGGTTCTTCTACGTCAAGCGGGTTTAACAGTACCACCGATAATGGGACCTACAAAGGAAATGCAAGGATAAGAAATAGTACAAACAATTTGTTTTAACTTTGCGACAATAACTAAGAAGCCGGTTCTCTTTCATAAGTAGAGAATCGGCTTTTTTAGATCTAAACCATAACACTAGACGCTCATTCAATCGACCTTTTCTTATATAGAAAGGAATTTGGTTCTGAATATACCAAATCAATTTATATGGGAACTTTTTATTGTGTTTTTTGAAAGTATAGATTATAATAAATGAGAACAAGAGTTCCTTATTTGTTATAAGAAATCATGTTATACTGTAGGAAATACTTGAATTTAAAAGAAGGGAGGAAAAGGAATGGATGCAGTTTTACAAGAAATAAAAAACGAACTAAATGAAATGCGTAAACAAATGGCGACCAAAGAAGACATTACGAATATGGCAACCAAAGAAGATCTATCAAAGCTAGCGACGAAAGCGGATGTTGCGGATATTCAATTGATTAAACAAGCTGTGTTGGAATCACGTCAAGAACTTGCTGCCGTGAAAGAAACAGTAGATGATATGAAAATCGATATCCATGAATTAAAAGAAAACGATATTCGATTTGAAGAAATTTTATTGCATCAACGAAAATTGATTGACTTGCTAACGATCAAGACATCAGATCATGAAGCACAGTTGAAGTGGGTTAGGTGAATTAGTTGGAGGTAGTTGAAATACGCCACGGACACAAAAAGTAGCAATCACATCTATTCTTAGATGCGATTGCTACTTTTCTATTTCTAAAACGGCTTCATTGGAATTGTTCCAGAACTAGGTACTTTTTTACTCGATAGTCGGCCTCACCCAGACCTTAGAAAAATCAATATAACCAAAATGTTTTATATTGATGTTCATCAAATCGGCAGAGAATGGAATTTGACGTTTGGCATAATATAACGGAATCATTATAGAGGCATCAAGCAATGCTCTCTCGACCTTCAGATTTAAGGTTGTCCAATCTTCAAAGGGGGTATGTGCATAGTCAGCTAGATAACGGTTTAGTGTTGGTTCATTTTTCAAAATAGCTGCTAATGGTGAATATCCATTTTTGAGAAACTGGAAAAATGAGAAGTTTTGATTCATCTCGAATATTTCACCGTGAATAAAGAGATCAATCGATTGGTTGCCGGAGTCATCATAAAGATTGTCCGCGAAAGAGACTTGTTTTAATTCAATAGGAATTCCCTCTTTTTCCAATACTTCTTTTAGACACATCGTTGTTTTTTGCATGTAATTCACTATTTTCACCACGAGTGGTGTGGAGAACTCTGGTCGTTTCACTTTAGGGATTGGATAGGTTTGACTATGCCCAATGAGACAACCTTGGTTGTTCGGTAATGTACGAGCGTCAACTTGGCTAATATGATGGCGATGCTTTGCGATGACATAATGTACATAATCACGGATTTCCTTGCGTCGAATGGCTGAATTACGAAATGAATTCATGATGACAACGCCAAAGCCGGAATCACTTTTCACTTGGAAGGTTGGTTGGTCTTTTATCTGTGTTGCTGATCGGTACATAACTTCAAAGTCTTCAGGTACTTGCACAAATTCCACAAGGTCTATTAAAGGCCTTTCGCCAAAGTAATCTTTAAAAGCGACTAAAGTTGTTTTCGACTCATGGTCATCTCGGACATAAAAGCAACCTGTGCCAAGCGGTGAATCTTTACGTTCTTTATAAATGCTAGCATTCATTGTTCCGAGCATATGCAAGCAATAGCTACAACCATCTGGGAAGTGAATATCAATGACTAATGGAGCAGGCGTGTTGATATGTTGGATGGGTGCCCACAACTCTTGAAACTGTGGATGATTACGTAGCTCGTTTAAACAAGTGACGATATCTTCTGCAATTAATATAGACCCATCGTGGAATTGCACATCTTTTTTTACATACAATCGAAGTTTAGATGAAGTCATATCCCAGCTATGAGCAAGTTCAGGTAGGATGTTGCCTTGTTCGTCGACAGCAACGAGTCGATTAAAGATATTCGCAACGATATTCGCGCTGCCAACATCGGCAGCTTCCAAGGGATGCATCGTCAAAAAGGAGTGTCTTTTCGGAATAACAAGTTTGTCATTGGACGTTTGAAGATAGCCAAATTTCGAACGAAATGTATTCAGTAAACGCTGTTTACTATCAGCTGACCAATCTAATTCCAAATATTTTCTACTGAGTTCAACGGGTTCTTCAACAATCATCCTCGTAACCTGCTCTTCAAAAATAGTTTCTACATTTTTTAGCCACAGAAGCGTAGATACATTACCTCTACCAAGACCTGAAGTAAACGTTAGCCATCCTTCTGTAGACCATTTTTGTATATAACGTGCTGTTTGTTTAGTGCTTAAATGGAGCACTTCTGCTAGTTCTTTTTGTTTGATAGTACCGGATGGAACCGATCTCCATAAAGTTAATAAGTATGTATCCATTATTCGCTCCTTTTGAAAAGTAGACATATATATTAATGTTGTCCATTTTTTATTTTGTACGTCTAGTTTAACATTGATTCTACAAAAGACAGAGGGGGTTAACAACATGACTTGGAAAGACTATCCACAAAATCTTAAAGTTCGTTTAGTCACATCTTTTTTTAATCGTGCTGTCTCGTCGGCGGTCATGCCGTTTATGGCCTTATTTTTTGCGCAGGAAATAAGCAAAGTTTGGGCGGGTGTCTTTTTATTATTTACAGTCGTCGTTAGTTTTTTTATTAATTTGATTGGTGGTTATATTTCCGATCGCTTTCCACGTAAAAGAGTATTGGTCCTCAGTTCATTGGCAAGCGCGTGTATGTTTTTGGTCATGACAATTAGCTTATATCCCCCAAAAAATATTATTTGGCTATTTGCAATTGCTTACGTACTTTACGTCGTCACGAGTAGTCTTGGTCGACCGGCTATGCATGCCCTTATTATGGATTCGACCACGCCTGATAATCGGAAAGCCATTTATGCGCTGGATTATTGGCTTGTGAATTTATCGTTGGCAATTGGGGCTGCCCTTGGTGGCCTGTTGTATGTAAATCATCAAATTGAGTTGTTCGCATTCCTAACAATTACTTCGATAATCTTGCCGATTGCTTATAAAATCTGGTTGATTGATGAACAGACAATTCAGTTTGAAAAGCAACATCAGAATGTGTTGTTGGATGTCATCCAAAGTTATAAAATTGCCTTTCAAGATAGTCCATTTGTCAAAGTCGTACTCGGCTCCATGTTCATCTTTGCGGCGGAATTTTCTTTAAATAGCTATATTGGGGTTCGGCTAGCAGAATCATTTGAATCCATATATATTGGTGGATTTGAAGTGGCGGGTGTACGTATGCTAAGTATTCTTAATATCGAAAACATGCTGCTCGTTGTCTGCTTTACGTTTATAATCAATAAGTTTACGGATCGTTTCAGCAAGCAAAAAGTATTGCTGATTGGTCTTATTGTCTATAGTATCGGTTATATTACCGTTATGTCAGCAAATGTTTGGTACATATTGTTGTTATTTAATTTAATTGCTACGCTTGGCGAACTCATCTATTCACCTGTACGTAATGCAGAGCAAGCAAATATGATTCCAGTGGATAAACGAGGTTCTTACTCGGCCTTTTCGAACATTTCATTTAGTGGAGCAGACTTAATTGCCCGTTCGACGATTATTATAGGCGCTTATTTAATCCCTACAATGATGTCTGTTTATATCGGTATTATATTGATGGTTGGTACTTTCCTTTTGTATACGGGTTTGTTTATAAGAAAACCCGTTAGTTAGCAAAAAACGCCAGTGAACTTGCACAAAAAATATCTGATTGTTGGAATTAACAGTGCATACTTTTATTGGAGATGAATGTGTGGTTTCCTTTTCTGTTATGGAGATTATTTCATGGGAGCCGCTGCCAATAACTTATACCTATTTATAAATTTGTTATTTGTCTATTTGTCTATTTGAAAGACGCAAATTATGATAGGAGTGTATAAATGATGGAATTCAAGTTTTCACTAAGTCATTCGGATGGAATTCTTAGTGAGGAGCTTAGGTAAGCTATGGAATATAGACTTACAAAGGTAGTCAATGATAAGAAAAGTTATTTGTGGAATACAAATTGGCTAATCGTTTCTGAAGGTAACAATTGTATAATTGGCGGCATAATGCTAAAAGGCTTACCAAATAAAAATGGTGAAGTAATAATCGGTTATTACACACACCCTACGTATCAAGGAAATGGCCACATGACAGAAACTATGACTAGAATAAAAGGTTGGCTGCTAAGTCAACCTAATGTTCGGTATATAATCGCAGATACCGAAAAAGATAATATTGCATCTCATAGAGTACTAGAAAAGGTAGGGGCAGAAATATATAAGGAAACGGAAGAATTATATTATTGGAGAATTTTTTAATAGGGGAATACGTCTTTACTATGTAATTGGATTAAGTGAACAGTGCCAGTCGCTCATTCAAACGTGTAAGTTCTAATTAACATGAATGTTTGAGTGACTGTGGTCCTTTACAAGTATGGCCTTTAAGGCATCGTCAAATTTCTAACGCAAATGCTCTCAACAAACAGTCAATTTAGCATTGGGCAACTCATTGTAACCAGCGTATCTATCCACATGTAAATATTCCTAAAACCCTTCAGGAATTTGTGAGGATACTTATTTACACATGTTGTTGATACTCATATAAAATGTTTACTAGCGTGCCTTCGCCTGAGCGATGTAACTACATTCACACTTATTCCTCTCCGCTATTTTACGAATAAATTAACGGTGCAAGACCCGTAAAAAACGGTTTATTGAAGGACCGAAATTGTGGTGGAACCCTACATCTTTTTACGAATTTTCGCTATTACTAACAGTAATAAAGGGAGTAGTATGCCGAATGTAGCACCAAAAGGTAACCAAGCACCTTTATTGTATTGCATGGAGTCAACAGTAGTGGGATGTACAATGACAGAAAGGACAACAATGAGTAGTCCTAAAGGCAGCGTTAGTGGTCGATACTCTTTTATGTTTACTAATTGTGCAAGCCCTATGACGGATGCATAAAAATAGATGAGAAGCTTAAAGAAGATTGTTATGATCCACATAAATGCTATAAACATTTCTAGTCTTTGTAAAAAATTCCCTATTTCAATTCTTTTTGCTAAAGAATAACTAGGGTACATTAGTTTTGAAGTCGTCTCTGCACCTAAGACCACAATAGTAAGCATAACAATGATAACCAAAATAATTCCAGCAATGAGCGTTCCTTTAAAAAGAGCTTTCTTTGCTTGTTGTGAGTCATTCACGGCAATAGGGAAAATCATTAATAGTACAACTGGTGAAAATGAAAAAATACTTAAAAAGAGGAGCATGCCGTATATCATTGGTTTCATCTTTGTTTCTAATATGGGTTGAGTGTTTGCAAAATCGAAATTAGGAGAAAGGAGGAAAACAGTTAGTAAGAATAGCAAGATAAACCAAGGGAAAATGATTTCCGCAGAACGAGCAATTGTTTCTAATCCGTAACGTACACCCATAATAATAACACTAATAAATAACAAATTGAAAGCTAAAAGTGGTGTTTCTGGCATAAGTTGTGTTTGCATGAAAGAACCCACAAAGTAGAGAAGTTCTCCGGAAACGACTATTGTAAAGAAAAGAAAAGAAATCGTAACAATTTTTCCAATCCATTTGCCAAGCAATTTTTCATTCATTTCAACAAGGGTCATTGATGGTTCGATACTTCCAACGACATTGTATAATTTAACTAATAATAGAGCAACAACTACACCAAGAATAGCGGCTATCCACGCATCTTGTTTTGCTTCCTGGGCTATAATTCCAGGCACAATTAAAATGGAAGAGCCGATTAAAAATAAAATGACTAAAATAGTAAATTGGCGAACGCTTATTTTTATGGTTTCCATTGTCTACCTACCTTATTTAAATCTCATTTTAAAGTCGCTTGCAACCAGTCTGTAATGGGCTTATAAACGAATTCAATCCAATCGATTGGGTTCGGAACGGCTACTTTTAAATTAACTGCAATACTCAAGCTTGTTGCGAATAAGAGAAGAACAAAGAACACCCGGAATTCTTTTATATTTCCTTTCTTTAAGAGGGTAGGGGCTTCGGTGACGAATATTCCAGCGGCTACGATGACTATCCCTAAATTCATCCACATGTCGTTTACTCCCTCTGTTTTTTTGGTATGGTGTTTATAATGGTGCCCAATCCTTTTGTTTTCACATCTACTTTTACTTGTACTTCAAGTTCTGGGAAAATCTGCTCCCAGTCCTTCTCTAACTTCTTCCAAGCTTCGGGATTTGAACGATGAATAACTTCACCGAACCCAAATATATCGGCTTTATACTTGTTTTGAATGGTATCAAGTGTATTTGTAATATTTGTTGTGAGTGTTTCACTTGATATTTTATCTAGCTCAGCAATTGTTTCTTTTTTTTCCAAGTTAATCGGGCAATCTACTTCTGCTACAGTTTGATTAGATTGGATGTCTAGTTTAATGCGTGGCTTTTTGTTCGCCATTTCACCTTTTACTTTCGTTTTAGAGCTCTTCACTTCTGTTGTAATATTTCCGCCTTCGGGGCATGCAATAATAGTTGCTGTGCTTTTAATTTTATCTTTAATGTAGGTATAACCCTTACTTTCCTCTTCATTTAATAAGCCAACCATTTTTCCATTCTTGAATACAGCCAATCCTGAGTAGTACAAGATGGCAGGAGGGATGGTCTTCTCCACATTGGCGTTACTTGTGCCTTTTGAAGGGTCACCATTAATACGAATAGTTGTTAAAACGGTATTTCCATTTGTTTTCTCAAGGTCTTTAATTAACTCATCAAATCGAGTTGGTGAAGAGGATGCCCATACTTCTGATGAATTTTTAAGTGAGTTATACATTGTATTTGCAGGGATTTTTTCGAGTGGTGATAAGATTCCTAATATTTCTTTTGCTGGTAATTGATCCGACACGACAACCAAAAAGTTTGATCTCATTTCTTGGTCTCTCATAAATAAATCTAGTTTTTGATCAATTCCCTCCACTGCTAATTCTTCGCCTAAAACCATAATCCCAACATGAGAGAAATATGGTTTTCTTGGGGTGACGGTTGACAATTTTCTAATCGCCTCAAATAAGGTTTCTGCTTTTGCATGGTATAAAACAAATGGCATGCGCCCTCCATTCGATTTATTTGAAGATATTTCACTAGGATTAACGATTTGGACCGAAACTTCATAGTCATCTTCTACTTTGTCAATTCCAACAGCTGCGACGATTGAAAATTCATTGAGCTCTCGCTTGTTCCAGCAACCAGACATAATTAGAGCTATGGCAATGAGTAAACATGAGGATACCATCACCCGTTTCACATTAAAAACTCCTTTCGAAAGTTCATGCATTCGTTTCTTACTCCTTGTGCTTGAGTTTATGGGTAAGCTTATTTTGTTCGCGTATTGGGTTTTTCTGATTAATGAGACGCGGGCGGGACAGTAAAGCCCATCTAGGAAATCGAAGAATCGCATCCTTCTGATCAGCGGGTTCATAAGGTGTAAAAGGACTCATGTAGGGAACCCCGAACGTTCGAAGGCTACATAAATGTAGAGTTAGTGCGAAAAGTCCGATGACAATTCCAAACAAACCGAATGTGGCGGCTAGCACAATCATGGGAAATCGCAGCATGCGGAATGCACTAGACATACTATAGGCAGGGAAAACAAAGCTACTAATCGCTGTTAAAGAAACAACGATAACCATTACAGCAGAAACTAATCCCGCCTCGACTGCCGCTTGACCAATAACCAGTGTTCCAACAACCGATAATGCAGTTCCGACTGTTCTTGGCATGCGAAGCCCGGCTTCCCGCAAAATCTCAAATGCCAATTCCATTAGCATTGCTTCCACGAAGGCAGGGAATGGAACACCTTCCCGTTGTGCAGCAATACTTATAAACATCGATGTGGGAAGCATCTGAGGATGAAACGTTGTAATAGCGACATATAAGGATGGACCAAGTAATGCAAAAAAAGCACCAATATAACGGAGAACCCGCACAAGACTACTAACATCTGCCCGCTGGTAATAATCCTCTGGAGAATGAATGAACGAAACGAACAAAGCCGGAACGATGAGAACAAAGGGGGTTCCATCTATAAGGATTGCCACCTTTCCTTCTAGAAGTTCAGCAGCGATAACATCCGGGCGTTCGGTATTGTACACCGTTGGGAATGGTGTAAACGTATCATCTTGGATTAGCTCTTCTATATATCCACTTTCCAGAATGCCATCGATATCAATTCGATTTAGTCTGGCGCGAACTTCAGTGACAATTTCGTCACTGACAATTCCATTGATATACATAATTGCAACATCAGTTTGGGTGACTCGTCCAATTTGCATCGTTTCAAGCCAGAGATTAGGATCTTTTATTTTACGTCTAATTAGTGAAGTGTTTGTGCGCAATGTTTCTGAAAACGACTCACGTGGGCCACGAACTACAGATTCTGCTAAAGGTTCAGTTACACCACGGTCCTGCCAGCTTCTTGTGCTAGAAGCTATAAGACCTTCAGAATGGCCGTCTACTAGAATAACCGTCTCGCCAGATAACACTGAGTGGTACAATGTTTTATAATCGTCAACGTCTTTTACATCAGCAATCGTGAGGACGGAGTCTTTAATGATTTGAATAATGTCGGGAGACGATTGAATTTCTTTATCCAAACGTGTTCCTTTAGCATCAAGCATCACTGACTCCATTATGAAGTCAGTGATGGTCTTTTGATCTGCCAAGCCATCGGTGTAAATAATCCCCATTAACTGCTCGGCTGATTTTCCAATCCGCACTACTCTAATTGTGATATCAGTACTATTTCCAAGTGTCTCTTTAATTTGCTGAATATTTTCTTGAAGACTTGTATGTAGGAGTATCTTGGATTCAGCTGGCTGTTGGTCTGGATTTTGTTCAAACGATTCTTTTACTGTATTTGATACCCATTTATCAAAGAAATTCATTATTACCTCCCCTCCCATATTTAATTCGTTACCTCAGTATGACCGGATGGGTTCTTGTATAGACGCAGATAGACTAAAAAAACTGCCAAACAATTAAGCGAGACAGCAACGAAACATTAATCTGTTTGGAATTCTAAGTGCAGCTTACTTCTGACTGACATGTAAAAAATTCTTGTAACTACTTAGGCACCTATGTTGATATAAAAAATTCTATCAACAACGCTTGGCGCCTAACAGGGGATGCCTCCCGCGATAAGCCTAATAGAAAACCACTATTAGTCTTATCGCTTCGGCTACCCCTGTTAGGCGCCTTCGCTGGAGATTCGCAGGTATTATTTGTTCAACCCACTTAGATTCATTCTATTTGAAAGAGAATTCTCCACGTGTGACGGAGAGGAGTGAGGAAAGGATATAAGAAAGCGTCAGGTTAGCATAATCGAGAAAGATGAAATAGGGAATTCTGGTGGTAAAGATGTTATTATAAATTTGGTTTTATAAAAGCTTGAGATAGTGTTTAGAATATTAACATTGGCTTGAATGATATGGCATACATATATATGAGAACATTAAGAAGAGGTATTGATGAGTATGAATGAGGAATTAATACAAAATGCCAATGAAAGCTATCGGTTGGCCGAGCAGAAGGCTGCTCATTATTTTACATCATTGTCTGAACAGCTTGCGCAACAGACTTATGCATCTACGCTGATAAAAGATATACAGTCCTGGAAAAAGAACCATATTTATCCTTACTCGTTATTCACCCTTTTTTCGCGTGGAAAGGGAAAATTTGATTCTAAAGGGTATCACAATTACATCCAATGGCTGGCTTACACAGGTAAACTAGATAACTACTTAGATCGAAGCATTTCCTATATTTACATGCGAGATCTGGGCAAAGCCTTGGACTCATCTGACACACAGGCTAGTGTTCGACGTACAGCCGAGAGCCTGAAAAATCATCTGACACAATCCAATGCAACAGATGCCGAGACATTTAGTATGGCTTGGTTATATCGACAGGCTCAGAAGGAAAGCGTTGAGCCCGCTATGATCTGGGTGATGGATAAATTAAAGACGGTATCCTTCAATATACCGAAGGGGATGGATGCTGCGGAAGCCAAACGAAAGCTTATCAAAATTATGGCAGGGGTTATCATTCATGTGAATGAAGAGATGGATGCTGATAGTACTCCTGAGGAACGTACTCAGAAACTGGATGAAGCGATTAGGCTAGGGTATTGCTATGGCTTAACCTATCCATTTATTGACGATCTTCTAGATGCCAAAGTCTTATCAGAAAAAGAGAAAAAACGTTTTGCCGAATTAATTCGTACGACACTTATCACAGAATCTGTTCCAGAATTGGGTGAGTGGACTGGGAGAAATGCGGGTCTAATCCGCTATATTCATTCAGAGCTCCGAGATGCCTTTGAGTATATTAAGGCCCATCAGCGACCAGAAACAAGAAGAAAGTTTTTCGAGCAATCCTTTGTATTTTTTAATTCACAGGAAGTAGATCGCACGAAGGATCTATCGAATGCCAATTACTCCAATGAAGAGCTGTATATCCCCGTCATTTTAAAATCTTCATATTCCCGATTAATTACCCGCTCAGTTATTAGTGCGCCTGAGGATGAGGGCTTCGACAACCGAACATTTTTATATGGCATTTACAATCAGCTAGCGGATGATTTTGCTGATATGTTTGAGGATATGGAGGAAGGAAGAGTAACCCCTTATACGTACTATATGAAATATCATGACAAGCGTTTGGATCTTATCAATCCTTTCGAATTGTATTGGACGGTCATTTTTAATTTGATCCATAACGTGTATCACTCAGATAGCAAGACCTGTGAGGTAATTCTTGATCGTGTAATAAACGGGTTGAAACGATTTAAGAAACGAATGGGAACTAAAAAATATGACGAGGTTATGAAGCTATTTGCTGCTGGAAACACAAAATTTAGCTATGTCGTTCAAAAAATGGTTCGAAAAGCAGAAGACGTAGATTTCTTTGATAAACTGCTTCGGGATCATATGATTACTAATTTGAAAAATGAGCGGAAAGAGCAGGAAGACTTTTCAGAGATGATTGAAACTGTACGCAAACAGATTAACAGCTCATTAAATATCCCTACAGAAGAAAATAGATCTTTGATGACAGACCCCATCATTGATGCAGCCAATTATAGTTTAGCAAGTGATGGCAAGCGGTTGAGACCAATCATGACTTGGGTTATGGGTGTTACTGAGTATGGTTTAAATAAGTCTGCAATTGTGCCACTTCTGAAATCATTGGAATATATGCACACGGCATCCCTTATTTTTGATGATTTACCGTCCCAGGATAATGCGTCCACCCGTAGGGGGCGTTCGACTTTACATCAAGTGTATGACGTTGCCACCGCAGAATTAACGGCACTTTATCTAACCCAAAAAGCGATGGAAGAACAGGCATCTCTTGACCAGTTCAATCCTAAAACCGTGCTCCACTTGATACGATATTCATCCCAAGTGACGGGGGATATGTGTAGGGGACAGGCGATGGATTTAGATTCCAAAGGGAAATCGTTGACATTGGAACAATTGAATATGATGTGCTTTTATAAGACGGGAATCGCATTCGAAGCTTCACTGATAATGCCGGCAATTCTCGCTGGTGTAGAGGAGTCGGAAAGAGGAGCCTTGAAAAAATTCGCCCGTCATGCCGGCATTGCATTTCAGATCAAGGACGATTTGCTGGATGTTGAAGGAGATTTAACTGTGCTTGGAAAGCCGATTGGAAAAGATGCTGAAAACAACAGCTCAACATTTGTGTCAGTGTTAGGCGTTACAGGTGCAAAAAAAGCGATGTGGGAGCATTATTGTTGTGCAATGGAAGTATTGCAAGATGTACCACGTAATACTGGTTTTTTGAAGCATTTATTAAATTATATTGTGAATCGGGATCATTGAGTTAGATATCCAAGTTAATGGGGACCTCATTAACTTGGATTTTTTATAAAGTCCTACATATTTTTAGACTTTTATGTTTTCTGAATCGTCTAATAAGTGGGGAGGGGGGATACTTATTATGGAACAGGAGGATGCAAGCTTTCGAGCGATTATTAATGAACATAATGATTATTTGCTTCGGCTTAGTTATTTATATGTGAAAGATTGGAATGCAGCGGAAGATATTGTACAAGATGTGTTTATTAAGTATTGGATAACGTCAGAACAATTTCAAGCACAATCAAGCTTGCGAACCTACTTAACCCGCATGGCTATTAATCGATGCAAAGATTACTTAAAAAGCTGGCGATACAGGACACAAACACTAACAAATATTTTCCCTGGAATGATTCGCCCGAAAAATCGACTCATTTTACAAGATGAACAATTGATGGTGGCTGATGCTGTATTGTCACTGCCTATTAAATTTCGTGAAGTGATTATTCTATACTATTTTGAAGAATTAACTATGCGTGAAATTGCAGCAGTCATAAATATATCAGAAAGTACGATTAAATATCGGTTGAAGACGGCGAAAGAGCGTTTGAAGGATAAGTTATCGACTCAACAATGGGAGGTGCTAAAAAGTGAATGAAATTAAACGGCAATTAGAAGTGAAAATCGGTGATACGGCACAACAGCAGCGAAATGTGATAAGGAAAATTAATGAACAATATCCAACACATGCGAAAAATAGGCCCCCCTTTTTCACTATTGCAGCCAATCTAGCGCTTTTTGCGGCAACCTGTCTATTTGTCTTTTCTTTTATTGATAAGGAAGGGTTAGACACGGCCACTATTAATGCTGTGCCGATACCGATTGCGGGGGAGAAAGGAAGCGTGATTGAAGCAAATGAGGTATTGACTCCGATTACTGAGGAACGGAAGCGGCAATATTATCAGCGGTATGTTGAAATAGTGGAGAAAGCAATGGAAAAGAAGATTGGATTTTCTATTGGTGTTGAACCAATAGAGGAGTTTAAGGAATCTGATTGGATAGAACCAGCGGAATTTGAAAAAATAATCCAAAATGACGTGACAGCATTTTTAGCAACGGAACGCGAAACACTTGCTGCTGTGTCTACTGATTTAAAGCCTGCTGTAACCAATCCGACTGGCGAAACAACTAAAGCCGCATATCTATATTTTCCTGATGTAGTAAAGAAAATTGAAGTCGCAGCGATATTCGATACACAGTACAATGCAGATAAAAATCGTCAATTATTTAGCAATGTGGATGTGATTACAACAAAATTTCTTAGCACTCATGGTACATGGGGACAAACATTTCAGAAAGCTACTTTACTAGATGGGGGAAGAACATATAGTATCTATATTGAAGGGGTTTTCTATGCGAATAACGTAACATTTGAAAAAGCATTTACAATTGAATTCCATTGTGATGAGTTTGGAAATATATATTAATAGTGTTTTTATTGAAGAAGTGATTCCTGAAATAACAATCGAATTTAAGTTGTTGTATAAAGGAACGATGGAACCTAGGCAATCCATCGTTTCTTTTTGTATTTTTTAAAAAGGATTTTAACTCATTGTCTTATATTGAATCTAAGAAGTATTGCCAATTTTTTTGTAGAAATTATTGAAGTTAAGCAGCAGTAGTCTTGAATAAGATGGATTGCTTTTTAACGATATTCTGGATTTTTTTTGAAATTTGAAACTTATGTTTATTTCAAACGTATTAAAGTTAAGGGGCTGAAGCATTTTCAAAAAGAACCTTAGATAAGGATAATAACAATATGATTTTGGAGGTGTGTTTAAGTTATGAACTATGAATATAAAGAGAAAGAAAAGAAAGATAGTTTATGTGTTTCGATTAGAGACAGGGGTGAGAACTCATTACTCGAAGTGGAGATAAAAGGAAATAACGTAGAAATAGTTACATATGTTCGAAGTGACAAAACAACACATTTCAAAATGCCCCTGGAACTCTTCGAACAAATGTACAAAAAATTGATGGGTGATCATTAATTAGTGGATAAATATATTTTTACTATTCCCTTGATGAAGGGAGTAAAAAAAGCATTCGAAATAAATAATGAAAAAGGATTAACCATTGCTAAAGTACTAAGATTCTATCCTAATTTCCTGAATATATTAACGGAAATATTTTTAACGGGATGGGAAGTTAATATAAAAGCTACAGAAGGTGATAAAGAGTTTTTAATCAGAGAGCATTTTCGTTGGACAAAAAATGAATGGTCAATATTTGAAAATGGATTAAAAATAGGTACTCTAACTAATATCAAGGCAATTGAATTCGGTGATACAAAAGAAATTGTTATTCAAGGTGAAAATTACTACTATCTTGATAAGCCACTCGAAACAAAAACATTTATACAAGACGAAAATAAAAATGTAATTGCAATAGTTGATTATAAACTGTTTGATTTATCACGAAAAAAAGAAATAGTCTTGTATAGCAATGAAATAGCAATGAAATAGCAATGAAATAGCTGTTACTTTGTTGGTCTGTATTGACTATTTATCGACTCTAAAGAAGAAATGAAAAACAACTTAACACTTTTAACTTTAGTATATTCTTATTAATTGAAAATCTTAGTGAACTAACGAGGTGCTTTAGTGTAATAACAGTAATCCTTTTCTTCTTGTGCTAACGAGGCGGTTTAAATACAAAATTAAGTTCTGTTTTACATGAACAGGCGCAAGTTCCTGATAACTGTAAAGATAGTAATTCAGGAGGTTACTACATATGAAGAACAGTAATACCAATATCCTAGTATTTTTATGCGCCATTTATATTATTTATTTTATTTATTCAATATTCCAAAACGCTAATACCCCTCCCATTACATTTACATTAATTTGTATTTATGCACTAATTTATCTTGCTGATGAAATAGTATTAAAGGATAAATTGTCTAAATGGGGGACTGGAAAGAGTTTTGATAATATGCGTAAAGTAGAATGGTATAGGCTCATAACTGCTCCATTTTTTCATATGAACTTACTACATATGATGGCAAACCTTTTCGGTATATATTTTGTAGGTTCTTTTCTAGAAGACAAAATTGGCAGCGGTTTGTTTCTGCTTATGTACATGGTGGGAAACCTTTTAGTTTCCTTATTGTTTTCTGCATTTTCTTCATTTATTAAAGGGACAGGAGCTTCCCCTGGTATATTTGCTTTAATTGGTTGTATTTTTTACTTGTATATACAAACACCAGAGTTATTCGATTTTCATTTCGGTTCTTGGCAAACAAGTTATTTAATCCTTTATACAACTTTGGGTAACTTCATAGGTCTTGGAGGGGCTATTTCTCATGTCCTTGGCTTCATTTTTGGAATATTGATGAGTATGTTACTATTTTAATTATAATTTCAAACCTAACATCAGTAGATTAAAGAGGACAAAGTTTTTGAAATAACATACTTAAACAAACGGGTGCTTTAGTTGACGATTATTGAGCCGCTTAGACGGCTCTATTTTCACGCCTGATGATTTACCAAAAAGTAACTTAATCAAACACTAGGCACTTTCTGTCTAGTAGCTTTAGTTCGCTTTAGATTGAACGACTTCTATACTATTACCGGGCTGTTTTATGTATAGGGATGCGACTTCGTCGCATCCCTATACATTTTTCCGGTAATCGTATGGTAGTCGTTCATCCATCGCTCTCCAAAAACACTTATACACAAAGTGCTAATGCTTTTAGGGAAGAAAGAATAGCTGGCTTTTTACTTGGATAAAAGCCGCCACGAAGAACGGATTTTACGAACAAAGGCGAAGCGTCGAGAGTAGTTGGATAGATGCCTTAATTTCTGCAAAGAACGCAGAAATTAAGGCCAATCAAACCCTACGCTGTTCGATTGGCTGAAGCTTTTACCGTGGTCCTTCCGACTGTTATTTTAGGAAGTATCATATTCTTCTTATAAAACTTACTAAAAGTAAAGTGGGAGCACCTTATACAACGTACAAGAGTGCCCGAAATTGCATCTTCGGGCACTTACTCTCTATAGAAAAAGTCATCTATTCTTTTCTTTCCAAGCAACTGCATTTTTCACTTGAACGTTGTAGGTACGCGACAGGCAAGTATTCGCAATAAGATGACTGAAAAAGGTGTGTCTAGAAATGACGAAGTCATTTCTAGACACACCTACTTTTACGGTAATCATGTCGTGAATAGTTAGCCGAAAGCGAACTGGAAATGCACCAGTGAAAATGGAGGTTCTCAAGCCTTTACTTACCCGTGATTTATACAATTAAATGGTTAATCAACAGACGTGTTTTGACACATTACTATTGATAATATCTTGAACCAAACCCAGAAGGTCTAGAAATTACTAAACGTTTAGCATGAGAGAGAGAGCAGGATGCCTTAATTTCCACAAACAACACAGAAATACAGCCAATTGAATCCCTCGCTGTTCAATTGCCTGAAGCCATGCCCGCTCGTAACGGAAATCAGCGGGTTGCCGGATTATTTAATTCAATGTATATAATATAGGAAATGGAAAAATATAAAAAGGGTGTTCATTAGTCGATTTTTGTGCTATTCTATTAATACGTTAATGCGCTAAAGTATTTTAGGTGGATATCGATCATTGAAAGGGGATTTTTACAGTTATGAAACGTATAGCAACTATTTCTCTAATTATGGCCGCAGTTTTTACACTCTTAATGGGATGCGGTTCATCAGAAGGACAAACTAATAACAAATCAACTAGCGAAGTAATCATTGGGATAGATGATAAATTTGCACCGATGGGATTCCGCGATGACAATAATGAAATTGTTGGCTTTGACATTGATTATGCCAGAGCTGCTGCTGAAAAAATGGGTATGACACCTAAATTTCAGCCCATTGATTGGAAAACAAAAGAAACAGAACTAAGTAGTGGTCGGATTGATCTCATTTGGAACGGGTATACAATTACAGATGAGCGTAAAGAGAAGGTATTGTTCACAAAGCCTTATTTACGAAATGCACAGGTCGTTGTTACGTTAGCTGATTCAGAAATTACTAAACTTGATGATTTGGACGGAAAAGTTGTGGGGCTTCAAGCGTTATCTTCTGCAGCGGACGCTCTTGGTGCAAATCCAATTGAATCGAAAATTAAAACAGTGACAGAATTCGCTGATAACGTTCTTGCATTGATTGACTTGAAAACAGGCCGTTTGGATGCGGTCGTCATTGATGAAGTTGTCATCGATTATTATATGTCTCAAGAAGAAGGCACATTTAAAGTGCTCGACGAATCACTTGCACCTGAAGAGTATGGAATTGGTGTGAAAAAAGGCAACGAGGAACTGCTTGAGAAGCTTCAGGCGGCACTCGATGAATTGAACGAGGATGGTACAGCTGCTGAAATCTCAGAAAAATGGTTTGGTGAAAACAAAGTTTTACAGTAAGTAGATAAATACGTGACAAACAGGATTTCCTTGTGAAACCCTGTTTTGTTTTTGGAGGAAAGTTTTTATGTCTTTTGATTATATGATTTCAATACTCAAGCCAATGCTAGAAGGGGCACAAGTAACAGTCCTCCTGTTTTTGATCGCTATTGCGGTGTCAATTCCACTTGGTTTCCTTTTAACACTCGCGGTTAGGAGCAATATTAAGCCGCTTGCCTGGTTTGCTAATGGTTATATTTACTTAATGCGTGGTACACCTCTGTTATTACAATTATTATTTTTTGTCTTTGGTTTGCCTTTACTTCCGATTGTCGGAGAATACTTAGTGTTTGATCGATTTGCAGCTGCTTGTTTAGGATTTATATTGAATTATGCTGCCTACTTTGCGGAAATCTTCCGTGGTGGGCTGCTGTCGGTTGATAAGGGCCAATATGAGGCTTCACAGGTACTAGGTTTGAATAAATGGCAAACAATGACGCGGGTCATTTTGCCTCAAATGTTCCGCGTTGCCCTTCCGGCTGTAGCTAACGAATCAGTGACATTGGTGAAGGATACGGCACTCCTCTATGCCGTTGCAGTACCGGAATTATTGCACTTTGCCCAGACAGCTGTAAACCGTGATTTTACAATCGTACCTTTCTTTTTTGCAGGTATTATTTATTTAATGATAACGCTCGTATTGACCTTATTCTTTAAATGGCTCGAACGGCGATTCAAATATGACTAAGAAGGAGCGGTGAACATGGCCATCATTGAAGTATCCAACCTAAAAAAATCATTTGGAAATCTGGATGTACTCAAAAAAATTACGTTCGATGTCAATAAAAACGATGTGGTTGCAATCATCGGCCCTTCTGGTTCAGGGAAAAGCACGATGCTTCGCAGTTTAGTCCATCTCGAAGAAATAAACGGTGGTAGTATCCGAATAGCTGGTGACTATCTCGTCAAGGATGGCAATTACGCAAAGGCACAGGAAATTAAGCAGGTTACTGCTAAAATGGGCATGGTGTTCCAGCACTTCGATCTCTTTCCGCACCTTACAGTCAAAGAAAACTTGGAACTCGCACCAAGACTGACAAAGAGGGAACCGGTTGCTGCAATTCGACAGAGAAGTACTGAATTACTGGGGAAAGTCGGGCTATCAGACAAGGCAGCGACGTATCCGTCCAAGCTTTCTGGCGGCCAAAAGCAACGGGTGGCAATCGCACGGGCACTTATGATGAACCCTGAAATACTATTGTTCGATGAACCAACATCCGCTTTAGACCCTGAATTGACAGGAGAAGTATTAGAAGTGATGAAGGATCTTGCCGAAGAGCACATGACCATGATTGTCGTGACACATGAAATGGACTTTGCTCAAGAAGTGGCCAATCGAGTGATTTTCATGGATAACGGAGAAATTATTGAGTCGGGAAATCCTAGGGATGTATTGACCAACCCCCAGCAGGAGCGGACCAAAGCCTTTTTAAATCGAAGTTTGAAATAATACTAATCCATTTTAAGTGCTTAGCACAGTTCGGAATTTTTTAGAACTAGTTAACTGACATTCACTTTCTACATAAACCACCTTTTTGCTTTTACAGCACATAGGGTGGTTTTCTTATTTTGACGAATCACTTTATGTTTTAGAAAGTAATGGTATAATTCTTAAAACTGATTACTCACACAACTTAACAGTAGCATTGGTTAGCAAGGGTTATAAAAGAGAGCGTAAATAATAAATGCTCATAGGTTTGAATGGGCAAAGCGAGTGATGGTGATAAGGGTGTTCAAGAAGTTAATGGGCTTGAAGTTACGAACAAAGCTAACGTTGTTTTTTTCAGCGATTACACTTATACCCCTGTTGTCTATGGGCGTATTCACTTATCAAGTTAGTTCAAAGATGATGAAAGAACAGGTTAGTAAAGGAATCATGGAGAATTTAACACAAATTAATAAAAATCTTGCTTTTTTTTCACGTGATATTGAGCAACTCAGCAATTATATTTATCGTTCAGAATTTGTACAGGACAAGCTTCAGAAAAGCTCAACACGAACAAACTTAGAGAAATATCAAGACTTTGAACTAGTGAATGAGCTGTTTGACTCTGTGCTAGGAACAAAAAATTGGACAATTAATGTTTATATTATTGGCTTCAATGGTGATCGTTATTTTACGGGTGACTATTTACCACCTCAGTACAATCAAATCTCTGAAAACTGGGGGATCTTCAGAAAGGCAAAGGAGGCAAATGGTACTGTTGTTTGGGACACGCATTATACGATTAGACATGCCGAGTCGCAGGAGGTTGTACTGCGTGTTGGTCAGCTGTTAAAAAATCAGCAAAGCGAAGCGATTGGTTATTTAATTATCGATATATTGGAGCCTTCCATCGCAGAACTATATCAATCCAACTATCATAGTAATCAAGAGCAAATGTATTTGATTGATTCTGAAGGCTACATCATTTCAGGGTACCCGAGTAAAACAACAATTGGCACAAGGATGAAACATGAATCGATTGATAATATTTTAAATAGCCAAAGAGGATTTTTTGACACCACTTTAAATCACAAAAAATACATTACAATCTTCGATACAAATGAAGAAACGCATTATAAAGTGGTCAACTATACACCTGAAAGTGAAATTACGAAAAATAGCCAACCGATTAAGTATTTGACGTTGTTATTAATTGTGATTGCTTTTATTGTGACGGTTTGGTTTACATATTTATTCGCAATTTCAATTACTTCGCCTATAAATCGATTGAAAATAGTGATGAAGAAGGTGGAGAAAGGTGATCTTGACGTTCGTTTTCAAGCTAATTATGAGGATGAGGTAAGTGAATTAGGACGTAACTTTAACAGTATGATTATGAAGTTACAGACATCAATTCAAGAGAGCTTAGAGAAGAAAAGTCGCCTCCAAGAAGCAGAAATCAATACACTACGTGCACAAATCAATCCGCACTTTCTTTATAACACACTCGAAACGATGAGCGCGATTGCTAAAATAAAAGGTGTAAGAATGATTAGTGACTTGGCGATTGCGCTTGGAGAAATGATGCGATATTCCATTAAAAAAGACAGTGAATATGTTCGTCTTGAAGAAGACCTGTTACTCTTAGAACGTTATTTATTTATACAAGAAGTTAGATTTCAGACAAAAATAAAGATTACTATTTCAGTTGAAGAATCAGCAAAGAAATTATTGATTCCTCCATTATTAATACAGCCGCTTGTTGAAAATGCGATTATTCATGGATTGGAAACGAAAGTAGGGCAAGGTATGTTATCGATTCGTATTACTCATAACGAATCATTACTTTGTATTAAAATCAAAGATGATGGCATGGGCATGGATGACAAGAAGTTAGCTGCGGTTACAAATCTTTTGGAAAGTAAAGTAACCTCATCACAGTTAGGAATCGGTTTAGAAAATGTCGTAAAAAGAATTTCTTTATATTACGGCAATAGGTATGGAGTTACGATTGCTAGTGAAGAGAATGTAGGTACAACCGTTAGTATGAAGTTGCCGGTGATGCGTGGGAAACGAGGGGAAAGTCATGATTAAAATGGTGATTGTCGATGATGAGTGGTTAATCCGTGAAAGTCTGCAGCACGGGATTGATTGGGCAGCAATGGGGATTGAGGTAGTGGGTACTGCGGCTGATGGGTATGAGGCAATCACATTAATTAAAACGGAGGCTCCTCATTTATTAGTCACAGATATTCGGATGCCCGGTTTAGATGGACTTGAGCTAATTGGTGCTGCCAAAGATATGAATCCGGATTTGAAATCAATTATTATTTCTGGTTTTGGTGAATTTGAATATGCGCAAAAAGCATTGAAAATGGGTGCGGATGATTATCTATTAAAACCGATTGCAGATGAGGATTTAAAGGATATTATCAATCGACTTGTGTGCCAAGTGAAGCTAGAGGAACAGGACAAACAAGAAAAGGTAGACAGTTATCTTCTTAAAGTAATTCGAGGAGAGTTAAAAGCTGATAAGAAATTATTTGAGCAATATGGGTTAAATGGACAGTTCGGGGTTATTTGCTGGGACAGTGAACATGGGGGTTCGTTGCAAGTACAGGAATCTGGCATTAAAAGCTTAGCGCAAGGTATTTTATTTGTTGAGGAAGCACACCAAAAACAACTGTTTTTTCAGCAATTGGACGGATTGTTCATCGACAATAAAGTGGTAGGTGGCTGTAGTAGTTTTTCGAGTAATTGTGATGACCTGCACAGTTTATACAGACAGGCGCTTATGTTAAAAGAACAATCCAAATTTGGCCGAGATCAGGGCTGTTTGTTTTATGAGCATTCACAGTCTCCGATTAATATGGAGGAGGTGTTTCTCTATATCGAAGAGCATTATCAAGAAGCGATTTCATTACAATCTTTAGCGACGAAATTTTTTATATCAGATAGTTATTTTAGTAGAATATTCAAGCAGCATACAGGAAAAAACTTCATTGAATATGTGACGGAGTACCGTATGAAGATTGCCAAAGACCTTCTTGCGTATTCGACGATGAAGACAAACGAAGTGAGTATAGCGGTTGGTTATACAGACCAACGTTACTTCAGTCAATTGTTCAAGAAACAGATAGGGATGACACCCTCACTGTATAGAAAAAAGGCTAAGGAAGAAAAACTTATTCCGTGAAAGAAAAGGTGAGTACCTGCTGAAAATGGGTACTCACTTTTTGTTGGATACGAAATATATTGAACATTAAGGAAATTATACCTCGTTGTAATCGCTTACAATCGGTCGCTATAATTAAGGCAGAATTACATTAGGAGAAAGGGAGTTGAAATGATTGAAAAAGTTATTAGTTGTTATGTTAGTCGCACTACTTGCATTACTGGTTGTAGCATGTGGTCAAGAGGATGGGAAAACGGTAGCCGAAAGCAAATCCGAGACCGAAACCAAAACCGAAACTAAAAAATCAACAAAAGTCACGGTTTATTCGCCGCACCAGGCCGAGATTATTAATCCGATTGTAAAAGAGTTTCAAGACCGAACGAAAATTGAAGTGGAACTTGTAACAGGTGGTACAGGTGAATTGCTTAACCGAATGAAAGCTGAGTCTGGTAATCCTTTAGGTGACGTCTTTTGGGGTGGAGGAGCAGAATCATTAGCCGCTTTTATAGAAAATTTCGAAGCCTATAAAGTAGCGAACGATGCTGAGATTGCTGATATTTATAAAAGTGTAGACGGATCTTGGACTGGTTTTTCTGCTTTACCAATGGTCATTATGTACAACAAAGATATGGTGAAAGAAGATGAAGTACCACAATCATGGAATGCTTTACTTGATCCAAAATGGAAGGGGAAAATTGCATTTGCTGACCCAGCAAAATCGGGCTCCTCTTATACACAGCTCGTGACGATGTTATTTGCCAATCAAGATGATGGAGCAGAGGGCTGGGATTTCGTCAAAAACTTTGTAGGAAATCTAGATGGTAAAGTTTTAGGTGGATCAAGTATGGTCTTTAAAGGTGTGGCAGATGGAGAATTTCCGATTGGTGTGACGTTAGAAGAAGCGGCTTACCGTTATATCTCTGGTGGTGCAAATGTAGATGTAGCTTACCCTGAGGAAGGAACTTCTGCTGTTCCAGATGGTATGGCGTTAATTAAAGGAGCTAAAAATAAAGAAAATGCACAGCAATTCTTAGACTTTTTAGCAAGTAAAGATGTTCAAGAAATCATTGTGAAGGAATTCAATAGACGCTCGATCCTTGATGATGTGGCTGCACCGGAGGGGTTGATCCCTTCTAAGGATATTCCACTTGTTGACTATGATTTCAACTGGGCAGCAGACAATCAAGCTGATGTTATGAAAACGTTCCAAGATATCATTATTGGTAAATAAGAAAGCGGAATTGAGATCGTTGTCGGGAGGTAGAGAAGAAAGAATTGTAGGTGTAAATGATTCTTTCATTGTAGGTGTGTCTAGGCGCCAGACGCTAGGCCCGCATGATGCGGGTCATGCAGTCGTTGCCGCAGGACGCGGACGCGGCGCTCTTAGACTGCCTTTCTTTGTACTTCAGACTTGCTGATAAAGGCAAAGGGCGCCTTTACCTTCAATTCTTCCGACGTACAGGACGTACTAGTGCCGACGTTGCCACAGGACGTGGCGGAATTTAGTCGGCCAGCGCTTGTCACATCTAGCAGGCGCCCTGCGCTTTTCTTATAAAGGAGGAAGACTATTGTGACTGATGTTCGAATTGATCGAGTGACAAAATATTTTGGTGATATGAAGGCAGTTAATAATGCTGAAATCCATATTCAAGAAGGAGAATTCTTCACATTGCTTGGACCGAGTGGATGTGGAAAGACAACATTATTACGTGCGTTGGCAGGTTTTTATCGTCAAGATGAAGGTGATATTTATTTTGGAGAAGCGTGTATTAACGACTTACCCGCTCATGATCGGAATATTGGGATGGTGTTTCAAAGCTATGCCATTTTCCCACATATGTCCGTTTTTGATAATGTCGCATACGGTTTGAAAGCCAGGAAGATTAAAAAAGCTGAAATTCAGCGTCGAGTGATGGAAGCATTGGAAATGGTTGAACTTACTCAATTGAAGGATCGGCAGCCAGCTCAAATGAGTGGTGGTCAGCAACAGCGGATTGCACTTGCGCGAGCAGTTGTCATTCATCCGGGTTTGCTACTCATGGATGAGCCGCTCTCCAACTTAGATGCCAAGTTACGCTTGAAAATGCGTTCAGATATCCGTGAACTACAAAAGAGGCTTAATATTACGACAGTCTATGTAACACATGACCAAGAAGAGGCACTTGCAGTTTCAGATCGAATTGCTGTGCTGAATAACGGAGTAATCCAACAAATCGGTAAGCCACATGAAATTTATTTGAGTCCACAAAATAAATTCGTTGCTAATTTTATTGGATCAACTAATTTTTTAGATGCCGAGTTAACGCGAGCGTCAACAGTACGGGTTGAAGGAATCGATTATCCGATTACGATTGACAAGCCTTATGTTGGAAAAGTGATTTTTAGTGTGAGACCTGAACAAATTATAATTAAAAAATCGGCTGAGCAAAAAGGAAATATGTTTATAAAAGGAATAATTAAAGAAGCTGTGTTCCTTGGTGAAAAAGTAGAGTATAGTGTTGAGCTTGTTTCTGGTATGACGATTAGCATCCATGAACATGCTGTCAGTTACCGTGATTTAATGAACTTAGGCGATGCAATCGAATTGTATCTTAATCCGGAGGAAGCGATTATTTATTCGGAAGATGGGGAGGAGGCGTTGAATCTCCATGGAAACACGCGCGCGTAAGCCTAGAAAAAACAAGGTTTTCCGATGGGACTTTTGGAATTTAGTAACGATTTTAGCCTTCTTATTTGTTCTTTTATTTTTAGTCTATCCACTGTTTAATATTTTTGTTAATAGTTTTTACCAAGATGGTTCGTTTACGTTGGAAACCTATAAAGACTTTTTCACATTGAAGTACTATTACGGTGCATTAACGAATAGTTTATTTGTCTGTACATTAGCGACTATTTTCGCCATCTGTATAGGGCTTCCAATGGCTTATATTATGGCAAGGTTTGATATACCATTTAAGAAAACGATTCATATTCTTATTATTTTAACACTGTTGTCTCCACCATTTATCGGTGCCTATTCATGGATTTTAATGCTTGGAAATAACGGTTTCTTAACTCAGTTTTTCCATGGAATTGGTTTAAATACGAAGTCTATATACGGACTGCATGGGATGATTTGGGTGTTTACGATTCAATTTTATCCACATATTTATTTGTATGTATCGGGAGCATTGAAGACGATAGATTCCTCATTAGAAGAAGCATCTGAAAGTTTGGGGAGCAGACGTTGGGGGAAAATGAGGACAGTAACAATACCGTTGATATTCCCAACGTTATCTACAGGGGCATTGATGGTATTTATGGCTTCCTTCGCTGATTTTGGTACACCCATGTTGATGGGGCAGGGAATAAAGGTATTACCTATTTTAGCTTATGAGCAATTTATTAGTGAGATGGGTTCAAATCCAGCGATGGCTAGTACGCTTAGTATGATTTTACTTACTGTTAGTACGAGTATATTATTTTTGCAACGCTATTTAGTATCACGTAAAACATTTACAATGAGTTCTATGAGACCTCCGGCGCTTATTAAGCTAAAGCCGTTACAAAAGTTTTTTGCACTACTGTATGTCGGCATTGTTGTTGGGGTATCGATTATCCCACAAGCAACTGTCATTACGACCTCATTTCTAAAAACAAATGGACCTGTATTTGTCAATCAGTTTAGTTTGGACAGTTATCGTGAAGTGCTGTACCGGGTACCGAAAGCGATTGTGAACACCTTTACATATGCCAGTGTGGCAATTGCTTTTATGGTTATTGCAGGCTTATTATTATCTTATGTTGTTGTGAGAAGAAGCTCAAAGCTAACGGCGCTCTTAGACACACTGATTATGATTCCTTATGTTATACCAGGAACAGTGCTTGGCATTAGTTTAATCATCGCGTTCAATAAACCGCCGTTTGCCTTAACAGGTACTTGGATTATTTTAGTCATTGCCTATTTTATTCGGAAACTACCTTATACGATGCGATCAAGTACGGCTATTTTGCATCAAATTGATAAAAGTGTGGAAGAAGCATCCATTAGTTTAGGTGTTCCACCCATGAAAACATTTTTTAAAACGACGGCTGTTCTCATGTTGCCTGGTGTTCTATCAGGTGCGATTTTAAGCTGGGTGACGACCATCAACGAGCTGAGTTCTACAATTGTGTTATATGCTGGTTCAACTGCGACGATTACAGTTGCAATTTATAGCGAAGTGTTCACCGCGAACTTTGGAACGGCTGCTGCACTCGCAACGATTCTATCATTAAGTACAATTACATCACTCATTATTGTAACGGTTATTTCAGGGAAGAAGGGAATCCCGATTTAACTTGGTTTTCATTCAGATATGAGCAAGAGGTTAGGAGGAATCGCATTGAAAAAAGTATTCTTGGTCATTAGTATAGGAATATTATTTTTATGTGTATTCTTCCTATATTCTTTAAAACCTGAAAATACGATTGATCAAGAGATTGTGGATAAAGACCAAATTACTTTATGGTTATATTCTCCCGAGCTGATTGAACTTACGAACCAGTTTGAGAAAGAAAGCCCTACTGTTAAAGTCATCACGAAACTGGTGAAAAATCCAAACACATTAGTGGAGGAGTTATATGCAGCCCAGTCGGCGGGTAATCCACCTGATTATGCAGAGATTCCTTCATGGTATGGAATTTTTCCACTGATTGAATCAGGTGCAATTATCCCTGTAACGGATTACTTATCACCAGAGTATGAAGCGGAGCTTCCGATTGCGATTAAAAAACGATTCCAATATGCTGATGCTTTATGGGCCATGCCAATCAGTTATGAAGTGCCGTTGTTATTTGTCAATGAGGCACTTCTGTCACAAAGTAAGCTTACAGTAGACGAATTGGACCGTTTACCCGCTGTGTTTGAATTGTCGAATAATCTATTATCTACGAGTCCGAATCACAAATTAAAATGGAGCATGAATGCAGATAATCTTTACCCATGGTATTTGATGAACATAGAGGCGCAGAGTAGTGTCACGACTGCATCGGCGTTAATTGAAGATAATGAGGCATTTCTATTCCATCAGAATCATTTAGCTTTAACCGAGTTTGTGAATGGTGAAGGAGGAATTCTCCTTAGCTCCTCCAATAAATTACAGTTAATTGAAAAGCTAATTGGCAATAAATTCAAATGGCAAGTCATGCCGTTTCCAATTGATGCGGACAAGCTGATCCCGAACGGTAACGGCTTAGTTATTTTTAAGAAAAGTGAACAGCCTACTGATTATATGAAGCAATTTTTACACTATATCCAAGAAGATGAACAATTAAAAGCATTTGCATTAGCAAGTTCAGCAATACCAGCAAATAGGAAGCTCATTCAAAATAAATCTTATCAGAGCTATTATCGCCATTTTCCTTATTACCAAAAAATTGTACTTGAAAGTTTAGAAGCCCACGGACGCTTATTAGATTCAGGGGATGAAGCGGAATGGAAACAATACATTTACGCGAATGAGCATAGAGAGTAGGTAAGCATCTTATGACAATCTCGATAGTGGAATTATTGAATGAAGGCAAGTATGGTAGACCAGAAGTATGTGAAGATTTATATGTAGTTACAGCCGATTTCGTTGCGGTGATTGATGGTGCGACAAATATATCGGATCGACTGATTGAGGGCAAAGCACCTGGAAGGTTCGCGGCGGAAGTGATTCGAGAGACATTGCTTGAAGCACAAGAGGATGTGACTTTAAAAGGGTTAATAGCGCAGATTAATGAGAAGTTGCAATTGCGTTATCAGACGTTTGGCATGACAGAGGATATTGAACAACATGCATGGATGGCACCAACAGCTTGTTTAATTTGTTATAGCCATTATTATCATGAAGTGTGGCAAATTGGTGATTCGCAGTGTATGATTGACGGTCATTTACATACAAATGACAAACCAATCGATGCTATAACGGCAAATGCCCGAGCAATGTATTTAGAAACAGAGTTGAAAAACGGCAAAACGATTGAAGAGTTGATGGTCAATGATACGGGGTGGGAATATATCAAACCGCTAATTAAACAGCAGTATTATTTACAAAATGACAAAGACAATCAGTTTGGCTTTGAAGTAATCAATGGTTTTGATGTGGATTTTTCACGAGTTAAGATTATTAAAGTTCCTGAAAATGCTGAAATGATGATTCTTGCATCTGATGGTTATCCAACTATCAAAGAGACATTGGCTGAAACTGAAGCTATTTTGAGTCAACTACTTGTAACTGACCCACTTTGTTTTCGACAATTTAAATCATCGAAAGGATTGCAAAAAGGAAATTTATCCTTCGATGACCGGACGTATATTAGATTTGAATTGTAGCGATAAAAAAGTACCCGTTCTCAAACAACATCAATCCTAGAGTTGTTTGAGAAACGTGTACTTTTTTTATAAACCTATAGTGGGTTTAACCCCAAATAACACAATTATTGACCACTCTCTATATACGCTTCAGAGGAAATGGCTGTCACTGTTTTTTCGTATGTTTTTTTAATATCTTCGTCCTTAAGCAAGAATAAGCTAATCAGGTCAATCAAATAAAGAACGCTCAAATCTAAACCAGTAGATATATACCCGGTACGTAAAGGATGTATCGTCCATAAAACGGTCTCAGATAATTGGGTTAGTGGAGTATCGCCATAGGCAGTGAATGAGACGACTGTAGCACCGTTATTTTTAGCCTCTTTTACAGAATGTAATAGATCTCTAGTTTGTCCAGAGCGTGAGAATGCTAATAGTAAATCGCCTTCTTGGACTAGCGTGCTTCGAATAATCATTAAGTGTGGATCGGTTACTGCTTCTGAAGAGAAGCCCATTCTACTTAAACGATAATTTAACTCTTGCGCCGCAAGCCCTGAGCTTCCTAAGCCAAAGATGTATAATTTTTTGCTTTCTTGAATGAACTGCATCACTTCATCTAAAGCTTCTTTGCCACTAAGTCCTTGTATATCATCTAAAATATCTTCATATTGACGCTTTAATTTTGTGTCTTCTTTTTCATCGCCTACTTGATAGGCTTCCCGTGCTAGTTTTATTTTCAATTCGACGAAATTTTTACAAGCAACCTTTTTGCAAAATCTTGTAATCGTTGCAACTGAAACACAAGTCCTGTCAGCAATATCTTTAATATTACTTTGTGAAGCTTCGATTGGTGAAGAAAGAAAATAATCTGCTAAACCTCTTTCTTTGTCTGAGAAGGAAGAATATCTAGATTGAATCTCCTTCAATAGTGTAACCATGTATTACACTCCTTTGATCACATCCACAAACCGGCTAGTAATTTGTTGGGGTCTTGAAATAGCCCCTCCTACGACAACTGAGTGAGCGCCAAGAGATATCACTGTTTTGGCCATTTCGGGTGTCAGGATATTACCTTCAGCTATAACTGGAATGCGAACATTGTTTAATATGATTTTAATGAAATCAAAATCATTCTCATATAGTTTACATCCGCTTGTTTCGTTTGTATAGCCATAAAGAGTGGTAGAAACACAGTCAAATCCTAAACGTTCCGCCTCAAGTGCATCTTCTAAAGTTGAAATGTCAGCCATTAGTTGGATATTAGGGTGGTTTGCTTTTACATAATCAACAAGATTTTTTAACTCCTCGCCATTTGGGCGCTGACGTAATGTAGCATCCATGGCAATCATTTCACATCCAGATTCGATTAGTTCATCAATTTCTTTTTTTGTAGCCGTAATAAAAATATCACTATCGGGATAATCGCGCTTCACAATTCCGACAACAGGTAAAGTAACTTCTTTTTTGATCGCCTGAATATCCTGTAGTGAGTTCGCACGAATTCCAACAGCACCGCCGAGATGGGCAGCTAGTGCCATTTTGGACATAATAAATGGACTATGAAGAGGTTCATTCTCAAGGGCTTGGCATGAAGCAACCAGCCCGTTTTTTATTTTATTTAACATGATTATTCACCCACTATTTCTGTGATTTCATTTTTAATGATTGTAACATGTGGACCATAAACGACCTGGACACCTTTGCCTTTTACTATGACACCTTTTGCTCCTGTTTCTTTCAACAAAGCTTCGTCTACTTTACCTGGCTCATTGACGCTGATGCGTAAGCGAGTAGCACAGCAATCAACAGCTGTTAAGTTATCAGCACCGCCAAGAGCTGTAATAATTGTTTGTGCTCTCTCACTCGAATTGTCCATTGTTGTTGTCGGAGCTAAATCTTCATCTTCGCGACCAGGTGTCTTGAAGTTAAACTTCTTAATAAGGAATGTGAATAAGAAGAAATATACGAAGAACCACGGAATACCGATTAATGGAACGATTAGCCAGTTTGTTTTATCGTTACCTTGCAAAATGCCGAATAAGACAAAGTCGATAAACCCACCTGAAAATGTTTGGCCAATTGTAATTTGGAAAATATGAGCCATCATAAAGGCTAGCCCATCCAAAAAGGCATGTACAACATAGAGTGCTGGAGCAATGAACAAGAATGAAAATTCTATTGGCTCTGTGATACCTGTTAAAAATGATGTTAATGCAGCAGATCCCATTAAACCTGCAACAATTTTTTTGTTCTTTGGTTTTGCCGTACGATAAATCGCGTAAGCTGCCCCAAGAAGCCCAAACATCATTGTAATAAAGCGTCCAGACATGAAGCGTGATGTTCCTTCATAAAACTTTTCAATGGTAGGGTCAGCAAGTTGCGCAAAGAAAATTCGTTGAGTTCCCTCAATGAGTTGTCCATCAATAACAAGTGAACCGCCTAAACTAGTAGTCCAAAAAGGCATATAGAATATATGGTGAAGCCCAAACGGCCCTAATAAACGTAACACAAATCCAAAAATAAATGTTCCAATGTAACCAGTTGCTTCAACCAATCCACCCATTTTAAAAATCCCTGCTTGGATAAATGGCCAGACTAGGAACATAAATACGCCAAGAAAAATAGAGGCGAATGCAGAGATAATTGGGACAAACCGCGATCCGCTAAAGAAACCTAAAAACGGAGGGAGTTGTTTCTTGTTGTAACGATTGTGAAGAAGAGAGACTAAAACCCCAACCATTACCCCACCAAAGACTCCTGTTTCTAAGGTGTGAATACCAAGTACTAATCCTTGTCCTACAGATGCAGGATTTTCAGCATTAAGAATGCCCGTGATGGACAATAATGCCGAAATTGTTGAATTCATGACTAGGAAACCGAGCATTCCTGCAAGCCCAGCAGTTCCTTTATCACTTTTTGCTAAACCAACTGCTACACCTATCGCAAACAATAAAGCAAGATTCGCGAAGATGACGCTCCCGGCGCTTGACATAACGGTAAAAATGGATTGAAGCCAAGACACGTCCAAAAATGGATAAGCTTTTATTGTATTGGGGTTAGATAAAGCACCGCCAATTCCCAACAGTAAACCTGCAGCAGGTAAGACTGCGATAGGTAGCATAAATGATTTACCAAATTGTTGAGCTTTCTCGAAGAAATTATTCATCATTACTACCTCCGTAATGTAAATTATTTTCATATTTATTATAGAAAAAAGAATCTATAAATGCAAGAAGAATTTAAGCGTTTACAAATATTATTCGGATACTATTGAGTATTACACTCTTTAGTTATAATTATTCTTCTATACCGTACGCTATTTTCTGCTGTCAAAATTACATTCCCCCGATTTTAAAAAAGTATTTGATTCTAAAACTTTGACTTGTTTTAGAACCAAATACTTTTTCGCCTTATTCAGACATTGACAATTAATCTCAAACAGCATACTATTATGCTATACGATATATCGTTAGGCATAGTAGTGGAGGTGTTTGTAGATGAAGTACACGGGTGGGCCAATGACAGAAGCGATGTATTATGTTTTATTAACGCTTATGAATCCAAGTCATGGTTATGGGCTGATGCAGGCGATTACTAAGGTTTCAAATGGACGAGTAAATATGGGACCCGGTACGCTTTACGGGGTTCTTGCACGTATGCAGAAGGACGAATTGATTGAGTTGGCGGATGATGATGGTCGAAGAAAAACGTATGTTATTACTGTGGATGGGGAGCTGGCGCTTAGACAGGAATATCAGCGATTGGCGGCGATGCTAGAGGATGGAGCATTATTGAGAGAAGGTGATGGGGATGCGTAAAGTTAAGCGGAAAATGATAGCGAATAGTTGGGATTTTGGGGAGCATGAAAGATGGTTTTCGGATATGGCGAAGGAAGGCTGGCATTTACGGAAAGTCGGTTGGTCCTTCGCTCACTTTGAACAAGGGGAGCCAAAGGATACTCAATATAGAATCGATACATCTTCGAATAAAAAGATGTCAGCAGCGGATAAGGAAATGTTTCAAGAAGCGGGCTGGCATCATATTACGAAGCTAGGTGAGTTCAATGTTTTCTCATCACCGACGGAATTGCAAGCTCCTGAGCTGCATACGGACCCCGTGGAGCAAGCTTATACATTGAAAGATTTAGCTAAAAGACTTCAGAGAAGTACAATTCAGACGATTATACTTTGCATACTTGGCGTAGCCATAGCATTTGCTTTTTGGTTCTTTGATAACACACCAACACTTACTTTTATTAGAGGGGACTTTCAACTGGTCGTTCTTCTTCTGACTCTGGCCTTTTCACTTTTCACGGTACTACAATCCAATTTATCGATTCGTAGGTTGCGGAAAGGATTGCAAGAAGGCAAAGCTATTAATCACAATGCGCCATGGAGAAAAAAGAGAAGAATACCTTTAGCTCTTTCTAGTGTTCTGATCACATTGTTGAGTGCTAATCTGGTTGCACTATCGATACAAATTATGCTGAGGGACACAGAAACTTTACCAGTAGAAGGGAATGACTTGCCAATCGTTCGTCTGTCTGACATTGAGCAAAATCCTAACTTAGTGAGAGAAGAACATTTTATGAACAATGAACTAGATATGTTAAATCGATATAGCTATAACTGGAGCCCGATTGCGCCGCTACAGTATGAATCGGATGAGAGTGGCATTATTCCAGGACAGTTATGGAGAGATTTAAGCGGAACGTATTCACCGAGCCTTCGTACAGAAGTCTATCGGTTGAATTTTCCTAGGCTAAGTGAAAAATTATTGGCAGATTTGGTACGCAGAAATATTTATGAAGGAGACGTCATGGAGTTGGAGAGTGCTGTGTTCGATAGTCTATTTATTCAGGAGCAAGAAGGCTCCAAAAAAGTCTTTGTGGCTAAAGGCAAGGGTGTTATGTATGTTGCCTACTATGGTTATGCAGATACAGCTACAATCCTATCAATGATAGAAGACAAGATTGCACTCATTGAGAATTAAATAGTATTTTCACCGAAGCTCACTATCATTGAAGTGGGCTTTTTGCTTACTGCTTAGGAAATTATAAAATCTCGTACTGTGGATAAGTTATGAGATAGAGATTTTGCGTCTAGGCTCCAGCGCCTAGCCCCTCGAGTCGCTTCGGTCTTGCTAGTCAAGGCAAAGGGCGCCTTTACTTTCAAGCCCTCCAGCAAGGAAGGATTGAACTTCATCCTTCCTACTTGTCGGGGCTGAACAGGCGCTTGCGCTTTTGTTCTTTGTAGGAGTCTATAATGACGATTGAAAAAAACACTTTTTTCTTGCCGTGAAAAGGGTGTTTTTTGCGCTGTGCATAGAAATAAAAGGTGAATAAAATGAGTTTCTACTATAGAAAGGAAATAGCGAGGAATGTTTTTATGAAAGTTAAATTTTTAATAATATATATAAATTATACAACTTTATTTTTTAGTTAAATTAGAAAAGATTATCAAATGCTTTATGACCAATAAAACCCTGTTGTATGAACGATTTGTGACGTGTTTGTGGTGAACAATTTGTGACATGAGACATGGAAAATTGTTTTCTCGATTTTATTATATTATGGTTAATTCTGAACTAAGGGATTTCCCTATATCGATACTTTTGAATATCATTTCTATCCGTATAGAACAATAAGAAAGGGGTATTTCCATGAGAATGAAATGGGCTTTTTTAAGTTTGGTAGTTGGTCTTCTCGCTGTGTTAGCTGGTTGTGAACCGGTCATGGTGCTGGATCCGAAAGGGCCACAAGCCGAAACAATTGCTGATGTTATTTGGATATCAATAGCGATGATGGCGATCGTTGTTGTTGCTGTATTTAGTATGTTGGTATATATCGTAGTAAAATATCGCGCTTCGAAACAAAGCGCGGATTATGAACCCCCGCATATCGAGGGCAATGCAATTGTTGAAGCGATTATTGTCGGGATTCCAGTTCTGATTATTATTTTCTTGTCAATTGTGACAGTCAAATCAGTCTATAAAGTGGAGGCAACGCCACAAGGCTATGAGGATCAAAAACCATTGATTGTCTATGCATCTTCTTCCGATTGGAAATGGCATTTCAGTTATCCGGAAGAAAATATCGAAACGGTGAACTATTTGTATATCCCGACAGATCGTGCGCTGGAATTTAGATTGTACTCTTATGGACCCATTTCCGCATTTTGGATCCCGCAACTCGGAGGGCAAAAATATGCGATGTCGGACATGATTACGACATTACATTTAGCTGCCGACACTCCAGGTGAATATATGGGACGTAACTCTAACTTCACTGGAAAAGGCTTCGCTGAAAATATATTCGATGTAGAAGCTATGCCAGCAGCAGAATTTGATAAATGGGTAGAGGATGTCAAAGCAAACGCTGAGACTCTGACGGAAGAGAAGTTCGAGGAATTATTATTGCCAGGACATCTCGGGCGATCCACTTATAATGGCACTCACTTGGAATTCTCACCTGCTCCAGAAGGCCATTATCACGGAGATGATTCTGCCGACCATTCAAGTCACATGCATGAAGATTGATTGATATTAATAAGACTTTTAAGCTGAATAAAATGTAGGAATTATTTTTACGAAAGGAGTTCTAAAAGTATGAATTACTTTGATAGATTTGCCATACCTCATCCGAGCCCAGCAATTTATGCAGCTATGGTGGCCATCGGTCTTACCGTGATTGCGATTCTTCTTGGTTTAACTTATTTTAAAAAATGGAGTTACTTATGGCGGGAGTGGTTGACGACAGTTGACCATAAAAAGATTGGGATTATGTATCTAATTGCCGCGCTGCTTATGCTATTCCGAGGTGGCGTAGATGCACTTATGATGCGGGCACAAACGGCGGTACCTGATAACACGTTACTAGATGCTCAGCATTATAATGAGGTTTTTACAACGCACGGAGTTGTTATGATTATCTTTATGGCGATGCCATTTATCTATGCGCTGATGAACTTCGTTGTGCCGTTACAAATTGGAGCGCGTGATGTAGCGTTCCCTCGTTTGAACGCACTTAGCTTCTGGTTGTTCTTCATGGGTGCGATGCTATTCAATATCTCATTCGTCGTTGGTGGTTCACCAGACGCTGGTTGGACGTCGTATTTCCCACTTGCCGGAAATGACTTTAGCCAATCTGTCGGGACGAACTATTATCTCCTATCGATTCAGATTGCCGGTATTGGTACGTTAATCTCTGGGATTAACTTCATGACGACAATCTTTAAAATGAGAGCACCTGGTATGAAGTTGATGAAGATGCCGATGTTTACATGGACAGCTTTAATCACAAATGCGATTGTAGTTTTTGCATTTCCAGTTCTGACAGTTACACTGCTGTTGGGGACGATGGACCGACTGTTCGGTACCCATATCTTCTCGATGACCAATGGCGGGATGGATATGCTCTGGGCGAACCTGTTCTGGGTTTGGGGACATCCGGAGGTCTATATCCTCGTCTTACCGGCATTCGGTATATATAGTGAGATTGTTTCTACCTTCTCACGACGTAACCTTTATGGCTATAAATCAATGGTCGCTTCAATTGTGATCATTTCATTCCTGTCATTCTTGGTTTGGACGCACCATTTCTTTACGATGGGGCAAGGACCATTGACCAATAGTATTTTCTCGATTACGACAATGGCAATCGCGATTCCAACTGGGATTAAAATCTTTAACTGGCTGTTGACGATGCGGAAAGGGAAAATAGAATTTACGGTTCCGATGCTCTATACGATAGGATTCATCCCGATATTCACAATCGGTGGGGTAACTGGGGTTATGCTCGGTATGGCCAGTGCCGACTATCAATACCATAATACGATGTTCTTAGTTGCGCATTTCCACTACACGATTATTCCAGGTGTTGTCTTTGCAATGTTGGCAGGTCTGACATACTGGTGGCCGAAAATGTTTGGTTTCATGTTGAGTGAAAAAATTGGAAAGTGGGCATTCTGGCTTATCGCGGTTGGCTTTAACGTTACGTTCTTTCCGATGTTCTTCACAGGGTTGGATGGACAAGCGCGCCGGATGTATACCTATTCGGAAGGAACTGGCTATGGGGCATTGAATCTACTGTCCTTTGCTGGAGCAATCGTATTAGCGATTGGGTTTGCGGTACTCGTTTACAATATCTATTACAGCACGCGCTATGCTTCACGCAATATCAGTTCAGATCCGTGGAATGCACGTACACTTGAATGGGCAACACATAGCCCAGTTCCAGCCTATAACTTCGCGAGAACACCACATGTGAACTCAATCGAAGCATTCTGGGATCATAAGAAGAAAAAGCAACCGTTATTCAAAGGGAATATTGAAAAGATTCATATGCCAAATAATAGTGGTATGCCGTTTATCATCAGTTGTATTTTCTTTGTTTGGGGCTTCTCATTCATCTTTAGTATGTGGATACCTGCCATCCTAACGACAATTGCGATTTTTGCTTGCATGGCGCATCGTTCGTTTGAGAAGGATGATGGGTACTACATTTCAGTTAAAGAGGTCGAGGAAACAGAAAAAGATAGCGAGGTGTTAACAGATGAAAATAGATAATTCACTTCCGCTTGAATACAAAACAGAACAAAATAAGTTGAATATTTTAGGCTTCTGGATTTTCATTGGCGCTGAAGTGATGCTGTTTGCAACTCTTTTCGCAACGTATTTCACACTCGAGCACCGTACGGCTGATGGACCCACAGGGGCGGAGATTTTTGAAATCACGCCGGTGCTTATTGAGACAATTTTGCTACTGACAAGTAGTTTCATAATTGGTCTTGGTGTGCATGCGATGCGCCTTGGACGCAAGAATGCCATGATGACATTCTTTGCGATTACATTGCTGCTAGGTTTAGCATTCCTAGGTGTGGAAATTTATGAGTTTACGCATTACGTTAATGTTGGAGCAGGACTTCAGGTGAGTGCCTTTACAGGTATTCTTTTGACGACATTAGGGACACATGGAGCGCACGTAACACTCGGTCTGTTCTGGGGATTGTTCATCATCCTACAAGTGAAAAAACAAGGTTTGACGCCTAAAACGGCCAATAAAGCCTTCATCTTTTCATTGTACTGGCATTTCTTAGATGTCGTCTGGATCTTTATTTTCAGCTTCATCTATTTGAAAGGAATGATGTAACATGAGTGAATTATTCCCGCGTAAACAGGTCATGGGCTTTGTGTTTTCAATGGTGTTAACGGCAGCTGCACTGACGGTCTATTTTCTAGATGTGTCATTTGCAGTAGGGATGACGATTTTGTTAGTTACCGCATTCGTGCAAGCGGCAGTTCAGCTCATCGTGTTCATGCATGCCGGTGAGACAGAGGATAAACATGCGATTTATATGAACATCTATTATGGTGTTGCCATAGCCCTTGTCACCATCTTCGGTACACTATTGATTTTAGTTTGGGATATGTAATGAATTCAATGAAAAAGGAGTGCCAACTGGCACTCCTTTTTTATTGAATGACACGTATTCCTTTATCCCTTTTTTCTTGCATTTCTTCTGTTGCAACAAAGAATATCCCCATAAGGAAGATGAAAATAGCCCCCATAATTGTACCGATTCCGATACCCGTGATTGCGCTGTAGTCACTAATAAAAAATCCGTATAAAAAAATAGAAATTCCGACGGTAAGTATCGTTCCCCCAGTATACTTAACGATGTTCAGCATAGCTTGTTTTGAATCCATTTCAATCACTCCCTTACTGCTATTATCACCAATGTTCACAAAGTTGTCAAATTATATTTTGGAAATAGATTTCGTCTAACCTTTAAGTTTGACATTTGGTTATGGTATTGAAAATATATAATCATTTATCCTGTAATAACTCTATCAAATATTGGCTTACGTGCATGGATTTGAGTATAATACAATACGACTAGATGAGTGACAAATATCTCCTAGTTTATTACTTTCCATAAAGGAGTCATTATGAACATACCAATTATATTTGAAGACAATCATTTGCTACTTGTTGAAAAGCCAGTAAATATACCTGTACAAGGTGATACGAGTGGAGATGCCGATTTGCTGACGCTATTAAAAGAAGATATAAAAGTTCGTTATCAAAAGCCAGGAAATGTTTACTTGGGGCTCGTTCATCGTTTAGATCGTCCTGTCGGTGGGGTGATGGTGTTTGCTAAAACGTCGAAGGCAGCTTCCCGATTATCGGATATTCTGCGCAAAAAAGAGTTGGAGCGAACATACTTAGCTGTTGTTCGAGGGGTTCCACAGAAGAAAAAGGCCGTTTTGGAGCATTATCTTTTTAAAGATACAAAGAAAAATAAAGTGTCTACCGTCTCAGCTAATCATACGAATGCTAAAAAAGCAGTACTTGAATATGAAACGATTAGCAGTACAGAACAACTAAGCCTTCTGTCTATTCGCCTCCACACGGGTCGCTCCCACCAAATCCGCGTTCAGCTCTCCGCAATTGGATTGCCGCTCTATGGTGATCAAAAATATGGACAACAAGTCAATCGCCCTGGGCAACAAATTTCTTTATGGGCACATGAACTAGAATTTATACACCCAACGACAAAAGAAGTTATAAAGGTACAATCGCAGCCGCCGAACGAATATCCGTGGAATTTATGGTAATTTTACGGTAAGCCTCTAGTCCGGGGACTTATTGAATATGAATGATAAAAAATCTCTAGTGCGTGTGAGTACACATGCACTAGAGATTTTTGCTTGGAATTCTTTATGTCAATTTATCGATACCGATTTTGAAAGTCAATTTGTATTTACGCGTGTAAAATGACACAAGACTCTTTTCAAAAAAAGGTTTTTGGATTTTCTTTTTCTTAGAAAGATAGCGATGCCCTAGCTCATATTGTCTTGCTTCTTGTTGTAGGTCAGCCATCCGTTGCTTTGCATAGTCTATATTGATTGTAAACATTATTTTTTCTCCTTAAGGAGAAGACCAATTGTATTGTTAAGGTGTGGCTAACACCGTTTCCATTAGCCAAATGTCACCTGAATAGTATGTTGGCAACTCCGTTTTATTTTTATCTACTAATTTATTGATCCGCTTACCATTCATTGTCGTTATCATCATTTTTTTCTCCTCCTTCAATTTTTTGTCCATTCAACTCATAGAATCACTATAGCCAACTGGGGATTTCCATTCCCCAATCGGCGCTATCCACTTTCGAGAGATTCCTTTTTCAATAGTTTTCTTTGCTGTCTTATGTTCATCATTACCAGCACTCCTTTTTTTCTTATTTGATTGATATATGCAACACGCAATGCGTGAAAACACCAGATTTCTATCAATTATGCCTTGGCATGATTGCGTCCGGATTTTTTCGAGCTTGGGGCCTACTGGATGTAGGTCATGCAACCGATGCCGCAGGACGCGGCGAACTTAGGTTGCCTTCTTAGCTTCCCTGAAAATCCGTGACATCCGCCGGAGGATTTATCTGAATCCAGCAAAGTTGGATTCAGATAAATGCACACAAAAAAGCACACGCTTCTTTACATAAGCGTGTGCTCATAGGAAAAGAACGGCAGACCATGCCATTCCGTATTAATTATTTACAGAAAAATAATTTGCGGTTGGGCACGGAATTACTATGCAATTACTTTTTGACATTCTAAATGTAGTCATCTTCCGCACCTCCATTTCTAATTTGAATATCTAACTACTTTAGGATAACATTACCTCTTTCTGAATGTCAACACTTTTCTGTAAATGTTGTAGTTCAATCCTTCCGATTGTGATTTTAATCACAATTGAGTTATTTGGATAATAGTAAAATTAGGGTATGCATATACGTAAAATTGATTGGGGATGATTACTTTGAAAAGCTTACGTTCCAAAATTTTATTATTAGTGCTATCTATGGTTTTTCTATGTACATTTCTAATGTCTATATTTGGTTATTTCGTTAATTATAAAGCCGTTGAGGATGAGGTAGGAATAGAACTGATTGGCTGTGCGAATGTTGCAACGCTAGTTATTGATTGGCAAGACGTTGAATTACTCAAGAACAATCCTCAGGATGATAAAGCTTTAATAGCCCTTGAAGAGGGAATAACAGCATTTATTAATAAAAAAACATGGTTTAAAGATGCTTTTATCATATCGGTAAATGAGGGTACTGCTACTTTATTGGCAGCAGATGAACGATTAAAAAGTCAGGGATACCAAGCGGGGGATAACTTCCATTATGACGAGGCTATCGACAGGGCTATTGAAGCGACAACTACTATGCAACACCAGATGCCTATGTACTCCAAGGTTTACACATTTCAAAATAGTAAGCGAATATCAGGCTATTCACCAATTTTAAATGATGAAAAAGAGATTATAGCATTTTTAGGAGTGGATTATCATGGTGAGGTTGTGGCTGAACGCACATGGCCACGGGTATGGATTATTGTCAAGGTCGGTATTGGTATATTTATGCTGGCTACAATCATTACACTACTTGTTGCGAATAGAATTGTGCGTCCGTTGGTGCAATTAAAAAATCAGGCAGAAACCTTTGCGAGTGGTGACTTAGCTACTTATATTGATACATATAAGAAAGATGAGATTGGACAGCTTGCGCAGAGCTTCGAAAAAATGCGTCAAAGTTTGTTGACAATATTAATACAAGTAAAGGATTCGTCCATCCAATTATCGGAGTCCTCTAGATTATTAGCGGCTAATTCAGAAGAACAAACACTTGCAACAGACATGATTGCAAAATCTTCTGTCGAGCTAGCGATTGAATCGGAGAAACAGGTAGAAGAAACGGTTTTCATATCAAAAGCGATAAATAACCTCGAAATAGATATGGGGAAAGTGAATGATAATGCAATTGAAGCAAAAGTTCAATCGGAGAAGTCTATTCAATTGGCAAGACAAGGAAAGAATGATATGACAATGATGGCTCAACAGATGGGTGCGACGAGTCAAAGTATTGAAAATGCGATGGAAAAGTTTGAGCTGTTGACGGAGAAATCGAAAACGACTGTGGATATTATTTCGACAATCTTAATGATTTCCAACCAAACCAATTTATTGGCACTGAATGCTAGTATTGAGGCAGCGAGAGCAGGAGAGAATGGGAGCAGTTTTACGGTTGTAGCAACAGAGGTGAGGGAGTTGGCTAATCAGTCTAAAGAGGCGGCAGATAATATCAAAATGATTTTAGAAGAAATTCAATTGAATATAAAGGAAGCGCATTTCGCATTGTATGATGGTGTCGAGCAGTTTGGTATAGGTAAGGATTTAGTGCGTCAATCTGGGCATTCATTTGAAACAATTTTCGCAGCGATTGAGGAAGTATTCGAAAAATCTATTTCTACTTCAAATGTTGTGTTAAGTAGTACGCAATTAGTCAATCAGATTCATACTAGTATTGAAAAAGTAACGAATGGAGTAGGTAATGTCGCTATATCATCAAAAGAACTGTCTGCAGCAAGCGAGCAGCAGGCTGAGATGATTTACGAAGAATTACAATCTGTGAAAAACTTGTCCTCGCTTGCTGAACAGTTACAATCCACAGTTCAACAATTTAAAATGGACTAGCTGGATGAATACTATGTAAATTATCTACATCTGTTGATTAACCAAAAAAACTTAATCAAACATTATGTGCACTGTGTACAGTTCTTTTGATTCGCTGTGGATTGAATGATTTCTATACCATTATCGAGTTATTTTTATGCGTAGGAAGTGTCACATTCTTATAAAACTTGCCAAAAGTAAAGTGGGAGCACCTTATACAAAGTGCAGGGGTGCCCGAAATTGCATCTTCGGGCACTTACATTCCCTATAGAAAGTCATCTATTCTTTTCTTTCCAAGCAACTGCATTTTTTACGGGTATCTTTATTGTGTAATCGCATCAAGTTGTAAACTAATCTCGCTTAGGTGACTTGCAGAATCTGCAATCATCGCAATCATTGTGTTTTGTGACTGAATGGATGAAACGATATTATCGACTGATACAACCGTTTGTTGTGAAACCTCAGATGTATTTTGAATCGCAAGCGTTATATTATGGTTTTGTTCTGTGACTGTCTGGAGTTCATCATGTAAGGTATCGATGGCTTCAATCGTTTGTGCCACAGCTTGACGGATAGCGACGAATTCTATTTCAGTTGCTTTGACAGATTCATCGAGTTGTTTGGAATGAGAAATTGTTTCCATCATAGTGTTAACCGTGTTCTCTGTTTCCTTTTCAATGCTTGAAATCATATCTTGGATTTGTTTTGTAGCCATATTTGATTGTTCTGCTAATTTACGTACCTCACTCGCAACAACAGCAAACCCTTTACCATGAGTTCCTGCTCTTGCAGCTTCAATACTGGCATTGAGCGCCAATAAATTTGTTTCTGAAGCAATATTTTTAATGGTTTCTGTTATCCGTGAAATATCGATTGTTTTATTGTATAACTCGGTAATGCTTGCACTGATTTTATCTGCGGCTTGCAATGACTCATCATTGGATTTTTTAAGTTGTGTTACCATCTCAGCGCCTTTTTGCGTTGCTGTTTCGGACTGTGTAGTGACTTGTTTAATGAGCTGGTTTTGTTGATTCATAGAGATGATTGAGTTATTCATTACTTTAACGCGGTCATTAATGCTTTCCATGTCGGTTAATTGATGTAAGACTTCTTGTGAAATAGTAGTAATCGCATAGTTGATTTCCTCGCTGGCGGCTGAAGTTTCTTCGGAAATAGCTGTTAGTTCTCCAGCAGACATAATGACATTGATGCTGGCATCGCCTATTCGTTGGAAAAGCTCCTCCGTATCAAGTGAAGGTTCATCGTTTTCATCGATTGTTTGTTGGGGGGATACAGTATGTTGCTGACAGACAGCGTAAACAAACCATAGACCGATTAGGAGAATGAGAGCGATTACAATTGTAGTAAGCAGTAAACTTTGTTGGCTGAACAGTATGCCAGCTACACCAGCTACTACGACTGTAATGATATGAATAAGTACTAATTTCATCAATAAAGTATTGTTTTTTAGTATTTTTATCATAGACTTAGCACTTCCTTCTTTTAATCTAGAATAGTGTTATTTTACTATGGTGTAGCTAAAAATAGGCGGGTCAGACAAAGTAGGGAAGTAAGTCTGACACCGCCAGTGATTATTTTTCGATTAACTTGAATTTCTGCCAAGGATGAACATGGTCCAGTAAAAATTGCTCGTCTTTGTCAATCGTTGCGACAATATTTGTATTTCCACTGTTGTCCATATCTTTACGTGCAAGATGGAGTTCACCTTTATAGCGTGCATAGCCGACGTTATCAATAGTCACATCGCCACGTGTAATTGGCTCAGTATTATGGGCTGGGAATTCCTCATGCGCAAAATCTACACGGGTTTGTGTTGAGCGAATCACATAGGCAGAAACGTCACCGCGGTTGAAGTGACCTTTAGCTAAGACGATTTCTTTCTCAACAGCCGTTGTTTGTTCCTTAAACTCAACTTTTAGCTCCAATAAGTAGCGATTGAGCAAGGATAGACTTTTCAGTTCTTCGTCAGAAGCAAACATATTACCGATGATTAAATCATCAATCAGGCCTGTTTGGAAAAGGTCTTTTGCTTGTACATCAATGGCTAGTCCACGATGTTCTTCAAGAGTAGGAAGACCTTCTTGTACAGGCCATGGCCCGAATGCTGCATGTTTTGAAGAAATCATCGCCGCTGTGCGAATGCCTTGGTCTTTATATTGTGCAGAACATTTTAGGAAATGCTCTCTAGATAGCGCTGTATAGCGGCGTGGATAGAAATTATGACAACCAATGATTTGCTGCTTGTTAGGTTGGTAAGAAAGAATCTGGTCAAGATATTTTGTGCCCTGGCTCATATTCAATTCAATAGCTAAGCCGTGTTCATTGAATGACATAATGCTTTCTTCGGCGCCAGAAAAGCCCATATCCAGTCTTAATCCTGATAGACCAAGCTCTTTGAAATAAGACAAATCTTTATAAGAAAGATTTTTATCCGCAAAAACGGTTGGGCTAACGTCAGCGATTACTTCAAAGCCAAGCTCATTTGCCTTTTTCAATAGCTGCTGTAGCTGTTGGACATCCTTGTCGTCATTCGCAGACATTAAGCATGTGAAGATACGTGAAAAGCCATATTCACTGGCCTTTTCCATATAGTTAACGAGTTCTTTTTCCGTACCGTATTGTGGATAAATTGAAATTCCAAGGTTTCTCATTAATATTCACTCCTATTTGTGAAATTGTGGTAGATAGTCTTGATTGGTTTCTAGTAAATCCTGTAGCAATAATTTGGCCACTTTACTGGAAGGAACAAAAGGATTAGTTGTTAGAGCCAGCAATGCTTTGCCTTTATCGCCTGTAACAGCTGCTTCAATCGTTAATTGTTCAAATGCTTTCACCTGTTGAATTAACCCATTAATTTCAGACGGTAATGTGCCTACTTGAATAGGCTGTGGTCCTTCACTGTTAACAACACAGGAAACTTCAATGACGACGTCGTCTGGAAGATTTGGAATGGTACCGTTATTAGGGACATTCACTGTGTGGATCGCGTGATCATTGGTCACGATAGAGGTAATAAGAGAAATAGCAGCCTCTGAATACAGTGCACCACCACGTTCTTCTAATTCTTTCGGTTTAACGTCTAGATTAGGATTGCTATACGTTTTAAATAATGCTTTTTCAATGACTTTTACTTGTTCAGCACGCGTGCCTCTGAGTTCTGCCGCTTCTTTTTCTTCAATGAGCATTTCATCCATCATGTAGTAATAGCGATGGTATGGGCATGGTAATGCTTGTAGCGCTTGTAAGAATTCTTTATCCCAAGGAGCATCATGAATGTTACGCATATTCATATTGCGTCCTTCGGCAATTCGTTCAATAAGCGTGTTCATTTTGTCTTTACCACCCACAAAGACTTTCGTGGCATAGACGAGGTGGTTTAGTCCTGAGAAGGATATATTGAGGTCATCTCGATCGACTTCTAATATATTGGCAGCCATTTGTTTCATATTAACAGGTACGTTACACAGACCGATTACCTTGACATTTGTATACTTATGAACGGCTTCAGTTACCATTCCTGCTGGGTTTGTGAAGTTAATCAACCAAGCATCTTTGGAGTATTGTTCAATCTCATCGCAAATATCGAGGATAACTGGGATGGTACGAATGGCTTTGGCGAATCCACCAGGACCAACAGTTTCTTGACCGATGACATCGTATTTCAGTGGAATTCGTTCATCATTGGCTCTAGCATCCAGACCGCCGACTCTGAATTGTGTTAAGACGAAATCAGCATTTGTTATGGCTTTAATCCGATTAAAAGTTAGTTCAACTTTGATAGGGAGACCGCTTTTTTGAATCATTCTTTTGGCCAGGGCACCGACAATCTCAAGTTTTTCTTTACCTGCTTCAATATCAACGAGAACAATTTCATCTACTTTAAATTGATCGGCACGAAGGATAATCCCTTCGATAAGTTCAGGTGTATAGCTACTACCGCCACCGATTACAGCGATTTTCATGATGAATCCTCCGCTCTATATAGTCACACAGTAAAAGGAGAAATCGATGAACCACCCGAATTCTCCTCACCGTGTATTTTTCATCGTTCAGTTTTTTGTGTAATTATTTACTGTTTCATATAATGCGATAAATTCACCAGCGAGGTCTTTGAAGGTAATGGCATTCATGAGGTGATCTTGGGCATGAATGAGTAGTAGCGAAGTTTCTACTTTTTCTCCGCGAATTTCTGATTGAATTAAAAAGGTTTGAACCTTATGTGCGCTGCCTAGCTCTTCATTGGCTTTTTCAAGTAATGCGTTTGCTTGCTCAATATCTTTATCCTTTGCAGCTTGGATCGCCTCAAAAGCTGTACTTTTTGCATTACCACTAAAAAGGATAATTTGCATGATTTGTTCTTCCATGTTCATTACGATTCACTACTTCCTACGAGAGATTATGTTTGTACTTCATGTTGCGATGTATAAGGGGCAATCAGTGGGGATAAGCCCCCACTGATTGAAATGTATGCTTACGCGATTTCTTTTTGCTGTGCTGCAATTTCTTCTTTAAGCTTTTTCAATTCCATTCTTTCTGCAATCTTAACGAACGGAATGTATGCAACGATTGCAATGACTAAGTTGACTGCCGCAAGTGCCGCGCCTTTCCATGAACCAGTTGCTAAGAATCCGCCGATAATGGGTGGAGTCGTCCAAGGGATAAAGGCAATGGTTTTTGGAACAACCCCGGTCGCGATCATCATGTAACTAAAAACTGTTAGCATAACAGGTGTTAAAATAAATGGAATGATGAGCACTGGATTTAACACCATCGGGAAACCGAATAGTACAGGCTCGTTAATGTTGAAAATACTTGGTGCAGCACCGAGTCCAGAAATATTACGGTAATGCTTATGCTTACGTCCGGCAATGAACACCGCGATGATTAAACCGAGTGTAGCTCCGGTACCCCCTAGATACATGAAAGCATCAAAGAAAGGTTTGGTCACGATATAAGGAATTTCTTCTCCTGCTGCTAATGCAGCTGCATTAGCTTCAATCGCAGGTAGGTAAACAGCTTGCATAAGTGGTTCCATAATATTTGCACCGTGAAGCCCAAAGAACCAAAGGACATGGACGATAACGGCAACAGCAACAGCAGAACCAAGTGTATTGGCCATTTTTGAAACAGGTGCTTGTAGTGCGTCGAAGAAGGCTTGGTGAATGTCAGGCATTCCACCTACAACTGTCAGTACTTTAATAAGGCCAAAAATGCTGATTGCAATCATTGCAGGGAATAGTGCTGCAAATGATTTTGCTACTGCTGGTGGAACACTTTCAGGCATTTTCATTATCAAACGTTTGTTACCCAATAGTCTTGTGAAAATTTCAGTAGAAACAAGCGCAATAATAATAGCGATAAATAAACCTTGTGCGCCAACCCATCCGAATGGAATACCCCAGTCGGTAGAAGTTGGTTGCATAATTGTAATTAAAGAAGCGAGTGCTACAACTCCAGATGCTAGACCATCTTTGTCATACGAACGAGCAAGTTGATAGGCGATGGTAAAGACGATGAGTAATGAGACAATGGCAAATGTACCATTCCAAAGAGCGCCGCCGAAGCCTTTCCATGCATCACTACCAAAAATCATTTCCATAAAGGATTGGTAAGCCTTAATTGGCAAGTTGTTTAATAGTGTTGCCATTGAACCTAAAATCATCAGTGGCATGATTGTAACAAAACCATCACGAATAGCAACTAGATGGCGCTGTGCCCCTATACGACCAGCGATTTCGATGAACTTTTCCATAATTTATTATCCCCCTTATTTTTTATAATAGAAGATTGCGATAATGAATGATGGAGACCAATAAATCGGTTGACTCACCGAATTATCCCAGTTTGATCTCCAAGTACCATTGTAAAAAATGATATTTACTTAAGCATTGCAAGTGCTTTAGTTAGAACAGACTCACCATTCATTGTGCCGTAGTCGATGCTATCGATTACTTCAACGGGAATGTTTTTTCCTTCAAGCGCTTTTTCGATTTTCTTTTTTAGGAAGCGCACTTGCGGTCCTAATAGTAGAACATCGATTTCTTCGAAGTGCCTATTTGCTTCTGCTTCTGATACTGCGAAAATTTTAATGTCTTGACCTTTTGTCTTTGCAGCCGTTTCCATCTTCGTTACTAGCAAACTAGTGGACATTCCAGCTGAACAGACGAGCATGATTGTTGTCATTGTGTTATCCTCCCTATCTTTTTTTGGTTGTTAATTCTATAAAAGAATCATAGAATTACGTTTTTCTTGTACACCTATTCTATATGCAAGAAGCGTGCCAACTTTTCTTCCTATAAACGTTGTCATATGGCGCATTTGAAATTACACATAGAAAAACGGAAGTGTGTAAATGCTTACACACTTCCGTTTTCCAAAAGCATTTTGCTTACAGCTGATCATTTTCTATAAACATTTGGTAAATATGCATCAGTTCACTTTCAACAAAGGTGATATCGTATTCCGCTTCTAATCCTTGTAATATATTTTTCACACTTGTTAGATCTTCCGCATATTCCTGCTGAAATTGTTCGACTTTCGGGAATGAGCGTGCTGGCTGATTGAGCCTCATATTTTCAATAAGGAAGGCAAGATGCAGGATAATTCCAGTATCGACCCCGGAATCGAGATTGATGCCTAATTTTAATTCGAGCTTAATGACGGTTTTTTGTAAAAGTTGTACTAAACGAGAAACAGAGGGAATTGTCTTGAAGTGATTTTCAAGAGCTTGTACCATCTCGCTATAAGGTTCTTGGTCGCCAATGATATTTTCTAATCGTTTTAAATGATGGTCTTGGAAAATTTCAATCGGTGAAAAGTAGGGAATGTTTAAGTATTCAAATTGAACAGTACCCGCAATGGCTAATATGTCGTAGCTCTCCAGTAATTGATCGATTTTGTCTGTAAAAGATTGTCTGTGGAGAAATTGTAACGAAATAATGACGATATTTTTACCGTTGACGACTTTTTCTAACTGCTCTTTAATCTTTTTGGCTACTCCATCCCCGGTAAAGCAAGCAGTAACGATTGCTTTTTTAGTTGGCTTAGGTAGGGATGCTGTTGAACTGAATTGGTTTTCGATGAGTTGGCGACAGCTTTGATAGATATCGTCCAAACTTCTTCCGAGTGAGGCCTTACGAACAGCCTCCATCACAATTGGCGTGCTTGCCATGGACACCGTTTTTGTTTTAATGCCTGTTTCTTCAAAAATCATATGACCAAAGGAAGAAACTGAACCCATATCGACGAGGAACAAAACGCCTTTCGTCGGCTCTATGTCATGGATTGTACTTTTTATGAGATCGTACATTTCCCGTGCGTCCATTGAAAGAGGCATATCAAAAGCCTTACCGAATTGAACACCTAGTAAATCTTGAACCGTCGTCAACATACTTGTAGCGGTAGAATTACCATGCATGATGACAATTATGGCGACTTTATGTTCTTGATTGTACATATTATCCTCAACTTCAGGAACTAAAAACATCGTAATAAATCCGATTTCGTCAAGTGGTATTTCAACACTCATTTCACTTTCGATTAATTGTGCAAGTTCAATAGCAACTTTAAACTCTTTAGGATGCTTATTGTGTACTTTATTTAAGTTTGGATGCGTGATGGTATTGTTTTGATTAATACGCTCAATCGTTCTTTGTAAATGTAGCGCAAAAGCAAACTTCATTTTTTTTTGAAACGAGTGATTTAACTCTTTTTCGGCAAAGTGGAATACCTTATCGGTGATTTCCCAAATTTGATTGTCGACAATTTCCTTCAACCCGACTTGTGGCAAATGATCGATGTACTCATTAAAGTATTGATTGAAATCAACGAGTAGCTCAGTTTGAATCTCTTTATTATTCTTACCTTCTTCATGTAGCTGTTTTAATTTAACTTCCATATCCTGATAAAGGTCTTCCCTGTGCTCTTGATCCACATAGTCACTTTGATCATTATTGAAGGAAAAAGTGAAAACTTGTTTTTCTGTATCAATAAGACTGTCCATCTTTTCACGATATTGCTTCACATCTAATAACCCTTTTTGTACATGAAGTGGCAGATCATTTTGCTGAATGAGAAGGCTGGGTGTTTTGTTGGAAATATAATGCAAAAATGATTTTGCACAAGCTAATTTTAAATCACGTTGTAATTGTCCGATGTTAGCAGACGTGTGGTACAGCAAAAATGCGGTCAACGCACGTCTTTCTACATGAATCGTTTCATTTAGACGCCCTGACTCCTGAATAAGAAAGTGTTCAATAAGCTGATAGCGTTCCTCAAATTGACGCTCCTCTAATGAAGGAAGTGTAATTGTCATTGGAATTCTTCGTGTAAATGTTTCGAGCAAATAAGATTCAGGAGATTCTGTTGTCGCGCCGATGATTTGAACGGAGGCCGTTTTAGTCTCTTCACTATCTCCTAAACTACGGAATATACCTTTGTCGATAAAGGTAAAAAGCATTTCTTGTCCTTCTGGAGGTAATCGATGAATTTCATCTAAAAACAAGATACCCTTATCTGCTTTTTCAATTAGCCCCGTTCGATTTTCTGTCGCACCTGTAAAGGCACCTTTTTTTACGCCGAAAATATGTCCAAATAATAATTGGGGATTTTGCGCGTAATCGGCACAGTTAAATTGAATGAAGGGCGCATTTTTCTCGATACTTTCAGACTCCACGGCATACTGATACATGCACTCGGCAAAAAAAGATTTTCCTGTTCCCGTTTTCCCTAAAATTAATGTGTGTAAGCCCCTAGGTGGGTAATGAATGGCGGCTTTAGCCTGCTTGACTGAAATTTTCAAACTACCCTCTGTCCCAATTAAATTATAAAACGAATCGGGGGTATGTTCTTTCTGCTTGTGAGTAGAGGGAAGCTCTTTATTGAAAAAGAGGATAGGTTTTCCGTTTGTTTTGTCAATCAAACCTTCTCTGTATAATTCGTTTAAATATCTACTGACATTTGAACGCTCAAGTTGAAGCTGTTCCGCAATTTCAGTAGCTGAAACGCTTTTATTTACTTTCTCAATATAATGAAAAATATCTTCTTTTCGACCCATACTTACTCCTCCTGAAACAATTACATTCTATGGTGAATATAAAAATTAGGTAGATACTCTATTTCTATCGTATCATAAACAGTTGTTTTCATATAGGCTATTTGAACGTAGTTCCATTGACCTGTAAGAGCTTTTGTAGATTAAAAATGATAAAAGTACCGTGGAAAATAATCTTGAATTTGTGATGTACATCACAGAAAAATTCTTTACTTAATTTTATACTTAGTTTATAAGCTGAATGGATGAATACCTCTATTGACTGAGCGTAGGTATTTTCACTTCATTTATCTATATAGATTGAACTTATGATTTTTACCTATTTACCAGCGAAGGCGCCTTATTGTGGGAGGCATCCCCAAGCGCCGAGCGTTGTTAGTAGAATTCTTTAGTTCAGTATATATAGTAAGAACATAATTTGAAATTCTAGGAGGAATAGTTGATGAGTGAATATGCAGCAACAGTAAGGGTTCCAGAATATCCACCCCATCTTAAGCATAAAACAATTTTTGAGACATTTAATAAGTTAAATTCGTCAGAGGCTATGTTGATTGTCAATGACCATGATCCGATTCCTTTGCGTTTTCAATTCGATTCTATGCACGAAGGTAAATACACATGGGAATATATTGAACAAGGTCCAGATACGTTTCAAGTGAAAATCGAAAAACTATAAAATGTCTGGAGTTGATTGCGATGGCAAAAGTTAACGTTATCGATGACAGGACGCTGAAGATTGAACTGTCTTTGGAGGATGCAATTTCAATGGTACAACAAGCAGCTGGAGAGGTAGATAAGTTTGCCAGTGAAATCATCACTATTTTTGAAAAAATGCCGAAGTTCAATTATACGCATTATTGTTTTTACGCATTTGACGATACGGCACAATTATTTGAAAATGTACTAGGCATTGATCCGAAGCAATATAAGACATTTTCTCTAGATGCACCGGATGCGTTTTTCTACTCATTATATGGGGGAATGGCTAGTTTGTATGGCGAAGCGAAAAAATATGTAGCGTAAGTAACGACTATGTGTAGGAGATGGTTCATTATGAATCAGCAAACGACGAAAATTGTAGAACTAGATGTACGTCCTCACTTGACCAAAAAGCTTGAGCCTTTCCAGTTAATTATGGATACGGTGAAGGAGTTAGAGGTTGGGGATATTTTTGTACTCCATGCGACCTTTAAGCCAACGCCTTTGTTAGGTGTTTTGAAGATGAAGGGCTTTGTTAATAAGGTAGAGCGTAAAGAAAAAGATCATTGGGTAGTTTCTTTTGTCAATAAAAAATATAAGCATCTATTAGATATAGAAGAATCTTCACTAGATGTTGAGCTGGTTTCTTCAGCTCTGTCTTCTGATGAAGAGGCTATAGCGAGAGAATCGAAAACAATCTCGCTCGATAATCGTGGATTAGAGCCTCCTCAACCGATGATGCGTACATTAGCTGCTTTAGATCGCAGCCGCCCCGGAGATCGAGTGAGCATTCACAATGATCGGGTCCCTGTTTTTTTAATAGAAGAATTGAATCGACTGGGTTGTCCTTTTATTGTAGATGAACAGCTTGATGGCACAGCAAAAGTAACGATTCATAAGGTATAAGGGGGCGAGGACTATGTTTCGTCTCCCATTTCTCTTTATTATTACGGGGATGATTGGTTTCTTTGTATTTCACGGAGCATCCATTCTGACATTATTCGATTGGCTTCATCAGAATTTACGAGGGCCGGGTGGCTGGTTTTATACCCATATATTTGTCCTTGGATGGGCTACGATGTTGGCAATGGGGGCTGTATATCAGCTTATTAATGTCATTTTACAGTCAACCATTTATAGTCAAAAACTTGGTTATGTACACTATGCCTTTTTCACAGTAGGTCTTAGTGGTTTGTTATATGGTTTTGTCACGATGAAGACGATGTATATTGCTGGATTTGCAACGTTAGCTTTTATAGGAATCATCCTTTTTGCAGTTAATATTGGTGTAACTTTATGGCGTGCAAACAAATGGGATGCTATTACGATTAGCGCAGCTTGTGCGGTTCTCTATTTAGTGCTGACAGGGCTAATTGGTATGTGGATGGGTATTAATTTTTATACAGGAAATCGAACTGCTTTACATGAAAGATTACTGGGAGCCCATATTTGGCTAGGGACGCTTGGCTGGTTTGGCATGCTGATCACAGGATTCAGTTATAAAATGCTACCGATGTTTTATTTGTCTCATCATTATCCAATACAGCTGCAATGGGTAACTATGGTCACATGGAACGGTGCGGTAGTGTTTGGAGCGGTGTCATTTTTGCTTGGTGGAGGTTTTTGGACAACATGGTTGGCACTTCTACTAGTAGCAGCTGCACTTATTTTTTATAATATCCATCTACTTCAAATTAAAAAACATCGAGTGAAGCCGAATCCAGGTCACGGTATTCGATGGTCGATTTATGCGGCGCAATTTCTCTTATTATTTGTAGGTGTGTTGCTCCTTTATGCGTTAGTTTTTCCAGCTCAACTTCTACATACTAAAATGGTGCTGCTAGCTGGGTGGGTTTATCTTGGGGGATGGGTGTCTTTTACAATCCTTTGTTATGTATCGAAAATTATTCCGTTTCTATGGTGGACACATAAATTTGGCAAGCTGGCGGGGAGACCGGGAACTCCATTAATGGCGGATTTGCTAGATGATAAGAAAGTGCGTATTGGCGTCAGCGTTATCGCTCTCTGTTTGTTACTCGTATTCACGGCTATTTTGATAGATAGCGAAATGCTTATTGTCATCAGTGGCATAGCTTTGTCGATTTCTTCCGTTCTGTACATGATTTTGATTGGCCGTGTGTTTAGGCGGTAAAAAACGAAGAAGGAATGAGTGAGTGATATGGATATGATTGAACGTATTCGTGAATTACTTCGGCTTGTTTATGACCCTGAGCTTGGGATTAGTATTGTTGATTTAGGCCTAGTCTATGATATTCAATATGAGGCTAACAAAGTGTATATCAAAATGACGTTAACAACGCCAGGATGTCCCATGCACGACATGATCACAGGTGGTGTGGATTTTATATTGAAGGATCGTCTTGATATTACTGATGTTGAGGTCGATGTTGTTTGGGAGCCGAAGTGGTCACCGGACATGATTTCTGATGAAGGAAAGAAAGCATTGAGTTACTTTTGAGCGAGTGCTTTGCAGTTCATTCCAAAAAGGATGTGTCAGCCAATGATTGAGCTTATTGCAACAGCTGAATCAGTAGAGCAAGGAAAGTTATTAATCGGCGTAGGTGTCGATACGTTGTACATAGGAGAAGATGAATTCGGTTTGCGTTTACCGGGTTCTTTTTCGTGTGATGACATTGAGGAAATGACCTCTTTTGCCCATCAACATCATAAGCGGGTATGTGTCGCGGTTAATGCTTTAATGCATAATAATCGGATTGAGAAAATCATCCCTTATGTAACATTTTTGCAGTCTGTTGGCGTGGATTCTATAACTGTCGGCGATCCAGGCGTCATTCATCTACTGAAAAAGCATCAGATTGATTTACCTTATATCTACGATGCGCAAACGATGGTAACAAGCGCAAGGCAAGTGAACTTTTGGGCACAGCGTGGAGCGATTGGTGCTGTCCTTGCAAGGGAACTACCTTATGAAGAGTTAAAATCAATTCGACGGCAAGTAACCGTTCCAGTTGAAGTACTAGTTTATGGAGCTACTTGTATTCAGCAATCGAAACGACCATTAGTCGAAAATTATTTTAACTTTACCGAGCAAGCCGTTCAACAACAGCCGCTATTTATCTCGGAGCCTAAAAAAGATGATACGCACTATTCTATTTATGAAGATTGTAATGGCACGCATATTTTTGCGACGGATGATGTGAATTTATTGCCACAGTTAGATAAATTAGTTGCAGCGGGGTTAACACAGTGGAAGCTGGATGGTATTTTTACAAAAGGACAATCATTTGTGGATATTGTCAGTTTGTTTGTGGAAGCGAGACAAGCGTTTGCAGAGCAACGTTGGACGGCGGATGTGCGGGAGCAGTTAAATAGTCGGTTACTTGCATTACATCCAGCGGAAAGATCAGTAGACGAAGGTTTCTTTTTGAAGGAACCGAGCGATGTCAAATAAGGAGGCGGCAAATGATGGGAGTTACGACCAAGAGAGTGATTACAAAAAAGCCGGAAGTGTTGGCACCGGCTGGAACGCTTGAAAAACTAAAAACCGCTATCCGTTACGGGGCAGATGCTGTCTATATTGGTGGTAATGCGTATGGTTTGAGGAGCCGAGCGGGAAACTTCACGTATGATGAAATGCGGGAGGGTGTGGCATTCGCTAAAGCGGCAAATGCCAAGGTGTATGTAGCAGCAAATATGGTGGCACATGAAGGCGATGTTGAAGGGGCGGGGAAATTTTTTCGAGAGCTACGGGATATCGGTATACGGGCGGTTATTGTATCTGATCCAGCTTTAATAGAGATATGTGCGATGGAAGCACCTGGATTACCGATTCATTTATCGACGCAGGCTTCGGCAACGAATTATGAAACATTGAATTTTTGGCAGGCAGAAGGCTTGGAACGCGTCGTTTTGGCAAGGGAAGTTGAGATGGATGAAATACGGGAAATACGTCGGAACACAGATATAGAAATTGAGGCCTTTATCCACGGGGCGATGTGTATTTCCTATTCGGGCCGTTGTGTGCTATCCAATCATATGTCAGAGCGGGATGCTAATCGCGGAGGATGCACGCAGTCTTGCCGTTGGAAGTATGGTTTGTTCGATGAAGAACAGAACTCGTTGCTCGGTGGTGAAATACTTGAGGAGTTTTCAATGAGTGCGGTAGATATGTCCATGATTCGTCATATTCCTGACCTGGTTGAAAGCGGTATAGATAGTTTTAAAATCGAGGGACGCATGAAGTCAATTCATTACGTGTCAACGGTTTCCAATGTTTATCGTCGAGCAATCGACGCTTATTGTGATGATCCTGATAACTATGAATATAAGCAAGAGTGGGAAGACGAGTTATGGAAAGTAGCACAACGGGAGTTGGCAACTGGATTTTACTATGGAACACCAACGGAGCATGAGCAGTTATTCGGCAAGCCACGCAAAATTCAGGCCTATAGTTTTATTGGACAAGTATTGGCTTATAATGAAAAAACTCAAATTGCGACCATTCAACAACGTAATCATTTTGGGCTTGGAGATACGGTTGAGTTTTATGGACCAAAATTTACGCATGTTTATCAAACGATAGATGAATTATGGGATGAGCACAGCAACCCGATTGAACATGCACCAAGTGCTATGATGATTGTACAAGCGAAAGTAACAGTCCCTGTAAAACCATTTAATATGATTCGTAAGAAGAAGCATATGTGAATAGTGGAAGTAGTATTCCTCGACTGCATGACGGGTCGAGGTTTTTTTGAATTAATTGATAAAGATGCTTTCTTGACAATAAAAAATGAGAGCCCTACACTTATGATAAGAAAAGATAGTTGGAGGACCTTATGACAAATCAACCATTCATCCCGATTATTGTCGGAACAGATATGAACGCCTACAATATGGCGATTTCATTCCACGAGGAATATGGCATTAAACCGATTCTAGTTGGAAAAGAGCCTTTATCATTTACTAGTTTAAGCTCGATCATCAAAAGTATAGAGCTCAATCCAAAATTGCCGGAAAAGAAAGTGTTTGTTAGCTTTTTAAAAGAAGTGGCAAAGAAGTATGCAGAGCCAGGGAAGAAAATGCTGCTGATTGGCACGAATGATTTATACGTTCGTATGATTATTGAAAATGCTGCTGAGTTAACAAGTGATTTTGTATTTAACTATATTTCAGAGCCACTTATGAATGATTTACTTGTTAAATCGAATTTTTATAAGCTATGTGCAGAACATGGTATTGAGGCGCCGGCCACGTACTTTTATTCATGCCTAGATGACAAACCATTCGAGGAAGAGGTCATGTTTCCTATCATTATCAAGCCGAGTAACGGCGTTGAGTATTATAAGAATCCATTTGACGGTATGCAAAAAGTTTATAAGGTCGATTCATATGCTGAAATCGGACCTATTATTGATACGATAAAAGCCAGTGGATACAAAGAGGAACTTATTATTCAGGACTATATCCCCGGCGATGATACGTATATGTGGGATTCAGTATTTTACATGAATAGCCATGGTAAGGCTGAATTGATCACGTTTGCGCAAGTTGTGTTACAGGAGCATACGGTTACGGCTATCGGTAATTATACAGCACTAATCACGAGATATAACGAAGAGGTCATGCTGAAATTGAAAGGGTTCCTTGAAGCATTAAATTATGTTGGTTACGCTAATTTCGATTTGAAATATGACGAACGGGACGGCAAGTTCAAAGTGTTTGAAGTGAATATAAGGCAAGGCAGGTCGAGCTATTATATTACAGCCTGCGGACATAATATGGCTAAATACTTTGTGGATGATATCATTCATGGTCAGCAAAAGCCACTGACATTATTGAATGAAAAATTCCTCTTCACGGTTGTTCCTAAAATTGTATTAAAGAAATTTGTCGCGAACAGTGAAGTGCGAGCTGAAGCAAAGGCCTTAATTCGGGCAGGTAAATATGTGAACCCATTATTTTATAAAAAAGATACTCATTTTAAACGAAAGTTCTATTTATTTGCACGGCAGATTAATTATTATCGTAAATATAAAAATAGCCAGTGGTGATAGAAATCCCTTATGCACAATGCATGAGGGATTTTTTTTAGATTAAGAAAAAGCTAGTTACAGGGCTTTATATTTATGTTATTATGTATTAAATGATTGGAATAATCAGAAATATAGAAAGAGAGGTTTTAAGTATGAGGGGACTCGGGAAAAAGAAAGTGGGATGGCTAGCGGGCTTAGTAAGTGCATGTTTACTTCTCCTTGTTGGTTTCAATGAACATCCTCCTAAGCAAGTAGAGATGACAGGAATGATTAGTGTTGCACATCGTGGGGCTTCTAGTTATGCACCTGAAAATACACAAGCTGCTTTTCAGAAAGGGCTGGAGCTTGGCGCTGATTTTCTGGAGAGTGATGTCCACCTTTCCAAAGATGGTGAACTAGTTATTATACATGATGAAAAAGTGGATCGAACGACGAATGGTACAGGATTTGTCAAAGACTACACACTCGCTGAATTGAAGGAACTGGATGCGGGAACGTCATTTGATGCTTCTTTTAGCGGAGAAAAGATTATTACGCTTGATGAATTACTTGATGAATTTTATGGTGAAATTGGGCTGTTAATAGAGATTAAGAAGCCAAAATTATATCCAGGTATTGAGGAAAAAGTAGTTGAATTATTAAAGAAGTATGAAGATGTAAGCGGTGTCATTGTGCAATCGTTCGATATTGAATCGATGAGAAAAATCCACTCCTTATTACCGGAATTACAAATTGCTGTTTTGATGAAGCCGTCAACATTACTCCCTTCATCTAAGCGTCTTGAAGATTTAACGTCCTTTGCTACCTACATAAACTTTAATGTTTCGTATATTAATAAGCGGATGGTCGATCGCATACATACATATGGTGGAAAAGTGTTAGTTTGGTCAAAGCAGGATCAGCAGTTGATTGCCAAGGCTTTTCAATATGGAGTAGATGGTATTATTACGGATTTTGCACAGTGGCCGGTTGAAGAGCCAACTTTCCTAGCAAGACATTAGTAAATAGAAAAGAAGTATTCCAGCTATGATGCGGAATACTTCTTTTTTGCGTGATGAACGATTAAGTAAAGCGTTCGACGAGATTATGCATGCGCTCGGCTTCCGTTTGGAGTTCGAGTGATGACAGCATAATGGAATTGACGGCTGTCTTTTGCTCATCGATAGATGCATTGACTTGTTGTGTCGCGGCTGCAGATTGTGTAGCTACACTGGCAATCTGGCTAATGGCACCTACGACAACTTGGCGATTGGCATCCATATCATTCATATCCATTTCGAGTGAATGGAGGAGGGAGGAAATGTCTCCAATGGATTCGGACAAATAGGTGAAGGCTTCTTTCGTCTCATGAATAGCCACGACCTGCTCATGGGATAGCTCAAGTGTATGTGTCATATGGCTTCCAGAATTTGCTGTTTCCTGTTCGATATGAACGAGAAGATCGCGGACTCGATTAGTTGCCTCGTTAGTATCTTCCGATAGCTTCCGAACTTCCTCAGCTACAACGGCGAATCCTTTCCCATGTTCACCAGCTCTTGCTGCTTCAATACTTGCATTTAAGGCAAGTAGATTCGTCTGAGCTGAAATGGATGAAATTGTTTGAACAATTGTTTGAATTTCACTTAATCTTGCTGTTAGATTTGAAAAATTTGTTTGCAATCCATCAATCACAGCAGTGAACTCATTCGAATTTTGTTCGAGGTCATTCACTTTTTCGCTACCCGTTTGTTGAAGAGTAGTCATTTTGTTGACTTCTTGAACGACATCTCCATATTGCATAGTTGCCTTTGCGATGAGGTTAGACAAGTTGTCCACTTTATGAATGGCGACGTCAGCTTCTTCGGCTTGTACAACAGCACCTTTTGAAATGTCTTCAATGGCCTGATGGATTTCGTCGGTAGATGCCGTTGTTTCTTCAGTAATAGCGCTGAGCATATCGGAGGAATCTCGCATCTTCTCGGAAGAATCCCGGGTATGACTGACCATTTCATGGAGATTATTTTTCATTTCATTGACATGGATGGCTAGATGACCAAGCTCATCATGAGATTGGATAGGGATATTATCCCCGCTTAGTTTCCCTTGTGCGATGTTGGAGGTCATCTCCATAATTTTCTCGATATAGGCTGTCATTCGACTAGAGAAGATGAAAAACAGACCGATCCCGATGATAATTGCGATAATTAGGGTTAACAATGTATAGGTCAACAGATGCTTTGCTCCGGCATTAAAGTCCATTTCATATGTTCCGGCAGCAATAATCCATTCCCATTGGGGATCAAAAGCACTATAGGTTATTTTAGGTGCTTCCACTTCTGGCTTGGTAGGCAGTGGCCAATCATAGCGAGCAAATCCTCCACCATTTTTAGCAACATCAATGACTTCACGGATAAAGTAACGACCATCTTTAGTTTGTTCGTCATATAGATTTTGACCTTCTATATTTGGGTGAGCATCAAGGATCCCATCTTCTTTTACGACATAAAAATAGAAGTTTTCACCGTATTTCACAGGATTGTCAATAGAACGTGTACCGTCTGCATTTTTTGCTCCAACAATTTGAATGCGGGCCTTTTCCTGTGCCTCCTCCAGTGTTAAAGAACCATTTTGAACTTGATCATCCAGTTCTTCTATCATGTCCAAAATGGCGTACGTTCCGTTTTGAAGCCCAAGCTGTCCAATCTTGTCGAGTTCACTTTTTGCAACAAAGTAACTAACTGTACCAACGACGATAAGCGGAAGTATGATTACAATTGCAGCAAGGGCCATGAGTTTATTGCGTACGGATATTTTCATCATCTAGTCCTCCAATATGCAGCGTATTATACTAGCAACGATTTTAAAACATATATTGCTAGTATAATATAAGAGGGGATTATAAAACAGTGAATTCTGAAATTTGCGCTAAATGTTAATGGTTCGACAAGGTATCATCATGTAATAAGTGTATATGTAATATAGTATGAACAGTTTTGTCTGAAATAGCGTGTAGTGGCGGCTGTTATGATAAACTGTAAGGACTAGATTGAAAGTGGGGGTTCAAATGTCCTTCTTAGAAAATATGGATGATGTATTTAAAGCAAAATGGAAATTCGAGCACGAGATGCCGATTCAAACAAAATTGATCCCAGAGATGTTGGCGGGTTTTGATATTGTGGCGGAATCTCCGACTGGCTCAGGTAAGACGTTGGCCTTCGTATTACCGATTTTACAACTCGTTGATGGTGATAAAAAGCAGACGCAGGCGCTGATTATCACGCCATCACAGGAGCTATCGATGCAAATCGTTAATGTCATCAGAGAATGGGTCCAAGGGACAAATATTACGGTTACGCAATTAATTGGTGGAGCTAATATGCAACGCCAGATTGAGCATTTAAAGAAAAAACCGACAATTGTTGTTGGGACGCCAGGTCGTTTGGCTGAACTTGTAAAAGTGAAAAAGTTGAAAATGTATGATATCCGTCATATTGTGCTGGACGAAGGTGATCAGCTACTATCTCGTGATCATCGCGTCATTGTGAAAAATATGATTGAAGCGGCTAATCCAGAGAGGCAAGTGGTTGCTGTATCTGCAACGATTACAGAAGAAATTGAAGTGGTTGCTAGCAAATTTATGACTAATCCACTCTGCCTCCAAGTGAGTGCTGAAGAAATGCCGAAATCGGGGAAGGTTGTCCATTCGTTCGCTAAGACGGATGTACGTGATAAGACAGATGTCTTGCGTGGAATCTCGCATTTGAAGGGAATCCGTGCGCTTGCCTTCATCAATAATGTCGATCAGCTTCGTATGAAGGAAATGAAACTTAGATATAATGAAGCACCGATAGCAGTTCTACATTCAGAAATGAAGAAATTTGAAAGACAGCAAACATTGGACAAATTCCGTAAAGGCGAGTTGCGTGTGCTAATTGCAACAGATCTAGCAGCACGTGGACTTGATATCGAAGGATTAACGCATGTCATCCACGTTGACGTGCCACACACAATTGAACAATACCTACATCGTTCAGGTAGAACGGGACGCGCAGGCGAAGACGGAGAAGTGCTAACACTATTGTCTTATGCAGAAGAACGCGATTACCGCAAGCTGACAAAGGGCATTAAAACAGTCCAGAAAGTATGGTACAAAGGCCAGCTGACAGAAGGTAACTCTAAAACGGTTGGCAATACGAAGAAAAAGTAACAAAAAGGCTACCCTTTGAATCGATATGGATTCAAAGGGTAGCCTTTTTTGTTGGGGTCTAGGCTTTATCGCCTGACCAGGCGCTTACGTTTTTGTTCTTAGATTAGATTTCAGTCAAAATAATTGGTGTGCCTTTTGTGACAATCACTGTATGCTCGATTTGAGCCACAAGGGAATTATCAGGTGTGACGAATGTCCAGCCGTCTCCAAGTTCGATAATATGCTCAGCTTTCTGTGAGATGAAAGGCTCAACAGCTAAGACCATACCTTCTTTTAGGAGAGTTCTATCGGATGGATCAAAATAGTTTAAAATATGTTGGGGTTCTTCATGCAATGATTTACCAATGCCGTGACCCGTTAAATTTTTAATAACTGTCAGTCCATGATTTTTTGCTTCGCGTTCAACAGCTTTGCCGATTCTATTGAGACTAGAGCCTGCTTTGACATTCGTCATGGCAAGATCGAAGGCACTTTTTGCCACATCACACAGTTGCTGTTTTTTGTCGTCAGGTGTTCCGACGACAAAGGAAATGCCTGTATCGGCGAAATAGCCGCCGTAAGAGCCAGAGACATCGATGTTGACAAGATCCCCGTCTTGAATAATACGAGCGCCCGGAATACCGTGTGCGACTTCATTGTTGACGCTGATGCAAGTATAACCAGGGAAATCGTATTGATCGATTGGTGCGGAAACTGCTCCTTTTTCCTCGAAGAGACGTCCACCAAGTTCGTCAATTTCCTTTGTTGTTTTGCCAGGGACAGTTGCTGCCTTTAGTGCTTCTCGGATTTCAGCAACAATTTTGCCTATTTTTTTTAACGCTGTAATATCCTGTTCAGTTTTTGCAATCATTATGCACAAATCCTTTCTGCCGTTCGTTTTTTCTATATCATACTATATCATATTGCAACGCAGAAAAAAGCCTGTAAACAATTTTAAAGTTTACAGGTTGATGGATTATTTTTTCGGAATCGTCGTATTGGTGCTTTTCTTATTGGCGATTATTTTACGGACGATGGGGTAGGCGATAGGCGCGACTTTAATAGCTGTTTTAATTAACTTACCAAGATTCAAATGAATTCTCTCCCCAAAACAATATTTACTATCCAATTCCCATATTTCAAGTGGGATAAACCTTATTTTAATACTTTGACCCCTTGAATGATATTCCAAATCACGATAATGATAAAAAGGAGCCCATAGATAAGAGTGAAAAGAAAGGGAGCTAACTGCCAAAAACCGAATCCAAAATTTTCGCTAGGCATTCCGCTTAGGCGGCTTGTAAAAGAAAACATTGAAAAAGAAAAAATAACAAAACCAGCAATCAGTATCACCGTCGGAATAAGATGCGATACGAGAGAGCGTTTAGCATGAAACTTAATTTCCCTGTCATCTGTGATGAAATAAATAATGACAGGAAGAAGTAAAGGGGCAAAAAAAACACTGAAGTAGCATAGAGCGGCCAATAGTTTATTGTTTTTCAAGAGTTATCCCTCCATTGTACGTTAACTATATAGGTTTTTTGTTATATCTGTTAATTATCTTGCTTAAAGATTCTCTATCTTATACAATGAACTATACAAGTTGAACTAAAGAATCCTACTAAAGCCGCTTGGCGCTAGGGGATGCCTCTCGCGATAAGCCGGCCAGAAAACCACTGGCGGGGAGGGATTGAACTGCATCCCTCCTTTGTCTTATCGCTTCGGCTACCCCAGTAGTCGCCTTCGCTGGTGATTATGTTACAATCATAGGTTCAACATATATAGATAATTAAATAACTTGAACCACAAGGGGTGCCTATTTGGGCTGAGATTGGACGAGTTGTCCTGACCCTTCGAACCTGTAAGATTATTCTTGCGTAGGGATGTGGATGGCAATCGTCATATTTGTGATGTCCCATTCTATCCGGGATGTCTTTTTTTATGCCCACATTCCTATGCCAACTAGTTGGAGGAGGAAGTCATTTGGATCGTAAACGTCTGCAATTTTTACTCGAAGTAGCTATTTTGGGGGCTATATCATTTGTGCTTGATAAGATTGGATTTTCAATGCCACAAGGGGGCTCGATTACACTATCGATGTTGCCAATCATTGTTATGGCATTTCGTTGGGGTATTGTAGGGGGAATGCTAACAGGATTCATCTCCGGTATTTTGCAAGTTGCAACGGGTGCCTATGTCTTCACTCCAATTCAAGCTGTACTTGATTACTTTGTTGCATATGCACTTGTTGGGGTGGCAGCGATTACGCTTGGTTGGCTGTTAAGTAGCCAAGCGAAAAGTAATAAAGGAGCGATGGTTACGGCAATAGTTGTTGGGACGATTATCGGTGGGCTTCTTCGACTCCTTGCCCATTTCATTGCAGGGATTGTGTTCTTTGCGTCATATGCCCCAGAAGGACAGCCTGTTTGGCTTTATTCGCTTGTATATAATGCGAGTTTTATGATTCCTTCCATCATTTTATCAGCACTTGTAGCCTCATTATTATTTACGACAGCACCGCGTTTGCTACAGCGTACATGAAAAATCGCCGTTCTTCTCAAAGGAGGAACGGCGATTTTTTTATTTTGTAGCTGTAAGTTGTTTTCTTGTGAAAAAAATAATGGCGCCAATGACTGCCGTTAGAAAAAGCGCTGCAGCCGACACGAATAACTCGTCAACACCATTTTTTACTGCAATCCCTATAAATGCCCACATGAAGACGCTGCTAAGTGCTATATCCGCATGATGGTACAGGAAATGGAGTGCAATCGCAGTAGCGAAGGTCAAATAAATGACCGTCCATAATGGATCACTTAATCCCCAACCAGACCATTCGTGTAGTGTTAGGACATAACTGATATTGGCAATGGTTGCAAAGAAAATCCAACCGAGGTTAATAGCTATCGGGATTCTTCCGAATAATTGGTTGTCTTTCTTTGGATAGGTAAAGTAAAGGGCAAGTAACGCAAAGAGTAGCAAAGCCATGAAGACGATTGTCCAATTAAAGAAACCATAATGCCAAAGCAGGAGCCATACGATATTAAGTAGGCAACTGGCGACAAACAGGGTAGCTCTCCAATTTTGTAGCGTTTGGGTAACATTTATATTATTTTGTCTAAAGCCATATAGCCAAAAGGCGAGTAGTACATAAATGATAGCCCAAAGTGCAAAGACATATCCCGCCGGCATAAATAGCACTGGTAATCTGCTTGCAATGACTGCTGTTGTACTTCCGTTAAAAGGTATACTATTTGCTGCTACATTGACAAGGCCAACTGCAATGAGCGAAAGGGTCATAATCATAATTCTATACATATTCAAATCCTCCTATTGAATAGTATACATAGGAAAGGCGGACCCTGCGAAGGAAAGTGTGAAGTTTCCGTCACAATTAAAACTTGAATTAACAGAGAGTACAAAATTGGAACGTAATTATGTCAAGCTGTAGTGGATACAGTTCGCATGCCGAAGTTTCATGTTATAATTAAGAGGTGTTTTTAGAAAATTAAGAACGGTTGAAGGGGGAAGTTACGTTGACACAACAAGCATATTCTGAAGTATGGGATCTTGATGTATTTTTCGAAGGTGGAAGTGATTCGCAACAATTGCGTACGCACCTAGATGATGTAAAAGAAAAGCTCAGTTCATTAGAGGAGACGGCTCGTGCATTTCAAATTCCAGCGTCATCCCTTGTAGCAAACGAAGTAGCAAATCTTATCGATTCGATAAAAGACGTGGCGCTGAATTTGTCGCAGGCAGGTGCTGTCATCGGGTGTTTCCTAGCAGCTGATACAACCGATAAAAAAGCATTAATTCTACAAGGAGAAACGACTGCACTTAGTGCGCGATTTTCGACTGTGCTGTTGAAAGTCCAGCAAACATTGGCAAAGTCAGATGAGGATACATGGCAGGTGCTTACTAAATCGGATGAGCTAAAGGAATTTGAATTCGTACTTAATGAGTGGCGCGAAGAGGTTGCTTTGAAGCTTTCCGAAGAGGAAGAAAGCGTCATCACATCGTTAAGCGTTGATGGCTATCATGGCTGGGGTCAATTATATGACTTGCTTGTCCGAGATATTAAAATTAAAATCGAAGTGGATGGCGTAGAAAAAGAACTATCTGTTGGGCAAGCTAATAATTTAAGTTCACATGCTAGTGCTGATGTACGAAAGCGCTCATTTGAAGCGTTGGAAGAAGCATGGGGAGCAAAAGAAGATTTCTTCGCTTCTGCATTGAATCGGCTTGCAGGGTTTAGGCTTGCAGTATACAAAAAACGCGGATGGGATTCTGTCTTGAAGGAGCCGCTTTTGCGTAACCGTATGAGTGAGGAAACGCTCAATGCAATGTGGGCTGCGATTGGGGCCAATAAAGCACCATTTGTGGAATACTTGAACGTCAAGGCAAAAATGCTAGGTACGGAAAAGATGAATTGGTATGACATGGATGCACCAGTGACAGCATCGACGAAAAAACTATCCTATCAGGAAGGTGCACAATTCATCTTGCAACATTTTGGCGAATTTGGTCCTGAGCTCGAAGCGTTCTCGAGGAAGGCGTTTGAAGACAGCTGGATTGAGGCGGAAGATCGCCCAAACAAACGACCGGGTGGTTTCTGTACGGGTATGCCGATGTCAGAGCAGTCTCGTATCTTTATGACTTATAGTGGAACGATGTCGAACGTTGCGACACTTGCTCATGAACTTGGTCATGCATTCCATTCTTACACATTGCGCCCGGTTCATTGGATGAATCGCCAATATGCAATGGGCGTTGCAGAAACAGCATCGACATTTGCAGAGATGATTGTAGCTGATGCAGCTGTGAAAGCCGCAGAAACGAATGAAGAAAAAATTGCATTGTTAGAAGATAAAATTCAGCGTAGTGTGGCATTTTTTATGAATATTCATGCGCGGTTTTTATTTGAAACAAGATTTTATGAGGAACGAAAAAATGGTATTGTTTCATCTGAAAGATTGAACGACTTGATGGTAGAGGCGCAGCAAGAAGCTTATGGGGATGCACTTGACACAACACATCCACACTTCTGGGCATCAAAGCTGCATTTCTATATTACAAGTACACCGTTCTATAATTTCCCGTATACATTTGGCTACTTATTCTCATTAAGTATTTATGCAAAAGCATTAGAAGAAGGCCAAGGCTTTGAGCAGAAATATATGGCGCTATTACGTGACACAGCGGTGATGAGTGTTGAAGAGCTCGCGATGAAGCATCTTGGTGAAGATATTTCGCAACAGGAGTTTTGGGCAAAGGGAGTAGCATTATGTGTGAAGGATGTTAAGGAGTTCTTGGAACTTACTTCGGTAAAAGGGTGAATAGCTATTGATTTTGCTTGAAGGAGAAACTTGTTACTTACGGATATTGACAGAGGAAGACGCATCGCTCTTTACAAAATTACTTACTGCCAATAAAGATTATTGGTCTGTATTTGAACCACGCCATGAAGCAAGCTATTTTAGCGTCAGTGTTCAGAAAGAGAAAATTAGAGAGTCAATTTATCAAATGCGGGACAGGAGAGAATATAACTTCGGTATATTTGATTCCAATACGAGTAGGCTAGTCGGCCATATCTCGCTCTACAGTATTAAAAGGTTGCCCTTTTCGAGTGGCTTTGTAGGCTACTCCATTGATGAAAGAGAGATAGGACGGGGACTTGGAACGGAAGCTGTTCGCCTTGTGACAAATTTTGCATTTGGGAAAATTGCTTTACATCGGGTTGAAGCATTCGTTTCACCTCGTAATATTGGATCTATGAAAGTCTTGGAAAAGGCGGGTTATTGTCAAGAAGGTCTGATGCGAAAATTATTGTATATAAACGGTGTCTGGGAAGATCACTATATGTATGCAACAATCGAGGATGATTTTTGAAAGGGTAAGAATGTATTGCACAGATGGGCAATAAATATAAAAAGCCGATACCTGTAAAAGGGCATCGGCTTTTGTCTATTTCCCAGGAAATAAGTCAATCATTTCTTAGTTACAAAATCGTATCCATTGACAATAATATCGAGTTTCCCAGTATCAGGATGAGCTACTAGTCCGTGGATTGGAACATTTACATCCATCAAAGGATGATTTCGAGTAAGATCAACACTCATTTTGACACTTTCTGTTACATCACTAAACCCATGAAGCCAATCTTTCATATTGACGCCAGAGTATTGTAAAGTTTTGAACAGACTTTTGTCAATACCTCGGTCCACCATTTGACCGATAATATGATCTGTATTCGTAGAGCTCATACCACAATCATGATGTCCAATGATAAATACTTCGTCAGCCTGTAATTCATAGATGGCTAACAGTAAACTCCTCATAACACTGCCGAATGGATGATTGACAATCGCGCCAGCACTTTTAATAATTTTGGCATCACCATTCTTTAAGTTCATCGCTTTAGGTAACAATTCAATTAACCGTGTGTCCATACAAGTCAAAATTACGATATGCTTATCAGGAAATTTTGTTGTTGCATACTGTTCATATTGTTTCTCGCTGACGAATGTTTCGTTAAACTCCAGAATTGTAGAGAGAATTGTCATAGTAAGCCTCCAGTTTTTTTAATAAGTCTTATAATACAGATATATATGTAAAAAGAAAAGAGTTGCCAGGCGGCAACTCTTAAAATTTATTTTCTGGTTTCGGATCAATTGTTTCAGAATCGGAAGCAATGAAAACTGTTTGGAGACTTCTCATAATAAATAATCCGGAAATACCAAGACAGACCATGAAACCGATGACTGTTGTGAACATTAAGCCCATGTATAAGACCCCTCTCTATAATGATAGTTAGCCTTGGCTTTCATTATACAGTATAAAGTTGTATTTTTTAAGGGGTAAATAAAAATATGTCATGAATTGTGAAGTTTTTTAGAAGCCCCAATTACCTGCACGGAATACTGGTTCAGTAGATCCATCATCGAAAACTCCATCAATATCCATTTCCTCAGACCCAATCATAAAGTCAACATGTGTGATACTTTGGTTCAAGCCATGCTGTTCAAGCTCCTCACGGGACATCTTCTTGCCACCCTCGATACAAAATGCGTAAGCACTGCCAAGAGCGAAGTGATTTGATGCATTTTCGTCGAACAATGTATTATAGAAGAGCAACCCAGATTGTGAAATAGGCGAAGCATGTGGAACGAGTGCGACTTCTCCAAGATGTTTCGCCCCTTCGTCTGTATCGATAAGTCGCTTTAATACCTCTTCTCCCTGCTCAGCTGAAACATCTGTTACACGTCCATTTGTAAATGTAATTTTGAAGTTATCGATGATGTTGCCACCATAGCTTAATGGTTTTGTGCTGGATACATAGCCATTGACGCCTGTTTTCAAAGGAACCGTGAAGACCTCCTCAGTTGGCATATTTGCCATGAATGTATGTCCTTTTTCATTGACACTGCCTGCGCCACACCATAAATGGCCTTCAGGTAACTCGACTGTTAAATCTGTACCTGGCGCTGTGTAATGCAGTTTACGGAAGCGTTTGTTATTCAAATAGTCGACTTTTGCGTGTAAGTTGTTGTCATGTTCAACCCAAGATTGAATTGGATCTTCTTGGTCTGCACGGACAGCTTTGAAAATAGCATCCCATAGTGCGGGCACTTGGTCACCTGTGGGAAGTTCTGGGAACACTTTGGCAGCCCATGCTTCGGACGGTGATGCAATAACTGTCCAGCTAATTTTGTCAGACTGAACGTATTGACGGTACTTATCAAGTGCTTGACCAGTTGCTTTTTGAGAATCGGCGATGCGTGAAGGATCAATTCCATTCAAAAGATCTGGGCTTTGGGAAATGATGCTCATAAATGCTGCACCCTTCTCTGCAAGTTGTTCGCGTTCCATCACTTTCCATTCCGGAAATTCAGCAAAAGAGTCAGCTGGTGCTTTTTCATAACGTAAACGGGAAACGACATCATCGGCCCAATCTACAAATACTTGGCGAGCTCCTGCATTATAAGCTTTTTCTGTGATGACACGGACGAACTCAGTTGCTTCAGTTGAAGCACTAATATAAAGATATTGGTTTGGTTGAATATTAACCCCCACATTTACTGCAAGCTCAGCGTAGCTTGACAATTGTTGTTCAAAAGTTGACATGAATGATTGCTCCTTTCCTTACTATTTATAATAATACCAAGATACTGTTGAAGCCTGCAACGTCAAAATACGAAGTGAATTGTGGCAGTTTGTTAAAATCACCATATTTTTTCTATCCTTGTTCCTAAAGAAATTAAGAAAGATGCCGAAATAAGAAGAAGAATGGAATTTTTGGAGGTTCAACCTATGGATTTATCAACGGTTTTAGGGCTTGTACTTGGACTTGTCGCATTATTGATTGGAATGGTTATGAAAGGTGTTGCACTTACGAGTTTACTGAACACGGCGGCTATTCTTATCATCATTGCAGGGACAATTGCATCGGTCGTTATCGCTTTTCCTACGAATGAATTGAAACGTGTACCGAAGCTATTTGGTATAATCTTTAAAGAGCAAAAACTTGCATCAGATGCAAATATCATTCGCATGTTCTCGGGGTGGGCAGATGTTGCACGTCGTGAGGGGCTACTATCGCTTGAAGCAAAGACGGACGATATTAAAGACCCATTTTTAAAAAATGGTCTTGGCTTAGCGATTGATGGACAAAACGCAGATTATATCCGTGATGTTCTTAGCGAAGAAGTAGATGCAATGGAGGATCGCCATGCGGCTGGTGCGTTGATCTTTTCGCAAGCAGGTACATATGCGCCGACACTCGGGGTTCTAGGGGCTGTAGTAGGACTTATTGCTGCGCTGGGGGATTTAACTGATATTGAAAAGTTAGGTACTGCCATTTCAGCAGCATTCGTAGCTACATTACTTGGGATTTTTACAGGGTACGTTCTTTGGCACCCTTTTGCCAATAAGTTGAAACGTAAATCGGCAGATGAAGTTCGCCAAAAAATGATGATGATTGAAGGAATTCTCTCTGTGCTTGAAGGGGAGGCACCACGTGTGATTGAACAGAAACTATCTTCTTATTTATCAGCTGACGAGCGTCTGAAACTAGCGGCTAAAAATGATGATGGTAAGAAGGGAGAGAGCTCGTTTGCCGAAGAGACGTAAGAAGAAAAAAGAAGAACACGGAGTTGATGAATCCTGGCTTTTGCCATACGCCGACCTTCTGACGCTTCTTTTCGCACTTTTCGTGGTACTTTTTGCATCCAGTACAATAGACGAGTCGAAACTCAATCAGATATCATCGGTTTTCAATCAAATATTTGATGGTGGACATGGTATGATGGATCATGCTGCACCTACAGCTGTTCCTATACCTAAAGATTCAGTAGGCACCAATGAGGAAAATACATCTTATTTGGAAGATCAAAAGTCACTCGGTGAAATTCAAGAGAGTTTGGATGAATATATCGCAGTAAATGAATTGGAAAATCAATTTAAAACAAAATTGACGGATGAGGGACTGCTTATTACAATCAGAGATAGTATTCTGTTTAGTACGGGGAAAGCGACGATACGTGAGGAGTACAAGTCGATTGCTGGTGACCTTACTGAACTGCTTGTCTTTGATCCACCCCGTCAGATTGTAATAGGTGGGCATACTGATAATGTTCCGATACGCAATGCCGAGTTTCAATCAAACTGGGAACTGAGTGCAATTCGGGCAGTAAATTTCTTAGAAATACTTATTCAAAATGAAAATATTGACCCGTTACTCTTTAGCACGAAGGCTTATGGTGAAAATCAACCAGTTGCATCAAATGATACAGCAGAGGGTCGCGATCAAAATCGTCGGGTAGAAGTACTTATTCAACCACTTGTCCTCAAAGATGGAACGTCATTTGAATAATAGTAAACGATAAAAAAATTCACCAATAGGAAAGTCTACTGGTGAATTTTTTTCTATATACTTTGAATTAAATAATCCGACTACCCGCCGATTTCCGTTACGAGCGGACGCTTTCCGCGGGCACGGCTTCAGCCTCCTCGTCACTGCGTTCCAGCGGGGTCTTCAGCTCGCGCTGTTCCCGCTGGAGTCGCCGCTCTTCACTCCAATCGGCTGGAGAAAAATTAATTCAACTTATATATCTAACTATTGATGACCTATTTCCTCAACGAGCCTAGTTCCGCCACGATGGCTTGCATTTCATTTGGTGTAATTGTGTCGCGCTTCATAACCATTTCGTACATATAGTGCAAATCTTCATATTGTGAAGTGCTGAAATTCTCTGCTTTCATTGCATCTACGTTAACCATACGAAGCTTTTCTTTAATTTGTTCAATCATGTACATGACGTTTTCTGGTGTTGGTTGTGTTAAATCCATGACAGTTGCCCACCTTTCATTTGCTTGGCATTAATCATTTCATTAATCTAACGTAGTGTCAACATCAATTGCGCCTCGGCGTAATTGCGTCGGGATTTTGAATTGTGCATAGCACAATTAACTCCCCTCAAAATCCTTGACATCCGCCGGAGGCTTAACTTGAATCAGCAAATGTATTTGCTGATTCAAGTTAAAGTTAAGCAGTTCTTTTAGCTTCTTTCTTTGCTGCTTCCTCTTCTTTCATTTTTACTTGGAAGCGTTTTGTTTCATATACAATAACACCAGACAAGCCTAGGAGACCGATTAAGTTTGGAATGGCCATGAGTCCATTCATGACGTCAGCGAATGACCATACGATGTCGAGTGTTGCTGTAGCTCCTACGAAGATAAATAAAACAAATGCAACCCGGTAAAGGATTACGAATTTTTGATTCGGCACCAAGTATTGGAAACATTTTTCGCCGTAATAGCTCCAACCTAAAATTGTAGAAGAGGCAAAGAAAATCAGGCCAATTGCCACGATGAATGGTCCAGCGTCTCCTAGGAAAGTACCGAATGCAGCAGCTGTTAGATCACCTGCTGAAATAGAAGTATCTTTCCACTGATTAGACATAACAATCGTTACACCTGTAATCGAACAAATAATAAGCGTATCGAAAAATACCTGTGTCATGGAAATGAGTGCTTGCCTACCGGGTAGGTCTGTTTTGGCGGCAGCTGCAGCGATTGGTGCGGATCCAAGACCCGCCTCATTGGAGAATAGGCCACGAGCAACTCCGAAGCGTATAACGGTACCAATTGCACCGCCTGCTAGCGCCTGTCCGCTAAATGCATCTGAGAAAATCAATCCAAATGCAGCAGGAACAAGTTCGAAATTCATGATAACGACAATCGCACCTGCGATAAAATAGAAAAGTGCCATAATCGGAACGAAAAATGCTGTCACTCTTCCAATTGATTTAATACCACCAAGAATAACGAGTGCTCCAAAAATAAGGAGTCCAATACCCGTAGCCCAGTGTGGAACATCGAAAGTAAGTTTCATGACATCGGCAACTGCTTTTGCTTGTGTCCCGTTCCCAATGCCAAATGCTGCAATGGCGCCGAAAAGAGCAAAAAGGACCCCGAGCCATTTTTGTTTCAATCCATGCTCGAGATAATACATTGGTCCGCCGGCCATTTGACCTTGAGAGTCTTTTACACGGTATTTAACTGCTAGAATGGCTTCCCCATATTTTGTTGCCATACCGAAAAATCCTGCTAGCCACATCCAGAAAACTGCTCCTGGTCCCCCCATGACTACGGCAGTCGCAACCCCAACAATATTCCCGACCCCAACAGTTGCGGCCATAGCTGTCATAAGTGCCTGAAATTGTGAAATATCCCCGTCTGCTTTTTTATCATGATTCTTTGAAAAAACCTGCTTTAATGAATACGGTAAAAGTCGTACTTGAATAAATGCGAGTCTAGCTGTTAAGAAAATCCCTGTTCCAACGAGTAGGATAAGAAGTGGCGGTCCCCAAATAACTCCACCAATCTTATCTAAAAAACCTTGTAATGCATCCATTCCCTTACCCCCTTTGTGAGTTTGGCAGTGCGTTAACTAAAATTGAGTCTAAGACCTTTGTTATAATCGCCTCCCTTCAGCTTATCAATTGGGTAGATCTATTATTAATATTCCGAAAGTTTTGAGCTTTCGTCAAGTGTTTTTTCGGAATTATTAATATTGTTTGTTTTTCTTCCGTCAGGGGTATAATAATATATGCGAATTAGTAAGGAATTGGAGGTTTTAGTGTGAGTGAAAGTAAACTTGGCAAATTTATCATTTTGGGTGCATTTATCGGTGCTGGTGTTAGTATGCTTGACAGTGGAACACGTGAGCAAATGACAAAAAGGTCGAAGAAACTAATATCGGAAGTACGTTTTTATTCGAAAAATCAAGATGTACTTAAATTTAAAATACAAGAAAAAACTGAAAAAGTTCAAACGCTTTACGAACAGTTAGCAGGGGATGCTTCATACATTAAAGCGCAGGTTGAAGAGTTAAGGACGTTGACGCCGCAAGTAAAGGAACTTGTGATGGATACGAAGGATACATTTGTTGAGTCAAAAGATGAATATAAAGCAATTGTTAGCGAAAAATCAGAGTAAGTAGGCTTAGGCATGTAAAAGTAATAAGTTTTGAAGGGAGTGATAACGGTATGGAAGAGAAAGAACGTTTAACTCCAGCTAAGAAAAAAGGTAAAGTTAGGAATGAAATTGATCGTTTGGCAGGTGAAACTGCCATTATGAAATTTTATGATGATATAAGAGAAGAAAATCATGAAAAGTTCGATGTTACGACGATGGAAGGATTTTTAAAAGAGCTACTTGTTCGGATAAAGAAAGTCGATGTAACGGGCTTAGGCTCACAGTTGGCCTTCTTTTTTCTATTGTCTTTGTTTCCTCTATTGATCTTCTTATTTACGTTATTACCTTTTTTAAATATTGTTGATGAGGCACAGATCTTTTTGTTTATTCGAGATTATGCTCCAGAAAGTGTTGCTATGCTAATTGAGGATACGTTGACTGAGATTCTTGCGAATAGAAATGGTGGTTTACTATCAGCAGGCGCGCTTGCGACAGTATGGTCAGCTTCGAAAGGAATGAATGCTCTTACAAAAGCGCTGAATTTATCATATTATACAGCGGAGACACGTTCATTTATCGTTACGCGTGCAATGTCACTTGTCTTTACCATTTTGTTAATAGCCACATTACTTGTTGCACTGGTTTTACCGGTGTTTGGGCAACAAATCGGGATTATTGTCTTTTCATTTATTGGAATGGAAGAAGACTTTTCAAGCTTGTGGAGTAGTTTACGTTGGAGCATACCCCCGGTGCTAATTTTCTTCGTGTTTTTTATTATTTATTGGATTGTGCCCAATTTAAAATTACGTTGGAAAAGTGTTATTCCTGGAACACTTTTTGCAACGATTGGCTGGATACTTACTTCTCTTATTTTTTCATTTTACGTCAGTAGCTTTGGCAATTTCTCAAATACGTATGGGAGTATCGGGGCAATTATTGTTCTGATGATGTGGCTCTATTTTTCAGCAATTATTCTTATTCTCGGTGGGCAACTAAATGCTGTGATGCTAGAGCGTGGACTAGCGAAAACAACCAAATAAAAAAAGCAATGCAGTCATGTAACATGCTGCATTGCTTTTTATTTGGTTAAAACAATGGAAGTATAGATGGAACTTAATCAATTCGGTTTAGCATTCGCAATCCGTTTAATATGACAAGAATTGTACTGCCTTCGTGGCCGATAACACCGATGGGCAGATCAACGACTTGTAGGAAATTGGATACGATGAGCGCCGAGATAACCGTGATAGATAAGACAACATTCTGCTTCACAATCCGCTGCATTTTGCGTGATAATTTAATGGCATAAGCGATGCGTGTTAAGTCGTTTTGCATAAGGACGATATCCGCAGTTTCGAGTGCGACATCCGTCCCTTCGCCCATTGCAATTCCAGATGTTGCGGTTGCAAGTGCTGGAGCATCATTGATACCGTCTCCAACCATGGCGACCGTTTTATAGTCAGTGAGGAGTCGTTTTAGATGGTCGACTTTTGTTTCAGGTAAACATTCAGCGACGTAAGAATCGAGTCCGGCCTCTTTGGCGATAGCAGCAGCTGTTTTCTCGTTATCACCTGTTAGCATAATTGTGAAGATACCAGCATTTTTCAAATCTTTGATAGCCTGAACGGCTTCAGAACGTAATGTATCTTGTAAGGCTGCAGCAGCGACGATACCTTTGTCATCTTTCATGAAGATAACAGTTTTACCTTCATCTGCTAGTGTCAAGGCGTGACCCTGTTGAAATTCTTGTGCTAATTGATAGCCAACAAAACGAGGATTACCTACAAGATATTCACTGATGTCTGTGAATGCTCGGATACCATGACCTGGGACATCTTCGATTTGAAGGTTATGCGTTAATGGTATGGCTTGATCGACCGCATAATTTGTAATGGCGACAGCAAGTGGATGATTCGATTGGGATTCGATGCTTGCAAGCAGTGCGAGTGCCTCATCCGAATCTATACCATCGCGAACTAGGAAGTCAGTAACAACAGGCTTGCCATTGGTGAGTGTTCCTGTTTTGTCGAAAGCAATTGTTTTGATGGAACCAAGATGCTCAAGATGCACGCCACCTTTGAATAGTACGCCTCGTTTAGCTGCGTTAGAGACCGCTGCGAGTGTTGCTGGCATGATGGAGGCAACTAGGGCACAGGGAGACGCAACAACGAGTAGGACGATGGCACGGTAAATCGTCGTAGTCCAATCCCAGCCAAATAGGTAGTGGGGGAGGACCATCATGATGAGCACGGTAATGATAACACCTTTGACGTACGTCCCTTCGAATTTTTCGATGAATTGCTGGGATGGTGATTTTTCACTTTGTGCGCTTTGAACGAGTGTAATAATTTTTTGGAAAAGTGTTTCAGAGCTCGGCTTAGTCATCTCTATTTGGATGGCTCCACTTAAATTGACTGTACCTGCAAATAATTCGTCACCCACTTCTTTTGTAACAGGAATCGATTCGCCATTAATGGCGGACATATCGATAGATGTCGTGCCGTAAATGATGGCACCATCAACGGGAATCCGTTCGCCAGGCTTTACGAGGAGAGTGGATCCGACCCTTAGTGAAGCAGTTGGTACTTTGATTTCTGTTCCGTCTTGTTGAATCAGCCAAGCTTCTTCGGGCTGCAACTCCATGAGTGCCGAAATTTCTTTATGGCTTTTATTCAACGTATACGTTTCAAGTGCACCGCTAATTGCGAAGATGAAAATAAGGATGGCTCCTTCAGCCCAGTAGCCGATAATGGCAGAGCCGAGCGCGGCGAAAACCATGAGCATTTCGACATTCAATTCTTTATTTTTGATTGTTTCTTCGATACCTTCCTTCGCTTTGGCAAATCCGCCAATTAAAAAGGCGATGATGTAAAGGGCAACTGAAAAGGTGTTTGTTTCATTGTTACTTATCAACCAGGCTGTGCCAATCAAGATGCCGGAACTAATCGCGGCAATGAGCTCGAGATGTTCTCCCCAATTAATTGATGTGTTTTGCTGTTCTTCATTGATAATAGTCATGTGAATATCCTCCTTAATTGATAATGATTATCAAATTCATAACCCTATATAAAGTACAAAAGTCGGCTCCCTTGTTAGGGAACCGACTAATTGATATGAATTACAAAGTAATAATTATTATTGTTTATAGTATAGCATGTCGACAGGAAGAGTGTTACAAATTAGCTTGTGATATGAAATTTGGATGGAATGGGGAGGAGTTGCAATTACAGGATTGGTGGGGCTATGAATTCACTTGGGGACGATGCGTACTTGTGAGCCAAGCAAAAAAATCCCCTGTATCGGAATCATTTCCGGTACAGGGGATACTACGAATTTAGCTAAATACTTTCTCTTTAAATTGTGCTAGTTTTTCAAGTGATGATTTATCAACATCAGCGTGTAAGCTGTTGCCGTGTGAGTCCATTGTGACGACTGCTGTAAAATCTTCGACTCGTAAATGCCACATCGCTTCAGGGATACCGAATTGAAGCAGGTCAACGCCTTCAACGGCTTTGATACAATCGGCATAATATTGTGCTGCTCCGCCAATTGCGTTTAGATAGACGCCACCGTGTTCTTCAAGTGCAGCAAGCGTTTTAGGACCCATGCCGCCTTTACCAATAACCGCACGGATACCAAATCTCTTCATAATATCGCCTTGGTAAGGCTCTTCACGAATGGAAGTTGTTGGACCAGCTGCTTTAATTTCATAGCCACCGTCTGCCATTTTCGCAACGACAGGTCCACAATGGTAAATGATGTGTCCATTTAAATCGACAGGTGCCTCATTTTCGGATAGATGCTTATGAATCGCATCACGACCCGTGAACATACGACCAGAAATTTTAACAACATCGCCGACCTTCAAGTCGCGAATTTGTTCTTCGGAAATAGGTGCTGTTAGCTCTACCGTACGAGCGGATTGCTGTACTTCTTCCTGAGTGTCCTGTTGAGTGAAGGCGATTTTTTCACCTTCGTTATAATGCCAGTTTGTAATTTCACCTGTTGTGGCATTGATATCGATTGCCATTCTACGATATGCCCAGCAGTTATAAGCTACAGAAACGAAGAAGCTTGCTGGAAGACGGTGCATGACACCTACTTTACAACCAAGAAGGGTTGCTTCGCCGCCGAAGCCCATTGTTCCAATACCAAGTTTGTTGGCAGACTCTAAAATATAGGCTTCAAGCTCTGCTAATTGAGCATCTGGATTCACATCGTCTACCGAACGGAATAATTGTTCTTTTGCCAAATCATAGCCAGAAGCACGGTCGCCACCGATTCCAACGCCGATGAAACCAGCGGAACAGCCCTGTCCTTGTGCTTGGTAAACAGAATGTAAAACGCATTTACGAATACCGTCAAGATCACGTCCAGCACGCCCAAGGCCTTCTAGCTCAGTCGGTAGGCTGTATTGGATGTTTTTATTTTCACAGCCTCCGCCTTTAAGGATGAGTTTTACTTCGATGTGGTCTTGCTCCCATTGTTCAAATTTCATGACGGGAACACCTTCACCGAGGTTGTCACCGCTGTTATCGCCTGTTAAAGAATCAACGGCATTCGGGCGCAGTTTCGTTTCTTTTGTCGCTTGAACCATTGCACGCTTGATGGCTGCTTTGATTTCAAGCTGATTCACGCCAACGGGTGTCTTGATTTTGAATGTTGGCATGCCTGTATCCTGACAGATTGGAGACATTTTTTCATCGGCCATATTGATGTTTTGAGCAATTGTATCAAGGCTCATTGCTGCGCGGGTCCCTGCATCTTCCTTCTGTCGCGCTGCAAGGATTTTCCGGCGTACATCCTTTGGAAGATTTGTTGAAGTTTCACAAATGAGGTCATACATACTTTTTTCGAATTGTTCTATGTACATGCTCAGTTCCCCCTATATAATCAGTTAGTTGACTTTATCTTTTCGACTTGTTCTTCAAGGTCGTCAATCATACTGATGAGTCGATCGATTTCTTGTAAATCTGCTGTTTCAGGTTCAATTGTGTCAAGGGTTTCAAGGAATTGATGGAAGCGTGTTTTCAGTCCATCAACATGGTTATTATCTTGTGTATTATCCAATCCGTACACCTCTTTTCATTACTATAATCGTAAACGAAAAAAGAGGATTTTTCAACTTGCTGTAGCGATTAGCACCGAGATATCCTATAACTTTAGAATTAATTAACGAAAAAACTTAACTGAATCTTTACAATTGATAAATTAAGTGCTATGATACATATAATCAAACGAAAGGGAGGGCGTAGAGTAGGAGCGAATCGAATCTTGTTGAGAAGGAGGGGATTCGTAAATGTCCGCCGGCTAGATGCCGAGAGACGACTACGACTTATGTTAATGGAAAATGATAATGAAGGTTCAATTCATACGTAAAGGCCCAGCCGTAATCTGATCATCAGATATGGACTGGGCCTTATTTAATTTCAATAGCATGGCTTCACCGTTCCTATATGCTAAAATCATACAAGGATTAGCGTAATAGGGAGTGTTAGAGCTATGGATACTTTTTCGCAAGTAGAGAAGAAACGGTTTTGGATACTGGTCATTATCGTGTCAATCTCGGGATTTTCACAGGGGATGTTGTTGCCGCTTATTTCAGCTATCTTCGAGCGTGATGGTGTGTCGAGTGCGTTGAACGGATTGAATGCAACAGGCTTATACATAGGAACACTTCTTGTATCCCCGTTCATGGAAGCGCCTTTACGACGTTTTGGCTATAAGCCAATTATTATTGGTGGTGGGATACTTGTTTTCAGCTCGTTACTGCTGTTTCCGTTATGGAAGAGCGTTGTGTTTTGGTACATATTAAGATTACTGATAGGCATCGGGGATCATGCATTACATTTTTCTACACAGACGTGGATTACGAGTTTTTCATCTCAGCAGCGACTGGGACGTAATGTTGCGATTTACGGTTTGTCGTTTGGTACGGGATTCGCGGTAGGTCCGCTGTTTGTACCATTGGTCAATGTCTTTGAAGGGCTGCCCTTCATCGTATCAGGAATTCTTTGCATGCTTGCGTGGTCGCTTGTTTTTAGATTGAAAAATGAATTCCCGGATGTGATAAAAGGGAAGGCGGTGGAGGAACGGTTTTTCACGCGTTTCAAAGCAACGATTGCTGTTGCCTGGCTCGCATTTCTCGGTCCATTTGGTTATGGCTTTTTAGAATCATCGCTCAATGCGATGTATCCGGTGTACGCGCTTAGAAGTGGCATCAGTTTGACAGCTGTATCATTGATTCTTGTTTCCTTTTCCTTTGGTGGTATGGTTTCACAATTACCTCTCGGGGTGCTATCCGATAAGATTGGCAGGCGCCCAGTTTTTTTGATTGCACTTGGAGGAGGTACAGTATCGTTCTTCGTTGCAAGTATGGTCGAGACTTCTTCGCTTGCCGTCATGTCGATGTTTTTCATAGCAGGTTTATTTGTTGGTTCGATTTATTCACTAGGTATTTCATATATGTCTGAATTGACACCGAAGCAGCTGTTGCCAACAGGAAATTTGCTATGCGGTATCTTTTTTAGTGTAGGTAGCCTGACGGGACCGTTTCTAGGTGGCCTGTTTCTTGAAATGGAAGCAAGCTTTAGCTTTTTATTGCTCATTTCAATGTTTTTAGGGCTGCTGTTTTTTGTATCGCTAATGGGGAAAATAAAATCTAATCGTACAATGGCATAAGAAAAAGCGTCCAAAGTCGGACGCTTTTATCATCTTAAAATCGAGTGGATATTTTCATATTCCAATACCAAATCATCGAGTGAGCGGAAAGAGTAACCGGCTTTTTTTGCGTCACGTATAAAGTCAGGCAATGCTTGTGCATTATCAGGTGATACTGTATGCATTAAAATAATGGCGCCTGGGTGGAGCTGAGTCATTAATTCATTGTATGCAAAATCACGTCCACGCGGCTTATCGGCATACCAGTCGATGAAAGCGACTGACCAGAAAATATGACGGTAGCCAAGCTCGTTTCCTTTAGCTAGTACGTTGTCATTAAATACACCAGCGGGTGGTCTCGTGTAGACTGTACGTTTTATGCCGGTTAGTTCGTTTAACAGCTTGTCAAACTTTTTCCAATCGTCCTCCATTCCTTTGTTGGATAGAGTCGTCAAATTCGGGTGACCATAGGTATGATTGCCGATGCCATGACCCTCCTCAATCATTCTTTTGACAAGTGGTGTGGCACTTTTTAAATAATGTCCTGTGAGAAAAAAGGTTGCGGGGGCATCTTCCTTTTTCAACGTGTCTAAAATACTTTCCGTGTAACCATTTTCGTAGCCGTTATCGAACGTCAAATAGGCAATTTTTTCGTCAGGCTTACCTTTGTAAATCGCGCCATATTTGTCGAGCATTGAATCGAGTGCTGCACCCGCATTCGGTGGAACGCCGTCTGTTGCTTTTTTAAACCCCCAGTGAAATTCTTCGGCCACAGTAGAAAACGGATTTAACACGAATCCTGTCATGGCGATGAAAGCAGCGAGTAAAATTCCGATACCATGTCGTTTAATCATAAAAAAACGCACCTTCCTTTTGGGGTAGGATGTGCGCAAGTTAACAAGTTATACGTCTTCGAGTAGGATATGTCGTAACGCCGATTCAAGAGTAGGAAACTTGAAGTCAAAACCATTGTCGAGTAATTTTTTTGGTAAGACATGCTGCCCTTCTAGAACGAGTGTACTTTTTTTGCCAAGTGCGAGCTTCATGACGAGCCCGGGAACGGGGAACCAATGGGGTCGGTGTAAGACGGAGCCGATTGTTTTGCCGAAATCGTCCATTCGTTGTGGGAATGGTGCTGTCGTATTGACGGGACCTTGTAAGTTTTCGTTAGTGATAGCAAAGGCAATGGCTTGAACGACATCATCTATATGGATCCAAGACAACCATTGTCTACCAGAACCTACTTTACCACCGGCAAATAATTTATAAGGCAATACCATGGGTGGCAAGGCTCCATCACCTTTACCAAGTACAACACCAAAACGCATAAAGACAGCACGCGCTCCTTCAGAGGCTACTAAAGTCGCTTTCTTTTCCCAGTCCGCTACAGTTTGTGCAAGGAAGTCATTGGCGATAGCCGTGTTATCTTCTGTATAAACCGTATTTTCCGCAGCGGGATAGATACCAATTGCACTGGCATTAATAAGAACAGAAGGCTTGGTTTGTAAGGCAGAGATGATGCGCAATAATTCATCTGTAGCAGTCATTCGACTGTCGTAAATTTGTCGTTGATGTTCGACGTTCCAGCGTCCAGCATTGATGGACACACCGGCAAGGTTGATGAAAGCGTCTGCTGTGTTAATGGCTAATTCTGGCGTTGCGCCTTCTTGAAGCCATTGGACGTAACGGATGTTACCAGTCCCTTTTTTCTCTTTCCTCGACAAAATAATAACGTCATGCCCTTCATCCACAAAAAAATTGGTCAATTTCTGTCCGATAAAACCTGAACCGCCTGCAATAACAATCTTCATACTTCCAACACCTCCAAGTAGTATTCTATACCCTATTAAGCTGAACCTGAACGCAAGAACATGTATACTGATAGAGAGTAGGGGGTTATGTGAAAAATGCCTATCATTACGAAGATAACACAACAGAAAAAAGATAACGAACGATACAATATTTTTCTCGATGAAAAGTATGCTTATAGTGTGCATGAGTCTGTACTTGTTAAATTTGGTTTAACTAAAGGGATGGTGCTAGAAGACTGGTCCATTGATGATATGGTTTATGAAGATGAAATTCGCAAGGCGTTCAATCGAGCGCTCCATTATCTCGGCTTTAGAATGCGTAGCGAATTTGAAGTGAAGAAGAAACTGCTAGATCTTGACTATGGAGAAGCGATTGTAAGTGAAGCGATTGTTAAATTGAAGGAACTTGGTTTCTTGAATGATGAAACCTTTTCAGAAGCACTTCTTCAAACGCAGAAAAACTCATCGAGTAAAGGTCCACGGGCTATCCAGCAGGAGATGCATAAAAAAGGTATAGGGAAGGAGTTGCAAGATAAAGTGCTTGAATCGTATTCAGAAGACGAACAGCTGCAAATTGCAACGAAGCTTGCAGAAAAGGCGGCAAATGCCAATCGTTCTGTAGCTCCCGCACAATTGAAACAAAAAATCCAAAATGCCTTGCTACGCAAAGGCTATTCATTTGATATTATTAAACAAGCGCTAGAAAATGTTGACTTCGATAGGGAAGATGCTGAATGGACAGGCATCACAGAGTCAATCGGAGAGAAGGCCTGGCGACGTTATAGTTCAAAGTTCAGTGGACGTAATTTACATAATCGAGTGAAGCAGGCGATGTACCAAAAGGGTATTCCATTCGATCGAATCGACGCATTTATTGAGAAAAAGGAGAATGAGGAAGATGGAGAATGACAAAAAATATAGTCAGATGACAGAGCATGAGTTGCGGACAGAAATCGGCAAGATTATGGAAAAGGCGCGCAAAGCTGAGCAACTTGGCATGGTGAATGAGTATGCGGTGCATCAACGTAAAGCTGTTATGGCACAATCGTATTTAATTGACCCAGCGACGATTGTTAAGGATGAAATCTACCGTATCGATGGTGATGAGGGAGTCTTTTTCCATGTGGATTACTTAAAAGGCCGATTTGCTTGGGGCTATCGTTTAGGCGGCGAACGTGCAATGGAGGCATTGCCGATCGCGATGTTGAAGAACGTTAAAGAAGGAAAATAAGAAAAGGCTATGTTTTCTATAGCCTTTTCTTATGAGTTGGGCGCGAAGTTCAACTTCTTTCGAAGCTTGTCCTCAGAGAAAATCCACCCGGTATAGGAGTTGACGATGTTGAGCTCTTTATCGACATGGGCAACTGCGACAAATGGATAATACCCTTTGCTGCGGTAGCGCAGGTCGATGAGACGTACTTCACATAAGTCACCAACATTTGTGACGGACCAGCGATAAATCGGAGAGAATGATGTAAATGCTTCAATATTTTTATCACTCATAGCCACGTCGATTTCAGGTGATTTTGGCATAGGCACTCGTTCAAATCGGTCATAAATATTAACGGACCTTCCGTAAGCGCGTCCTACATAATGGACTGTTTCTGAAGAGGCGGCTATTCGCCATTGAAAAAAGCGCATCGTCGGTGCAATAATAATTTCCGTCGCATCGGGAACGGTATTGTGGACGGCTTTTTTCACTGCGGATTTAATGGCAAATCGCAGTAGGTAATAAAAGAAGATGACCACGTAGGTCGTCAAAATTGTATAGACTGGATTAGCGCCGATTCCCCAAATAATGATGGCGATGGCATGTAAGGTGAAAATAATCGGGTCGAATGTATTGATGACCCCGATTGCGACCCATTTGTTTGAAAAGGGTCGCAATGCCTGTGTACCGTACGAATTAAAAATATCGACGAAGACATGCAGAAAAACGGCAAGAAATGTCCAAGCCCATAGATGGATGAAGTTTGCTTCAGGTACTATAAAGGATAATAATATAGTGATAATAAGCGGCCATAGTAAAACAGCGGGGATTGAATGTGTAATCCCGCGATGATGCCGTATATAGACGGCATTGTTTCTCAGCTTTAAAATGGTATCGACGTCTGGGATGAGCGAGCCGACGATAACTCCAGTAACGACGGCGCTCAGTGTAGCTGGATTTGTCGAAACGACTGGATCTGCCAGCGCTAGACCGCCAAGTGCAATGCCCATAACAATATGTGTTCCAGTATCCAAGTGATCACTCCTTAAGCCTGAGAATGAGCGGCAGGCATAAAAGTACGTTGCTATTTATAAGTATATACCCTTTTCCGATTAACTGTAAGCATATGTGATATGGAGGAAAACATGCAAATAATAAAGAAAAAAGACGAATTTCGCGAATCCCTTCTATCCTGGTATAGACGTGAAAAAAGGGACTTGCCGTGGCGTAATACTTCAGACCCTTATTATATTTGGGTTTCTGAGGTTATGCTGCAACAAACAAGAGTCGATACAGTAATCCCTTATTACGAGCGGTTCATCGATAGCTTTCCGACGATGGAAGTACTTGCGGAGGCAGATGAAAATGATTTATTGAAAATGTGGGAAGGTCTTGGATATTATTCACGCGCAAGAAACTTGCAGGCGGGAGTCCGAGAAGTTGTTGCAAGTTATGGCGGGGAAGTACCGGACACGCGCAAAGAAATTTCGACGCTGAAAGGTGTAGGGCCTTATACAGCTGGCGCAGTGCTTAGTATTGCTTATGGCGTGCCGGAGCATGCTGTCGATGGCAATGTCATGCGTGTCATGTCGAGACTGCTTCTTATAGAAGAGGATATTGCGATTCCGCGCACGAAAAAGATTTTCGAGGTTGTCGTGATGGATCTGATTGACAAGGAAGATCCTTCTTCATTCAATCAAGGATTGATGGAGCTTGGGGCGACGATTTGTACACCGAAGCCGAAATGTCTACTATGTCCGGTGCGTGATTTTTGTTCCGCTTTTCATGAGGGCAGGCAGGAAGAGTTGCCTGTTAAAACGAAGAAGACAACGATGAAAGTGATTCCAGTGACATCATTCGCGATACAGAATGAGCGAGGGGAATGGTTGTTAAGACAGAGACCTGCGAAAGGCTTGCTGGCAGGCTTATGGGAGTTTCCGATGATTGAGCGATTGGATGGCCAGACGCTGTCAGAAAAAGTACAAGAACAATTTGGGATTGAGTTAAAAGGCTTTGTTGAACTACTGGCATTTAAGCATATTTTTTCTCATATTACGTGGGAAATGACAAGCTTTAAGGCACGAATGGCAGAGGCGGATACAATTCCGGAAGGCTACCAATTTTTTACGAAGCAAGAGGTCGAAGCGTTGCCGAAGCCTGTGCCAGTTTTAAAAATATGGGAAGAAATTAAACAGGGGGAATAGATAATGGCAAATCAAAAAGTGGCGATGGTAACTGGGAGCTCAAGAGGGTTAGGGAAGGCGCTAGCAATTGAGCTGGCGAAGCAAGGGTATGATATCGTTGTGAACTATGCCCGCAGTAAGTCTGCCGCAGAAGAAACAGTGAAGGAAATTGAAGCGCTAGGCAGAAAAGCAATTATGATTCGTGCCAATGTTGGCGATGTTGCTAAACTACGTGTCATGTTTGAGCAAGTGAAAGAGGAATTTGGACGCTTAGATGTTTTTGTATCAAATGCAGCATCAGGCGTGTTACGTCCTGTGATGGAGTTAGAAGAATCGCACTGGGATTGGACGATGAATATTAACGCGAAGGCGATGTTATTCGGCGCACAGGAAGCAGCTAAGTTGATGGATAAAGGCGGCAAAATTCTTGGCGTCAGTTCACTCGGCTCGATTCGCTACCTTGAAAACTATACGACAGTCGGTGTTTCGAAAGCGGCGATTGAATCGATTACTCGCTATCTGGCAGTTGAACTTGCTCCGATGGGCATTGCAGTGAACACGGTATCAGGAGGAGCACTTGATACAGAAGCATTGAAGCATTTCCCGAATCGCGAGGAGTTACTAGAAGATGCGCGTAAAAATACGCCTGCAGGTCGTATGGTCGAAATTGAAGATATGGTGAAAACAGCTATGTTCCTTATTTCAGATGGTGCAGATATGATCCGTGGACAGACGATTATCGTCGATGGTGGCCGCTCTGTTTTGTTGTAAAATATTCCAAAGGGATAGAAAAGGAACTTCGTGCACATGTTAGTAGTACGGAGGTGAAAATCCATTGCCAAACAACAACCCGAGTCAAACGAATGCGAACAAAGTAAAAAAACAAAATCAGCTATCACAGCAAGGTCAAACATTTAACCCAATGGCTGAAGAGTTTGGATCCGAGACGGATGTAAACGAAGTTCGCAAACAAAACCAGCAATCTGAAGCAAACAAGAAAAATGCTTCCGGTCCGCGCGCGAATCGCTTTGAAAACGGCACGAAATAAGTGGATGGACATCACCGGCCGACAGGAGCTTACCGCTTCTGTCGGTTTTCTTTATACATAAATAAGAAAAAAGGATTATAAGATTTCAAATTTCGCTGTTCTGTTGGTATAATGATGAAATAATGAGAGCTTCGAAATTTTCCGGCAACTAAAGGTGGGTATGATCATGGCGATTGCTACAGAAGGAGAAACGATACAAGTACATAGTTATAAACATAACGGTAGCATTCATCGTGTTTGGCAAGAGACAGTCGTATTGAAAGGGACGCGAAATATTGTTGTCGGTGCCAACGAACGCACGCTTGTTACAGAAGCGGACGGGCGCACATGGTTAACGCGGGAACCTTCTATCTGCTATTTCCATGCTGAGCATTGGTTTAATATTATTTGTATGTTGAGAGAAGACGGTGTTTATTATTACATCAATATGAGTTCACCGTTTGTTTACGATAACAAATCATTGAAGTATATCGATTATGATTTGGATGTGAAAGTGTTTCCTGATATGAGTTATATGATCCTTGATGAGGATGAATATGCGGAGCATAAAAAGGAGATGGGCTATCCTGATGTCATCGATCAGATTATGCAAAGGAATATGACGACATTATTGAGCTGGATTAAGCAACGTCGTGGACCGTTTGCTCCTGATTTTATCGATGTGTGGACAGCCAGGTATGCGTTTTACAAGCAGGTCAAGAATGGTAAGTGAAAAAAGCCTGACCGCATTTATTGCGGCAGGTCCTTTTTAATTTGATGCAGCTTGCCGAATCAAATTACACCAAGGCGCAATTGATGTAAGGGGGTACGAAGATGGGTGATAGTATTAAGCGCTACATGAGATTCGTAAAGCCGTACAATTGGCTAATTCTATTGACGATTCTTCTTGGTATTATAAAGTTTGCGATTCCACTTTTTATGCCGTTGCTGATTAAAATTGTAATTGATGATATTATCAATTCGGATCTATTGACGCAGGCAGAAATGACGCGGCAACTATTTTATTGGCTTGGCGGGACGGCGCTGTTGTTCTTCATCGTTCGTCCACCAGTTGAATATTATCGACAATATTACGCGCAGTATGTCAGCAACAAAATTTTGTATGATATTCGGCAGGTATTATATGGACATTTACAAAAACTGAGCCTGAGCTATTATTCGAATACACGAGCAGGGGAAATTATTTCACGCGTCATCAATGATGTAGAGCAAACGAAAAACTTTGTTATGATTGGACTTATGAATATCTGGCTCGATTTGGCAACTATTATCATTGCGATTGCCATTATGTTGATGTTAGACATTCCTTTAACGATTGTGACAATGCTGGCATTTCCTTTCTATGCTTATAGTGTGAAGCATTTTTTCGGCAAGCTACGGGAACTAACACGTGAACGATCCCAAGCCTTAGCGAATGTGCAAAGTTATTTGCATGAACGTGTTTCAGGCGTCAGTGTCATTAAAAGTTTTGCGCTTGAAGAAAAGGAGCAAAAGAATTTTGATGAGGTGAACGGCCAGTTTCTTGATAAAGCTATCGATCATACGAGGTGGAATGCCAAAGCCTTCGCCGTCGTGAATACGATTACGGATGTTGCACCTCTACTTGTACTTGCATATGCGGGATATCAGGTCATCAACGGTTCGCTGTCCGTCGGAACGATGGTGGCGTTTATCGCTTATATCGACAGATTATATGGTCCACTTCGCAGACTGGTGAATTCATCTACCTCATTGACACAGTCATTTGCTTCAATGGACCGTGTTTTTGAATTGATGGAGGAACAGTATGATGTGAAAGATAAGATCAATGCTGTTGAGCTTCCACCATTGAGTGGGAAAATTGAGTTCGACAAAGTCCGTTTTTCTTATGAAAAAGATGGAGAGTTAGTATTGAACGACATTGATTTTACTGTCAATCCTGGGGAAACAGTGGCGTTTGTTGGAATGAGTGGCGGTGGGAAGTCGACGGTTATTAGTTTGATTCCGCGCTTCTATGATGTTACGGGTGGGGCTGTTCGGATAGATGGTTACGATTTGCGAGATGTGTCAGTGAAATCGCTGCGCAATCAAATTGGTATCGTTTTACAGGATAGCATTCTGTTCAGTGATTCCGTCAAAAGTAATATATTAATGGGCAATCCTGATGCGTCAGATGAGGAAGTGATTGCTGCGGCAAAGGCGGCGAATGCACATGACTTCATCAAGTCATTACCACTTGGTTATGATACAAAAGTTGGGGAACGTGGCGTGAAATTATCGGGTGGGCAGAAGCAACGTGTCGCCATCGCGCGTGTCTTTTTAAAAAATCCGCCGCTTCTCGTGTTGGATGAGGCGACATCAGCACTCGATCTTGAAAGTGAAGCGCTTATTCAAGAGTCGTTAGAACGACTAGCAAATGATCGAACAACATTCATTGTTGCACACCGATTATCAACAATTACACATGCCGATAAAATTTTCGTTATTGACGCAGGAGAGCTAAAAGAGATGGGTACACATGAACAATTGATGAATAAGCAAGGGATTTACTATGGATTATTCCAAGTACAAATGCTTAGAAATGAAAAGCAATCCTAAGTTTTGGATTGGCGTATGGCGGGATAAGCTATATAATTAGTAGGTTGGCGTTCGGGAACAATTTATCGTCCAATACGTTTAGTATAAATGATGTAAAATAGATGGAGGTTTTTTTGATGAAAATGAAGTCTAGGTCACTCGCCTTGCTCTTAATGCTTGTCCTTTCGATGATACTTGCAGCATGTACTTCGTCGAATTCGGATGATGATAATGTTGATGAAAACAGGAGAAAAACATTGACTTTCGGACATAGTGGGGTTGCTTCTTCACTCGATCCAGCACATATGCAGGAAGGAGATTCTTTCCTCGTTATTGCCAATTTGTTTGAAACACTAGTGAATTTCGGAGAGCAGGAAGCAACGGTTGTTCCTGGATTAGCAGAAACATGGACGTCTAGCGATGATGGCTTGACGTATACATTTAAGTTGCGAAAAGATGTTAAATTTCATGATGAAACAGATTTTAATGCAGATGCTGTTGTAAAAAACTTTGAGCGTTGGAGCGAAGGGAATGCAAAGGATTTCCCTTATTATCAACTCGCATTCGATGGATTCAACAATCCTGTTATAAAATCTGTGAAGGCTGATGGTGAAGATACTGTCATTATTGAGTTGAATTATCCGCAAGAATCATTTTTAAAAAATTTAACGATGAGTCCATTTTCAATGGTCAGTCCAACATCATTGGAGCTAGCTGACGTTGAGGCAGATATTGAGTACATTCCAGTAGGCACAGGGCCTTTCAAATTTGTCGAAGGCAAGTTGAATGAAACAATTATAGTGGTGAAATTCGAGGAGTACTGGCAAGAAGAATTACCGAAGCTTAACAAAATTACTTTTAAGTCAATTCCAAATGATATTGCCCGTTTGAATGCATTGATGGCAAAAGATATTGATTTAGCTGATCATATTAATCCAGCAGATAGAATGGAAATTGTCGATGATGAAGAATTGCAATTTTATGAGCGTCCATTTGTAGCAAATATATATGGAGATGCCACCGTAATTCCGAACGACGACTCGATGCCGCTTGTTGGCGCGACAATAGAATTATTGGACTTTGTGCCGCAGTTGACAGGTTTTGATGTCCTGTCGAAGGTGCAATTTGAAATACAAGTAGAAGAAGAAAAATGAGATAAGCAATCTAATAACCAAGTAAGTTTATTGGTTATTAGATCGCTTTTTTTATTTTAAAAATAGTGAATATATGAAAATAGTATTGCATTCGTTCGGAATAATCGTATAATAATGATAACTTTAAAATTCTGAAATTAATCGTTGAGAAAAAGGTGATCTGATGAGTGAGAGGAAGATTGTCCTCGATGTAAAAGATTTACAGACGACCTTTTTTACAGATTCAGGGGAAATACCGGCTGTAGATCATATTGATTTCCACGTGAAGGAAGGGGAAGTCCTTGGCATTGTCGGTGAATCTGGCTGTGGTAAAAGTGTAACATCCCTTTCAATCATGGGGCTTGTACCAAAACCGCCAGGGAAAATTGTTGGAGGTCAGATACTATTTGAGGATAAAGACTTACTGACCATGACAGAAAGACAGATGCGTCATATTCGTGGCAATGACATTGCGATGATATTCCAAGAGCCGATGACGTCATTGAATCCATTGTTCACGATAGGCAATCAAATGGTCGAAGCAATTTTGATTCATGAAAAGGGTTGGAGTAAAAAGAAAGCGGTTACACGCGCGATTGATATGTTGAAGCTTGTTGGGTTACCCCGCGCGGAGGGCATTATGAAAGACTATCCTCACCAATTGTCAGGCGGTATGCGGCAACGCGTGATGATTGCGATGGCACTTGTCTGTGATCCGAAGGTGCTAATTGCGGATGAACCGACGACTGCACTTGATGTGACGATTCAGGCTCAAATTTTGAAGCTGATGAGAGAATTGAATACGAGATTGAATACAGCTGTACTTCTCATCACACATGATTTAGGTGTTGTAGCTGAAACTTGTGAGCGTGTCATTGTGATGTATGCTGGGCAAATTATTGAAGAAGCACCTGTTAAGCAAATTTTTGAGGATCCACAACATCCGTATACGAAAGGGCTCATTCAATCAGTGCCTGATATGCGCTATAAAAAGGATCGGCTTTATTCGATATCGGGAAGTGTTCCAAAACCAGGTTCGATTCGGCAAGGTTGCCGATTTGCGGCGAGATGCGAATTTGCATTTGACCGTTGTCAGCGGGAAAACCCTGAACTATATGAAACATCAGATGTTCATCAAACACGATGCTTCTTATATGACGGAGAAGGGGTGGGAGTAAATGACGACAAAGCCCTTATTGAAAGTTGAAGGTTTAAAAAAGTATTTTCCCATTAAAAAAGGGCTGCTTGGTAAAACGGTTGGGCATGTCAAAGCGGTAGATGATGTATCATTTTATGTCAATGAAGGCGAAACACTCGGAATCGTAGGTGAATCCGGTTGTGGTAAATCCACAACAGGTCGTATGCTCATGCGGCTATTGGAGCCGACTGAGGGGACAGTGGAGTTTGATGGTAAAGATTTAACGTCTTTATCGACAGAAGAAATGCGCAAAACGAGACGTGAAATTCAAATGGTATTCCAGGATCCTTATGCCTCCTTGAATCCACGCCATACGATTGAGAAGATTTTGGAAGAGCCACTCATCGTTCACGGTATAAGTAATTCGAAAGAACGCAAAAAGAAAGTGCATGAATTTTTAGAAATTGTTGGGTTGAGCGCTTACCATGCGAAACGCTATCCGCATCAGTTTAGTGGAGGGCAAAGGCAGCGTATCGGCATTGCTCGTGCGTTAATGACGAATCCGAAATTGATTATAGCAGATGAGCCTGTTTCGGCATTGGACGTTTCTATTCAAGCACAGGTATTAAATTTGATGCAGGATTTGCAAAAGGATTTCAAGCTGACTTATATTTTCATCGCGCATGATTTAGGTGTTGTCCGTCATATTAGTGACCGTGTCGGTGTTATGTATTTAGGTAAAATGGTGGAGATTGCAGAGAGTGAACAGTTATATATGAAAGCGCTTCATCCATATACGCAGGCGTTGTTATCGGCTGTACCAGTGCCGGATCCCGATTTCAAAAAAGAGCAGGTTATTCTTGAAGGGGATATTCCGAATCCGGCAAATCCACCGTTGGGTTGCACATTCCATACGCGCTGTCCGTTTAAAATGGACGTCTGTACGCAAGTTGTACCACAACTAATTGAGCATTCCACGGGTCATTCTGTCGCCTGTCATCTTTATAGTGAACAGGACGGCAATGATATAAAACACAAACAGATGGAGGGGTCAGTATGAATAAAAGAAAGTTATGGTCATTCGGCTTGATGCTGCTACTGGTACTTTCGGCAGCTCTTGCGGCATGTGGTGGGGCAGATGACAGTGGCAAGAAAGAGGAAGGCTCGCCGGATACAGGAAAGGATGAGGAGGCGGTCGTCAAAAAAGACACTAGAGACACATTAGTCTTTGGACGTGGCGGAGATTCTACATCTCTTGATCCATCCCGAGTTACTGAAGGAGAATCCTTCAAAGTTACAGTCAATCTTTATGAAACTCTCTTGAACTTTGGAGAGCAAGATACAACGATTCAACCGGGTCTTGCTACTGAGTGGGAACCGAGTGAAGATGGTTTGACGTATACGTTTATATTACGTGAAGGTGTCAAATTCCATGATGGAACTGACTTTAATGCAGAAGCAGTTGTGAAAAACTTTGATCGTTGGGCAAATGGAGATCCAGATAAATTCCCTTACTACTACTCTATGTTTGGTGGTTTCAAGGATGATCCAGAACGCGTTATCGATTCAGTAACTGCTGATGGCGATAATAAAGTTGTCATCACGTTGACGCGTCAACAAGCACCATTCCTTAAAAATATTGCAATGAGTATGTTTGCCATTGCAAGTCCAACTGCATTTGAAATTGGTGATGACCAGTTTGAAAGAAATCCTGTTGGAACAGGTCCATTCAAATTTGTTGACTGGAAACCAAATGAAACAATTACAATTGAGAAGTTTGATGATTATTGGCAAGAAGGATTACCGAAACTACAAAGAGTTATTTTCCGTTCAATTCCTGACAACACTGCACGTTTGAATGACTTGATGACTGGCGCGATAGAATTAGCAGATGGCATTAACCCATCTGATGGTAAAGCAATTGAAGGCAATGCTGATTTACAGTTATTCGAACGTCCATCTATGAACGTAGGTTACCTAGGGTTGACAGTAACACGTCCTCCTTTCGATAAAAAAGAAGTACGCCAAGCGATTAACCATGCAATTGACAAACAATCTATCGTCGATGCATTCTTTGAAGGGCGTGCGGATGTTGCGAAAAATCCAATGCCGCCTTCCATTTCAGGCTATAACGATGACATCGAGGGGTACGAATATAATCCTGAAAAAGCAAAAGAACTTCTTGCACAGGCGGGATTAGCAGATGGCTTTGAAATGGAATTATGGGCAATGCCTGTTCCACGTCCATACATGCCAGATGGTAGAAAAGTAGCTGAAGTTATTCAGAAAAACCTTGCAGATGTAGGCATCACTGCGAATATCGTATCACATGAGTGGGCAACTTACTTGGAGCTTGCAAGTAAAGGAGATGCTGATGCGTTCATGCTAGGTTGGACTGGTGATAACGGTGATGCTGATAACTTCCTATACGTTCTTCTTGATGAAGATAATATTGGAAGCAACAACTATACGTACTATAAAAATGATAAGATGCACGATCTATTCATCCAAGCACAAACTGAAGTGGATGAAGAAAAACGTAATGAGCTTTACAGGCAAGCACAGGAAATTATCCATGAGGAAGCTCCATGGGTACCACTTGCTCACTCGACTCCACTTCTTGGAGCTGATAAAGGTCTAGCAGGCTTCAAACCGCATCCAACTGGATCGGATTTGCTATCAAACGTAGAGTTTACGGAATAAGCTTTTAGGAATAGACAGAAAGGGAGAGGTCTGTTGGATTTCTCCCTTTTCAACTTGATTCTCAGGTTAAGCCTCCGGCGGATGTCGCAATTCAAAATTTGGACGCAATTATGCCAAGGCGTAATTGATAAAATAAATCAATACATAGACTAGTGATTTAGGTTAAAGGAGGGAAACTTTATGCTCAGCTATATTGGGAAAAGGTTGCTGCAGCTCATTCCTGTCCTACTTGGGATGACGTTCATCGTATTCATGATCATCCGGGCCATCCCGGGTAATCCCGCACAGATTATTCTCGGGCAACAGGCAAGCAAAGAGGCAGTCGAGGCCTTGACGATTAAGCTTGGACTCGATAATCCATGGTATATTCAATATTTTCATTATCTAAGTGATTTGTTTAAAGGTGACTTAGGTGAATCGATGAGAACGCGAGCGCCTGTCGCAGATGAAATATGGCCTTATTTTGCTGCTACTTTTGAATTGGCTCTGTTTGCTATCATTATTGCAATTGTTATCGGTGTCAATGCAGGGATTATTTCGGCATGGTTCCAAAACTCTTGGTTTGACTATACAGCAATGATTTTGGCGCTTGTTGGTGTATCGATGCCTATTTTCTGGCTTGGTCTAATGGGACAATGGGCTTTTGCAATAGAACTTCATTGGTTGCCGGCGACTGGACGAATGGAAGTGCGAGATCCCATCAGTGCCATAACAAATCTCTATGTCCTTGATACCATTATCCAAGGACGTTTCGATCAGTTATGGCAAGTCATACGACATCTCATTTTACCGGGGCTGGCGTTAGCGACAATCCCGATGGCAATTATTGCGCGGATGACGAGATCCAGTATGCTTGAGGTTATGCGTGCGGATTATGTGCGTACGGCACGTGCAAAAGGACAAAAAATGTTTTGGGTTGTTTACAAACATGCATTGAAAAATGCAATTATTCCTGTGCTGACAATCATTGGTCTTCAAATGGGGATGTTGCTTGGCGGTGCCATTTTGACGGAATCTATTTTTGCTTGGCCTGGTATTGGTCGTTATATTTACGATGCAATAGGTGCGAGGGATTATCCAGTTATCCAATCGGGGATTCTCATTGTCGCTTTCTTCTTCGTCATGATTAACCTGATTGTTGACTTGCTGTATGGTCTCATCGATCCGAGGATTAAATATGATTGAGGAAGGGGGAAGCATTTATGGCTGAATTGGTGCCGAAAGTGACTGGCAAAGTAGAAGTGGAAAAAGTAGCAGGACCAGGGCGTGAAGCGTGGAGAAGTTTCAGTAAGAATAAAGTGGCCGTTGTCGGCGCTGGAATTGTAGTCTTCTTTATTCTATTGGCGATATTCGGTCCGTGGATTGCAAAAGAAGGTATTAATGATCAAGTTTTAGCGGATCGGCTTCTCCCTCCTTCGAGTGAGTATTGGCTTGGAACAGATGACCTTGGCAGAGATATTCTTTCGAGAATTATCCATGGGTCGCGTATTTCTTTATCGGTTGGTTTCTTCTCGGTGATTGGGTCGGTTGTAATCGGAAGCATATTAGGGGTTGTTGCAGGGTACTATGGTCGTTGGGTAGACACGATTATCTCACGGATATTCGATATTATGCTGGCATTTCCCTCTATTTTATTGGCGATTGCGATTGTGTCTGTGTTAGGACCGAGCTTACGCAATGCGTTAATAGCCATTGCGATTATTAATGTACCGAACTTTGGGCGGCTCATCCGTTCAAAAGTATTGAGTATTAAAGAAGATGAGTATATTATGGCGGCAAAAGCGATTGGGATGAAGGATGTACGGATTCTCTACTCGCATATCTTACCGAATTCGATGGCTCCCGTAATTGTCCAAGGTACGCTTGCGATTGCAACAGCAATTTTGGAAACAGCTGCCCTTGGATTCCTGGGGTTAGGTGCACAGGCGCCGCAACCTGAATGGGGAACAATCCTTGCAGACTCGAAAAACTACATGCAATCTGCTCCGTGGACAATGATTTTCCCGGGACTGGCAATTATGTTCACCGTCCTCGGCTTTAACTTAATGGGTGATGGTTTGCGTGATGCACTCGATCCTCGGATGAAGAGTTAAATCAATTACACCGAGGCGCAATTGCGTCCAAATTTTGAATTGCGCTTGCGCAATTAACTCCCCTCAAAATTTGTGACATCCTCCGGAGGATCACCTTACATCAGCAGGGGTTTTCTGCTGATGTAAGGTGAAAAAAAGTAGCGCTAGGGTTATTGATCCCGGCGCTACTTTTTTTAATAAATGTCTTCTTTTAACTTCATGTTTATTTCGTTATTATGGTACTTTTGGAATGACACAATAAGTTTATCAAGATGCTCAAGTTGTTCTTCGTAATTCAATATAGCTGATAGAATATGAAGAAGATGATAAGTTGAAAACTCTTCTTCTTCTTTCGTAATTGCAATTTCCTTCACAAATATCTCCATGACTTCGTGTCGTTGTATATAGTCATTCGTATGGTTAGGGTTCATTTTATCAGCCTTTAGCTTACCGACAAACTTTAAGTGGAGCTGTTCGTGGTAAGTGAGTAAGGTATCCAGACGCTCTTGCACCATCATTCGGAAATGTTCGGGTAGGTTAATGAGCTCGTTTTCGAATTGATGTAGTCTTTTTAACACATGATAGCTACTTCCAGAAGTCGTTATCATCTGTCTGTAAATCACAAGTTTTCTCGCTTTTGTTCTTGAACTCTTTTTGAAGTAGCTTCGTTCTTCTTTAAATAGAAGGTAAAATTCATCGACTTGTGTAAGGCGTTCCTTCAATTTTGTTATCGACTTCTTTGTTGCGATATGATCTGATGCTTGTCTGCCAGCGAGTCGAGTCCAACGGATGATTTCATCTTGTGCCTGGTGGATAGACTCGAACAATTTCGTTTCATATTTTGGAGGCATGAATAGCAAGTTAACGACGAAAGCTGCTAGTACTCCTGTCAGAATTGTTAAAAACCGCAGTAATGCGAATGACAAGAATTCATCGCCTTTGATCTCCATAATGGCAATCATCACAACAAGCGCTAACGAAATCGATTTATCCAGTCCGAATTTAAGCATGATTAAGATGATAATAACTGCTGCAAGGCCTACCACGACTAACTGGTGACCAAAAAGAAGAACGAAAGTAACGGCAATAACCGCACCAATGATATTACCTTGGATTTGTTCAATAATTGTCAAATAGGATCTGTATATTGTAGGTTGAATGGCAAAAATGGCTGCAATCCCTGCAAATACAGGATTCGGAAATTGTAACAGCTCTGCTAGGAACAATGCGAATACAATCGCAATGCCCGTTTTAAAAATGCGGGCACCAAGTTTCATGAAATTATTCCTTTCTAATAAGACCGTTTTTCGCTACTGTACCCTAAAAGTGGTCATATGGTCAATCGTTCAACATAGTTGCAAGTTCTTTAAAGGATTTATCGACTGCAATGAGTGTGTCCTGAATGTCTTGTTCTGTGTGAGCAGTTGTTAAAAACCACGCTTCATACTTCGATGGTGCAAGATTAATGCCATTTTTCAGCATCAATTTAAAGAACTTCGCGAATGTCTCGCCGTCTGTCGCTTCAGCTTGGTCGTAGTTTTCTACTTTTACATTTGTGAAAAATAATGTAAGAGCTCCTCCTAGACGATTTGTTGTTAAAGTAATGCCATGTTCCTTAGCAGAAGCTACTACGCCTGCTTCAAGAATAGCGCCAAGGCGATCCATTTCTTCGTAAACACCAGGTGTTTGGAGAACTTCCAAACAAGCGATACCTGCGAGCATGGAAGCCGGATTTCCAGCCATTGTTCCCGCTTGATAAGCAGGTCCTAAAGGTGCAACTTGTTCCATAATTTCTTTTTTACCACCATAAGCACCAATTGGTAATCCGCCACCAATGATTTTACCAAAAGCGGTTAAATCTGGAGTAAGCCCAAGTAAATCTTGTGCACCACCATAATGGAAGCGGAATGCCGTAATTACTTCATCATAGACGATTAAAGCGCCTTTTTCAGCGGCAAGCTCATGGACAAGTGGCAGGAATCCTTCGTTAGGCTCGACAATCCCGAAGTTCCCGACGATAGGCTCGACAAGGACACAAGCGATTTCGTCGCCCCATTTTTCCATTGCTTCCTTATAAGCTGCTGGATTGTTGAATGGAATTGTGATGACCTCTTCAGCAATGGACTTTGGTACACCGGCGGAATCAGGAGTTCCAAGAGTAGCTGGACCAGAACCAGCAGCAACGAGTACAAGATCCGAATGGCCATGGTAGCAGCCTGCGAACTTCATAATTTTAGTTCGGCCAGTATAGGCACGAGAAACACGGATGGTTGTCATAACAGCCTCCGTTCCAGAGTTCACAAAACGGACTTTATCCATACCGGGCATAGCTTCCTTCAACATCTTGGCGAATTTTACTTCGTGGCGTGTAGGTGTTCCGTACAGAACCCCTGTTTTGGCCGCTGCCACAATGGCTTCTGTAATATGTGGATGCGCATGCCCTGTAATAATTGGGCCATACGCTGCCAAGTAATCAATGTATTTGTTGCCATCGACATCCCAGAAATAAGCGCCTTCTGCACGCTCCATTACAGTAGGTGCTCCGCCGCCAACAGCGCGGTATGCTCGTGATGGACTATTCACTCCTCCAACAATATGTTCACATGCTTCATTATAAATTTGCTCTGAATTTGTTCTAATCATACTAATTCCTCCGTTCGATTGACTACCCTTCTATTGTAAACAAAATAGAGCCTATACGCCAAAGAAATTGAAACTAAAGGGGATGTTAGGTAGGATTAAGATGAAAAGCGGTAGAGTCCTAAGCATTTGGCTGCCGCAGTCTAGAAACTAAGAGTATATAGGAGGAATAGATGATGACGACACTTGAGGGGTTGCATGCACCAGGATTTTCATTGCCAAATGAGAGTGGGGATGTAGTTTCATTACAAGACTTTGCTGGTAAGAAGTATGTGGTTCTTTATTTTTATCCGAAAGATGCGACGCCGGGCTGTACGACGCAGGCGTGTGATTTTCGTGATGCCTATGAGGATTTTAGTGAACTGAATGCAGTTGTGCTTGGGGTCAGTCCGGATGGTGAGACTTCACATACCAAGTTTATTGGAAAGCACGGGCTTCCATTTTCTCTTTTGGTCGATGAAAATCATGAAGTTGCAGAACGATACGATGTTTGGAAGTTGAAGAAGAACTTCGGTAAGGAGTATATGGGTATTGAGCGTTCGACGTTTTTGATTGATCCGACAGGGACGGTCGTTAAAGAGTGGCGTAAGGTGAAAGTTAAAGGGCATATAGAGGAAGCACTTGCGACGTTAGGGCAGTTGACGAAATCTTGAGGTTGATGGGAGAATGAATGATGGAAGTACTATTCACCTTTGATATAAAAGATCATCAGAAAGAACACTTGTTGACGAAGTTTCCTAAAGTGTCTTTTCACTACGATAGAAGTCCAGAAGTGCAGCAGGTGGAAAAGGCCAATGCAATTGTTACTTATGGTGGGGACATAGATGTAGCGTTACTCAACCAGGCGAAATCGCTTGAGTGGCTGATGGTTGCCTCGGCAGGTGTAGAAAAAATGCCACTTGCTGAAATTGCGAAGAGGAAACTAGTGATGTCAAACGTGCGTGGCATTCATAAAACGCCAATGGCTGAATCTGTGCTTGCGCATATATTAGCGCTAAAGCGATCGCTGCCACTCATTTATCAACGTCAACAAGCGAAGGAATGGAGTCGGAAAGTCGGTTCAACTGAATTAAAAGGATCGACAGCGCTTATTCTTGGACCTGGTGCAATCGGCTCGGAAATCGGTAGACTGCTCCAAGCGTTTGGCGTCAAAACAATTGGTTGTAACCGTTCAGGTAAAGCATGTGCATCGATGGATGAAATAATAGTCTTTGATCAGTTGGTCGACAGATTGGTCGAAGCCGATTATGTTATTTCGGTATTGCCGAGTACACCGGAGACGAAAAGGCTTCTTACGAAACAACATTTCGAAGCAATGAAAGAAACTACCGTGTTCATGAACTTTGGTCGTGGTGATCTAGTCGATGAAGTGCTTCTTATAGAAGTATTAAAAAATGAAGTCATTGGACATGCAGTGCTCGACGTCTTTGAAACAGAGCCACTAGCTATTGAAAATGAATTATGGTCACTTCCGAATTGTACGGTTTCACCACATGTCTCTAGCCTATCAGGGAAATATGTCGATAGGGCTCTTGTGATTGTTGAAGAGAATTTGGAGAAGTGGCTAAAGGGTGATCGTAATCTCCAGAATTTGATTGACCTAGAGGATGGTTACTAACTTGAATCAGCTACAAAAACTAAATACTAAACATGGGTCTGCCTCTGCCTAGGCGCTTTAGTTGACATATGCACCCTAATTTCAGTAAACTAATTATAATAATTATAAAGAGATAATCTTTGTGGATTGGGGTGCATGCATGATGTCTGAAGCAAGATTGAAAGAAGCCTTAGACGCATTGAAAAAAAGTGGCGTAAGAATTACTCCACAACGACATGCGATCTTAGAGTATCTCATCTCTTCTGAATTACATCCAACTGCTGATGAAATATATAAATCACTAGAAAGTGATTTTCCTAACATGAGTGTGGCGACAGTCTATAATAATCTACGTGTATTCAGAAATGCTGGGCTTGTTAAAGAGCTGACTTACGGAGATGCTTCGAGTCGCTTTGATTTTGTGACAAATGATCACTATCATATTATTTGCAATGAATGTGGAACAATTGTTGACTTCCATCATCCTGGTCTTGAAGAAGTTGAGCGTTTAGCTTCCCATGTAACAGGATTTGAAGTGAATTCACATCGCCTTGAAGTATATGGGACATGTCCAGCATGTGCTTTAAGTGTTGCAAGTATTAATTAAAAAAAACGTCTGATCTACTTCGTTAAGAAGCTAGATCGGACGTTTTTTATTTTGTATCATCTGTAGGCTCAGCCGTTTGCTTTTGAGGACGGTTATAGGCTACATCAAATTCTTTACCTTCTAATGATGGGTCTAGTGTTAGCGGCTCGCGACAATGTCCACACATATCGACACGACCGAGCATTTTTGTATGTCTACCGCAACTAGGACATTGAATTTGTACGGCTCGTGTAGATAAGGTCCCAATCCACGCGTAAACTATGGTGCTGGCGATGATGGAGAGAAAGCCAAGTACCATGAAAATAAGCATAACGATCTCATTCGATCTGAAGAAAATCCCGATATACATGATAACAACCCCGATGAATATGAGCGAAAGGGCGAATGAACGTATTCGGTTTATCTTATTTTTATATGGTTTCATCCAGTGTACCTCCTTGATATATCCCCAATTACTATAGCATATATTTTGCTTTTTACGTTATTTAACCTTCTTTCAATGAAGGATATTCATATCCTCTTGTCGAAAGGAAATGACAGGGAGGTGTGGTAGTGGAGCAGGTACTTAGGCCAATTTATCAGGAACGGGCAAGTTTTCCAGAGACGCTAGGCGTCATTCTTGTAGAAAAAAGGGGTAAAGGGGATCCAATTACGGATACATTTGATGCAATCCTCTTGATCATTACCGCTGACGAGGAAATCCCTATCTTTACGAAGCATTATACGGATGGAAATGGGAAAGCTGCAATGCATATTATTAGTGAAAAGCAATTACGAAAATGGTTACTTCTTGGTTCAAAACGAAAAGTGGTAGATTGGTTATTCTACGGTAAAGTTTTCTTTGATCGCAATGAATTCGTGGAACAATTGCGCACAGAATTACAAGAGTATCCTTTTTACGGGCAGAAGATGAAGATGGGTCTCGAATTTTCAAAGCTTGTACGAGGTTATATGGAAGGAAAGACTTTTTTCGAGCAAGGGAACTATATGGATGCCTACCATCATGTAGTTGAATCGCTTCATCATCTTGCCAGACTTGCAGTTATTGAGAATGGATTGTTCCCAGAAGTGACGGTATGGTCGCAGGTGAAAAAGATTGACCCCGCGATTTATAAATTATATGAAGAGTTAATCATGAGTGAAGAACCCCTAGAGAAACGATTAGAATTGCTGTTTCTTGCAAGCGAGTTCTTTATTCATAACAGAACGGCCGATGGAGCTAGACATATTATGGATGTTATGGCTGCACAAAAGCTATGGACGATTCAAGAACTCCATGAGCATGAAGAGGTTAGGATGTACTCAATCGACTTAGAGGTATTTATTGAATTTCTTATTGATAAAGGATTTATTCAAGTCGTTCAGAGTGATTCAAAAAACGATTTGATCTTTCATAGGGATTATAGTGTAGAGTGATTTGAATCGGTAGTAACTACCGGACTATTTAACTTTAGTCAGCAGGCATTTGTATACTCATTGAATTGGGTTACCCATTTTGTACGGGTCACTTATATAGAAGTAAGAGGCTTCTGCTGAATAAAGTTGAATTAGTTTCGTTAATTTTGTTGACAATTAAATATGACCCATGCTAATATGATAAACGTCGCTTAGGAAATAAAGTTAAATAGCTAAGAGACGAATCATAATTACCTTGAAAAAAGAAAACGAAAATAGTCGTTGACTCATTCAAAGTAAAATGCTAAGATAGAAAACGTTGCTCCTCAGACATTGTGAAAATGACAAAAAAGAAAATGAAATTAGTTGTTGACATGAGGGACGCAAATTGATATGATATAAAAGTTGCTTACGAAATAACGGCGACAAACAATATCAACATGAACCTTGAAAACTGAACAGCAAAACGTCAATGAAATACAGCAAGAGTGCTTAACGCACTTGAGCAAACACATGACATTATTAATTTAATGCCAGCAAAGAAACTCGAGCTATTCAAGTTTCTCTTATTGTACAGCTGGTGGACGAGACGTAGTGCAGTGCTAGGAGACGAGTGAGTGAAAGAGGGAGCGTGCTTTTGGGCACGTGACCGATTGAACGAACGAAGTCGACAACGCAATGTGCTGCGTATCGTCCGCCAGGTATTATGGAGAGTTTGATCCTGGCTCAGGACGAACGCTGGCGGCATGCCTAATACATGCAAGTCGAGCGGACGTTTCAGAGAGCTTGCTCTTTGAAACGTTAGCGGCGGACGGGTGAGTAACACGTGGGCAACCTGCCCTACAGATGGGGATAACTCCGGGAAACCGGGGCTAATACCGAATAATCAGTTGGTTCGCATGAACCAACTCTGAAAGACGGCATCTCGCTGTCACTGTAGGATGGGCCCGCGGCGCATTAGCTAGTTGGTGGGGTAATGGCCTACCAAGGCGACGATGCGTAGCCGACCTGAGAGGGTGATCGGCCACACTGGGACTGAGACACGGCCCAGACTCCTACGGGAGGCAGCAGTAGGGAATCTTCCACAATGGACGAAAGTCTGATGGAGCAATGCCGCGTGAGCGAAGAAGGTTTTCGGATCGTAAAGCTCTGTTGTAAGGGAAGAACACGTACGGGAGTAACTGCCCGTACCTTGACGGTACCTTATTAGAAAGCCACGGCTAACTACGTGCCAGCAGCCGCGGTAATACGTAGGTGGCAAGCGTTGTCCGGAATTATTGGGCGTAAAGCGCGCGCAGGCGGTCCTTTAAGTCTGATGTGAAAGCCCACGGCTCAACCGTGGAGGGTCATTGGAAACTGGGGGACTTGAGTACAGAAGAGGAAAGCGGAATTCCACGTGTAGCGGTGAAATGCGTAGAGATGTGGAGGAACACCAGTGGCGAAGGCGGCTTTCTGGTCTGTAACTGACGCTGAGGCGCGAAAGCGTGGGGAGCAAACAGGATTAGATACCCTGGTAGTCCACGCCGTAAACGATGAGTGCTAAGTGTTAGGGGGTTTCCGCCCCTTAGTGCTGCAGCTAACGCATTAAGCACTCCGCCTGGGGAGTACGGCCGCAAGGCTGAAACTCAAAGGAATTGACGGGGACCCGCACAAGCGGTGGAGCATGTGGTTTAATTCGAAGCAACGCGAAGAACCTTACCAGGTCTTGACATCCCACTGACCGGTGTAGAGATACGCCTTTCCCTTCGGGGACAGTGGTGACAGGTGGTGCATGGTTGTCGTCAGCTCGTGTCGTGAGATGTTGGGTTAAGTCCCGCAACGAGCGCAACCCTTGATCTTAGTTGCCAGCATTCAGTTGGGCACTCTAAGGTGACTGCCGGTGACAAACCGGAGGAAGGTGGGGATGACGTCAAATCATCATGCCCCTTATGACCTGGGCTACACACGTGCTACAATGGATGATACAGAGGGTTGCCAACCCGCGAGGGGGAGCCAATCCCATAAAATCATTCCCAGTTCGGATTGGAGGCTGCAACTCGCCTCCATGAAGCCGGAATCGCTAGTAATCGTGGATCAGCATGCCACGGTGAATACGTTCCCGGGTCTTGTACACACCGCCCGTCACACCACGAGAGTTTGTAACACCCGAAGTCGGTGGGGTAACCCTTACGGGAGCCAGCCGCCGAAGGTGGGACAGATGATTGGGGTGAAGTCGTAACAAGGTAGCCGTATCGGAAGGTGCGGCTGGATCACCTCCTTTCTAAGGAATTATTCGGAATGTAGACCCTTGGGGTCTGCACAAAAAGGGTAAACTATTTTATCGCATAGCGCGATAAAAAGTCCTATTGACGTTTTGCGTTCAGTTTTGAAGGTTTATCTTTTATAGATACAACTTCAAAACTTGTTCATTGAAAACTGGATAAAACGACATTGATAGTAACAAATCAAGAATCAACCAAATCATAAATAACTTGTTATTTATGATTGCAATACCTTTTTACGATTATTGAAGCATATCGCTATGCAACAATAATCACCTGAGGGTTTCAAGACGCAAGCAGTGCTAGGAAGCAAGTGAATGAACACCGGAGCGTGCTTTTGGGCACGTGAGGATGTGAATGAGCGCGCTGACAACGCAATGCGCAGTGTATTGAAAGCCGTTTAAGGTTAAGTTAGAAAGGGCGCATGGCGGATGCCTTGGCACTAGGAGCCTAAGAAGGACGGCACTAACACCGATATGCTCCGGGGAGCTGTAAGTAAGCTTTGATCCGGAGATTTCCGAATGGGGAAACCCACTACCCATAATGGGGTAGTACGTTTACGTGAATACATAGCGTAAACGAGGCAGACCCGGAGAACTGAAACATCTAAGTATCCGGAGGAAGAGAAAGAAACATCGATTCCCTGAGTAGCGGCGAGCGAAACGGGAAAAGCCCAAACCAGGAAGCTTGCTTCCTGGGGTTGTAGGACACTCTATACGGAGTTACAAAGGAATGGATTAGGCGAAGCGACCTGGAAAGGTCCGCCGTAGCGGGTAAAAGCCCCGTAGTCGAAAGTCCATTCTCTCCAGAGTGTATCCTGAGTACGGCGGAACACGTGAAATTCCGTCGGAATCCGGGAGGACCATCTCCCAAGGCTAAATACTCCCTAGTGACCGATAGTGAACCAGTACCGTGAGGGAAAGGTGAAAAGCACCCCGGAAGGGGAGTGAAATAGATCCTGAAACCATGTGCCTACAAGTTGTCAGAGCCCGTTAATGGGTGATGGCGTGCCTTTTGTAGAATGAACCGGCGAGTTACGATTCCATGCAAGGTTAAGCAGTGAATGCGGAGCCGCAGCGAAAGCGAGTCTGAATAGGGCGAATGAGTATGGGGTCGTAGACCCGAAACCAGGTGATCTACCCATGTCCAGGGTGAAGGTAAGGTAACACTTACTGGAGGCCCGAACCCACGTATGTTGAAAAATGCGGGGATGAGGTGTGGGTAGCGGTGAAATTCCAATCGAACCTGGAGATAGCTGGTTCTCTCCGAAATAGCTTTAGGGCTAGCCTCAAACTTAAGAATCTCGGAGGTAGAGCACTGTTTGGACTAGGGGCCCATCCCGGGTTACCGAATTCAGACAAACTCCGAATGCCGATGATTTATGTTTGGGAGTCAGACTGCGGGTGATAAGATCCGTAGTCGAGAGGGAAACAGCCCAGACCACCAGTTAAGGTCCCCAAGTATTCGTTAAGTGGAAAAGGATGTGGCGTTGCCCAGACAACCAGGATGTTGGCTCAGAAGCAGCCATCATTTAAAGAGTGCGTAATAGCTCACTGGTCGAGTGGCGCTGCGCCGAAAATGTACCGGGGCTAAACGAATCACCGAAACTGTGGATTGACACCTTTGGTGTCAGTGGTAGGAGAGCGTTCCAAGGGCGTCGAAGCTAGACCGTAAGGACTGGTGGAGCGCTTGGAAGTGAGAATGCCGGTATGAGTAGCGAAAGAAGGGTGAGAATCCCTTCCACCGAATGCCCAAGGTTTCCTGAGGAAGGCTCGTCCGCTCAGGGTTAGTCAGGACCTAAGTCGAGGCCGAAAGGCGTAGACGATGGATAACAGGTTGATATTCCTGTACCACCTCCCCGCCGTTTGAGTAATGGGGGGACGCAGTAGGATAGGGTGAGCGCACTGTTGGTTATGTGCGTCTAAGCAGTAAGGTGTGGAATGAGGCAAATCCCGTTCCTATAACATTGAGCTGTGATGGCGAGGAGATTTATCTCCGGAGTCCCTGATTTCACGCTGCCAAGAAAAGCCTCTAGCGAGGCGGGAGGTGCCTGTACCGCAAACCGACACAGGTAGGCGAGGAGAGAATCCTAAGGTGATCGAGAGAACTCTCGTTAAGGAACTCGGCAAAATGACCCCGTAACTTCGGGAGAAGGGGTGCTCTGGTAGGGTGTTAAAGCCCGAGAGAGCCGCAGTGAATAGGCCCAGGCGACTGTTTAGCAAAAACACAGGTCTCTGCAAAACCGTAAGGTGAAGTATAGGGGCTGACGCCTGCCCGGTGCTGGAAGGTTAAGAGGAGAGGTCAGCGCAAGCGAAGCTTTGAATTGAAGCCCCAGTAAACGGCGGCCGTAACTATAACGGTCCTAAGGTAGCGAAATTCCTTGTCGGGTAAGTTCCGACCCGCACGAAAGGCGTAACGATCTGGGCACTGTCTCAACGAGAGACTCGGTGAAATTATAATACCTGTGAAGATGCAGGTTACCCGCGACAGGACGGAAAGACCCCGTGGAGCTTTACTGTAACCTGATATTGAATTCCGGTGCAGCCTGTACAGGATAGGTAGGAGCCTAAGATTCCGGAGCGCCAGCTTCGGAGGAGGCGTTGGTGGGATACTACCCTGGCTGTATTGGACTTCTAACCCATGCCCCTTATCGGGGCAGGAGACAGTGTCAGGCGGACAGTTTGACTGGGGCGGTCGCCTCCTAAAGAGTAACGGAGGCGCCCAAAGGTTCCCTCAGAATGGTTGGACATCATTCGTAGAGTGCAAAGGCATAAGGGAGCTTGACTGCGAGACCTACAAGTCGAGCAGGGTCGAAAGACGGGCTTAGTGATCCGGTGGTTCCGCATGGAAGGGCCATCGCTCAACGGATAAAAGCTACCCCGGGGATAACAGGCTTATCTCCCCCAAGAGTCCACATCGACGGGGAGGTTTGGCACCTCGATGTCGGCTCATCGCATCCTGGGGCTGTAGTCGGTCCCAAGGGTTGGGCTGTTCGCCCATTAAAGCGGTACGCGAGCTGGGTTCAGAACGTCGTGAGACAGTTCGGTCCCTATCCGTCGCGGGCGCAGGAAATTTGAGAGGAGCTGTCCTTAGTACGAGAGGACCGGGATGGACACACCGCTGGTGTACCAGTTGTCTTGCCAAAGGCATCGCTGGGTAGCTATGTGTGGACGGGATAAATGCTGAAAGCATCTAAGCATGAAGCCCCCCTCGAGATGAGATTTCCCATTACGCAAGTAAGTAAGTTCCCTCAAAGAAGATGAGGTTGATAGGTCTGGGGTGGAAGCACGGCGACGTGTGGAGCTGACAGATACTAATCGAACGAGGACTTAACCTTCTAGTAAAAAGGGCAGGTTGGCCCTGATTTGTGAAAAAAGGAAGATTTTCTTAGCTGAAATACGCTAAAAAATCTTAATGTCAGTTTTATTCAGTTTTGAGCGAACAAAATTAATTATTTTGAAAAAAACGCTTGCAATTACTCATAAGATTTGATATAATAATTATTGTCTTGTGAAAACAGTCTAGTGATGATGGCGAAGAGGTCACACCCGTTCCCATCCCGAACACGGAAGTTAAGCTCTTCAGCGCCAATGGTAGTTGGGGGTTTCCCCCTGCAAGAGTAGGACATCGCTGGGCTGTTATTCTCAAAGAACATACTAACTGTATGATTTGTAATATTATTCCGCAGTAGCTCAGTGGTAGAGCAATCGGCTGTTAACCGATCGGTCGTAGGTTCGAGTCCTACCTGCGGAGCCATTTAGGAGAGCTGTCCGAGTGGCCGAAGGAGCACGATTGGAAATCGTGTAGGCGGCTAACGCTGTCTCAAGGGTTCAAATCCCTTGCTCTCCGCCAGTTAAGCTTATCTATCTAGTATGGCCCCTTGGTCAAGCGGTTAAGACACCGCCCTTTCACGGCGGTAACACGGGTTCGAATCCCGTAGGGGTCACCATTTTACTTCAATAATTTCTTCAATCCAAAGAATACTCCCGGTAAAAGTGGGAGAAGCGAGTAGAACAAGGAAACGATTGAGAGAACGAAGGAGCGTACATAAGTACGTTACTGAGTAAGCGAATGAAGTTGACGCAGTAATGCGAAGCTTATCAAAACTTTATCAAAGTGCACTTCTTTGATAATAGTTACCCTTAATATTACCCAGGAGGATTAGCTCAGCTGGGAGAGCACCTGCCTTACAAGCAGGGGGTCGGCGGTTCGAGCCCGTCATCCTCCACCATTATATTTTCTAGTAGTTATATTATTGTCGCGGGGTGGAGCAGTGGTAGCTCGTCGGGCTCATAACCCGAAGGTCACAGGTTCAAATCCTGTCCCCGCAACCAAATGGTCCCGTGGTGTAGCGGTTAACATGCCTGCCTGTCACGCAGGAGATCGCCGGTTCGATCCCGGTCGGGACCGCCATTTTTTTAAAAAATGAATACTTGTATGGCTCAGTAGCTCAGTCGGTAGAGCAAAGGACTGAAAATCCTTGTGTCGGCGGTTCGATTCCGTCCTGAGCCATCATTTAAATTCCATGTGCCGGTGTAGCTCAATTGGTAGAGCAACTGACTTGTAATCAGTAGGTTGAGGGTTCAAGTCCTTTCGCCGGCACCATTACTTTATATTGGTGGGGTAGCGAAGTGGCTAAACGCGGCGGACTGTAAATCCGCTCCCTCCGGGTTCGGCGGTTCGAATCCGTCCCCCACCACCAATTTTTCAACACGAACTGCTTGTTGAAAAACCATTTACAGGGGCATAGTTTAACGGTAGAATAGAGGTCTCCAAAACCTTTGATGTGGGTTCGATTCCTACTGCCCCTGCCATTTTTCTCACATATTGTGGCGGTTGTGGCGAAGTGGTTAACGCATCGGATTGTGATTCCGACATTCGGGGGTTCGATTCCCCTCAGTCGCCCCATGATTTTTAAAAAATAATTTAATTGAATAGTTATAGTGGCGGTCGTGGCGAAGTGGTTAACGCATCGGATTGTGATTCCGACATTCGGGGGTTCGATTCCCCTCGTCCGCCCCATTTGTTTTTGGGGTATAGCCAAGCGGTAAGGCAACGGACTTTGACTCCGTCATTCGTTGGTTCGAATCCAGCTACCCCAGTAAGATTTTTTAGCGTGAATTTCGCTAAAAGAATCATCAGTTTCGCGGAAGTAGTTCAGTGGTAGAATACGACCTTGCCAAGGTCGGGGTCGCGGGTTCGAATCCCGTCTTCCGCTCCATTATTCTACGGCGGCATAGCCAAGCGGTAAGGCATGGGTCTGCAACACCCTTATCACCGGTTCGATTCCGGTTGCCGCCTCCAATCTTCTTATCGAGTGGTTTTGTGAAATGAATAGTAATTATGCCCGAGTGGTGGAATGGCAGACACGTCGCACTCAAAATGCGATGCCGCGAGGCGTGCCGGTTCAAGTCCGGCCTCGGGTATCAAGTAAAAAAGACATAACTTCGGTTATGTCTTTTTTCGTGTTTAATTTTATCTAAGCCACTAGTTACTGTGCTACAGTAGAGAAAAGTAAGGTAAGTGGAGGAATGGTTATGCCATTAATTGAACATCGTGAATTTATCAAATCACCTATAGAACGCTGCTTTGATCTTGCGAGAGATGTGGAGATACACACGCAAACAACAGCGGATACGCGGGAGAAAGCTGTTGGTGGAATTACGACGGGTCTATTGCAAGCTGGGGATTTAGTTACATGGGAAGCTGTTCATTTTGGTATTAGGCAAAGGTTGACTGCAAAAGTGACAGTTATGAATAGGCCTTATTCGTTTGGAGATATTATGGTGAGGGGGGCTTTTCATTCCTTTCACCATGTTCATGAGTTTATAGAGCAGGATGGCGGAACACTGATGATTGATCGCTTTCAATATCAATCGCCTTTAGGGCCTATTGGTGTGCTTGCAGATAAGCTGTTTTTGGAAAGTTATATGAGGAAGTTTATTGTTAATCGGGCAATTGCTTTGAGAGAGATTGCAGAGAGCGTGTGAGTAGATGAATTAAGCGTAGAACGTCCCCTTTGCGAAATGAAGGGAACGTTTTTTCTTTTATCATGGAGCTGTAATATTTCACATAGCCAATCGTCTAATGAGTAAAGGAGGGGAGATTGTGTGACGAATCATAGAATCGAAGAGTGGTTTCAATTGTACGAAGGGGATATCACTAGTTTTCTTATTTACTATACAGGCTCGATGGACGTTGAGGACCTTGTGCAAGAAACTTTTATGAATGCTATGAAAAAGATGTCTGGTTTCCAAGGGCAATCTCATCCTAAAACGTGGTTGATTTCTATTGCAAGAAATAAGGTTATCGATGATTATCGCAGAAGGAAAGTGTGGGAGAAGATTAAGCACTCCGTTTTTCGAGAGCAAAAGCTGTCGAATGAATTGGAAGAACGAACAATCATTAATGAGGAAATCATTCATTTATATAAAGCGATTCATCAACTTTCTTCTAGCCATAAAGAAGTCGTTATCTTGAGAGGAATTTTGGAGTTGAGACCTAAAGAGGTGAGTGAAGTGTTAAAAAGTAATGTGAATCATGTGAATGTCACGTTCCATCGGGCGTTAAAAAGGCTGAAGGAGATACTTGTAGAGGAGGGAATGAGCTATGAAGACTTTACAAAAAAATCTGAGGAATCTTCCTAAATATACTTTGAATGAAGAACAGAAAGAAAGAATTAGTCTAGCTTTACAAAAGGGAATGAAGCCTAGAAAGAAAGTACAGTTTGTTAAGCCTTTCATTGCATTTACTTTAATATGCGCAACAGTATTTATCCTTATCCTATCGAATGATAGTTCGTTTAATGGACTAAAGCAGTTGTTTCTACCTCAAGTTGAATTGACATCGCAGCAAGCTGTAACCTTCAATCTAACAAATAGTATTTATGAAGTGACTGGAATTGAAGGTAAGGTCGCAATGCTGTTTAACGGGCAGTTTGTGGCTGAGGATGTGAGAAGAGGATCGAAAATGATGCTTTATTTCTGGGGAGATCCACCGGAACTCATAGATAAAAATTTCAGAGTAGAAGCTAGGAATACTTATAATGAAAAGATTGTAATTTCTGAAGGAGTTTTCAATGGCTTTCTATTCGATGAAGATGTCCAACAGATATTGACGAGTTTCACTCCATTTCCGGCAGAGGGTGAGTGGCAACTTTCTTTCTATTTGGATGATCAATTGTTTGAAGTATTTACGATTGAGGTTCTCCCCCCGTTTCCAAAAACAGAAGAGTATTCGTTGATTAGTCATCCAATGGAGCTTACGGTTGGCAAGGAAACAGAAATTACTATTGAAAGCTCCGTTGAAAGTGACAAGGGAATAGAAGTGAAGTTACTCAATACTAAAGGACGTATTGTGTCTGAACATATTTTTGATCAGGTTGGTTCATCTATCGCAGCGGGGGAGGATATGTATCACTATAATGGAAATATAATATTCCCAGAACAGGGTACTTGGACGTTACTGATTAATGGCGAGAAAACAAAGCCATTTAAAAATTGACCATAAACAAAATCGCTCCTTGCCGTCGAAACGGAAGGAGCGATTTTCATAGAGGGAGACCGGGTGTTGCTCTCTGAGTTTATATTTTGCAATGGGTATTAGTTGGTCATTGGGGATTGGTCACAAGGTAAATGGTGACAGGTCATTGGTTTGCCTATCATTTAAATTGGATTGGTCCCCACTCTATGCCTTGGAAAGGAGTCTCACCTTTCCAAGGGATTAGAAGTATTTACTATCATCAAATGCCAAAGTGATAGAATAGTTTTTTACATTAATAGCATTGGATAACTTATGCGCATCTTTTTCTGCTTGCAATGATTTCACCCGGTAGTCTTCTGGATCGAATAAGGCGACTCGGTAGACGATTGTGCCTTCGGAGTAGCCAAATTGGATGTCTTCTTTTTCAGACATAGAAAGCTCTTTGTAAAAGCGAGCTTTAGCACGTAGCTGCGTGGCGAGTTCGATGGCTTCTACAATGGCCAATGGTTGTCCTTGGAAGTCGATATTATGGTCGATATTGGCACGATACATCAGACGATCAAGCACACGACTGTCGGTGCGCACTTCGTCCAGTTCATTTTCTACGACTTGAAGGGTACGTGGTCCTTCGACAGGTTCGTTGCCTTTTTCCACAGTTGTAAAGGCAGCACGTCTCATTTCATCTTCAAGCTCATGGATTCGCTTTGTCAAAATACTCTTTAGTTTCACCGCTTCAGCGAGTGTAATGTTAGCCATCCCATCATTCCCCCGAATCATTGATAATATTAGTTAACTATAATGGAAGTTTGTCCTTCATGTAAAACATATGAGTGTACGTCACCACCACTAATACTAGTGAACATATTGCCGCACGCGGTTGTTAGTTCAAGTGCTTCTGCTGCGTTCATTGATGGACGGATAAAGAAGACGTGAAGTGCTTCGGTAGTTTCTGTTGTGACAGCTGTTCGTACAGAATCGACGAATGGGCTGCCAAATGGGCTATAATCGTCTTTTAAGAGTAAAATATTGTGTAATGAATTGAAACGACCATTTAATCCGTCATAGCCAGTTTCTTCTGAACCAACAGAAATCCGGACATTGCCGACAATCTTGTCAAAGTCGTAAATGCCGACTGGGATTTGGTGTTGCAGGGAGAAGAAGTTATTCAAATCAACAGCTGAGTGAAACGGATTGATGTAGTTTTGCTTTTTAACGCGTCGCATAAGCGCTTCGGTGGAATGACGATAGCGATTAGGATCTGCACCAAGCATTTTCCACACTGTACGCCATTCTTGAATACCAGGAAAGTCAGATACGGATTTGCCTTCTAGTTCAAAGAAAAGTTGCTCTTGGAACAGTTGTAATCGACCTTTTATCATTTGAGGCGATTCTGATACAGTAATTTTGGTATAATGGTTAATGCCCAATTTTAATCCGGGCACGGCTTGTAAAATCTTCGCAGCCATTTCAATATTCAATGACATCACCCTTTATATAATTTAGTACTATATTAGCATAAAGGAGGCGATAAGGCGTGAATGCTGTTCAATTGCAAGAGGCGGTGAGGGACTATGCGGTTTCAATTGGCATAGATAAAATCGGTTTTACAACAGCAGCTCCATTCAGAGAACTGAAAAATCGACTGAAGCGGCAACAAGAACTTGGCTATCAGTCCGGATTTGAAGAGAAAGACTTAGATAAGAGAACGGAGCCAGCGCTTCTTCTTGATCAAGCGGAAAGTATTATTGCGATTGCCGTCGCTTATCCGTCCAAGATGGTGAATGCACCTAAGGGGAAGAAGGGAGAGCGACGTGGCATGTTTTGCCGCGCATCTTGGGGGATGGATTACCATACAGTCTTACGTGACAAGCTGAGGCTGCTAGAGGAGTTTATTTTACTAAATGTGCCTACTGCTAAGGTGCGTTCGATGGTCGATACAGGGGAGCTTGTGGATCGTGCTGTTGCAGAACGAGCAGGTATCGGTTGGTCAGCGAAAAATTGTTCCATTATTACGCCGGAATTTGGGTCGTATGTCTATTTGGGCGAAATGATAACGAATATACCATTTGCACCGGATGTCCCCATGGAGGATGACTGTGGTGACTGTACACTATGCTTGGATGTCTGTCCGACTGGGGCATTGATTCAAGGTGGGCAACTGAATGCGCAGCGCTGTATCGCCTTCTTAACACAATCAAAAAAGCCAATCCCTGAAGAGTTTCGTACAGAGTTTGGTAATCGGATATATGGTTGTGATACATGCCAGACGGTATGTCCGAAAAATAAAGGAAAACATAATTTGCATCAGCATGCATTCCAACCAGATCCAGCATTAACAAAGCCACAATTGCAGCCAATACTCAGATTATCGAATCGAGAGTTTAAAGAAAAATTCGGTCATATGTCGGGCTCATGGCGTGGTAAAAATCCGATTCAACGTAATGCAATCATTGCACTTGCTCATTTTAAAGAGGAGGCTGCAGTGCCCGAATTAGTTGAAATGTTGGAGCAAGATCCACGTCCCGTTATTAGGGGAGCGATTGTGTGGGCACTGAGTCGAATTGGCACGGAGGAAGGCTATCAGGCAATCCAAGCAGCAGTAGAAATAGAGCAAGATCCAGAAGTACTTGCTGAATTAAAAAAAGCAATGGATAATTGGAAACAACAAGTTTAGAAGGAAGTGCTAAAATGGCTATACATGTTGCATTATTTGAACCGCTTATCCCAGCGAATACAGGGAATATTGCGCGCACATGCGCAGGGACTAAGACGAAGCTTCACCTTATTAAGCCACTTGGATTCTCGACAGACGATAAAATGTTGAAACGGGCTGGACTTGATTATTGGGAGCATGTTGATATTACGTATCATGATGGAATTCGTGAGATGTTTGCGGCTTATCCAGATGCGATATTTTACTTTTTGACGAAGCATGGCGACAAGCCACATACGTCATTCGATTACTCAGATTCGGCACAGGATTTGTTCTTTGTCTTTGGTAAAGAGACGACTGGGTTACCGGAGGATATTATAGAAGAGAACAAAGAGCGGTGTCTGCGCATTCCGATGAATGATCATATTCGCTCGTTGAATTTATCAAATACGGCGGCGATTCTTATTTATGAAGCACTTAGACAGCAGAATTACCCAGGATTAGCATAAAAAAACGGGACAGCCATAAGGCTAGTCCCGTTTTTACATCGTATTAGGTTGGCTGATGGCCGCGGCTTTTTTTGCTTTTATGATTATTGCCTTTGTCTTCATAGCCGCCTGTAAGGATTGCAGATAGGAATGCTACGCTAACGCCAATAATAAGAATAAGATTCATCAGACTATACCTCCTGTAAAATCAATAGTTCTTAATCCAGTATACCTGATTGTCCATCGAATTGAAATGACAGAAAGGAAAAGTTGTGACAAAAACAGTAACGCCTTTAATTTAATGTGGTAAAAAAAGAAGCTGATAGGTGAACAATACGGCGAAAATATACAAAAGCACAGGTACTTGTTTCCCTTTCCCCTTCACAACCTTTAATAAAGGATAAGTAATGAAGCCGAGGGCGATTCCTGTTGCAATGCTTGATGTAAGCGGCATCGTTAGAATAACGAGAAATGCTGGAAATGCTTCGTCAAATGAATCCCAGTCGATGTTTTTGACTGCGCCAATCATCAGGCTTCCGACGATAATCAAAGCAGGAGCGGTAATCGCTGACACACCTGAAAGCGCACTGACAAACGGGCCGAAAAATGCAGCAGCTATGAATAAAATCGCAACTGTCAGTGTTGTTAGACCTGTCCGTCCACCTACTGCAACACCGGAAGACGATTCAATATAAGCTGATGTAGGACTTGTCCCAAACATTGCACCTGTTGCAGTCGCGACAGAATCGGCAAGTAAAGCATGTCGGGCACGAGGTAAAGTCTTCCCTTTCATTAAACCTGCCTGCTTTGCGACACCAATCATTGTGCCAGTCGTATCGAATAATGTCACAATTAGGAATGCAAAGACGACACCATATAGACCATGCGAGATGACATCCCCAACTGCTTGAATGGGGTTCCAAACAAGAATGCCTTCGGGTAAGTGAGGCATTTGCCATAGAGGTCCTTCAAATGTAAGTTGCTTTGTAAAAACGGCTACAATTCCCGTCAGGATCATGCCGATAAAAATCGAACCATAGACATTTAAAGTCATCAGAATGATTGTCACGAGCAATCCAAATAGCGCTAATAGAACTGGGGGAGAAGTAAGATCTCCGAGTTGCACAAGATTGCCTGGATGAGGAGCGACGAGTCCTGAGAGTCGTAAGCCGATAAAGGCAATGAATAGTCCTATTCCAGCCGTAATGCCTAATTTCAAGCTTTCAGGAATGGATTGGATTAATTTCTCACGGAACGATGTCAAAGACAATAGAACAAACAATAGACCAGCGACGAATACCGCGGAAAAGGCTGTCATGTAATCGAGTTGACCATCTGATGCGATGACAATGGATGTGAAATAAGCATTTAACCCCATCCCTGGTGCGATGGCAATTGGATAGTTGGCGAACAGTGCCATCCACAGCGTACCAATAACAGCCGCGACAATGGTCGCAAGGAAAACTTGTTCGAATGGTACGCCTGCATCAGCAAGAATAATTGGATTGACAATGACGATATAGGCCATTGTTAAAAAAGTCGTTACCCCTGCTAATATTTCAGTTTTTACAGTTGTATTTTGTTCTTTTAAATGAAACATCATAACTCTCCTTTCAAAATACGAACGAAATGAACTACATTTACAATAATATTCGTTTTTTGTTCTAAATTCAACTGTCAGTCAAATCAGCGAATTCGTCAAAATCAGCTTACAAATGTACAATTGAATATGAGGGAAGACTATTTTATCGCGTGCTATGATAAAAGTCCTGAGGATGAAAGGAAAGGGAAGGTTGGAGTGTTAAAAGTATTTATCACAACAAAAGAACTTATTCATAAATGGAATCTTTAATTGAGAAGTTAGTATGATATAATTTATGAAAAGATTCTAGGAGGAATAGACGTGTTTACAAGTAAAAAAAAGAATAATCAGGACGATAGTCTACGATTAGAAATCGAACGCCTAAAAACGGCGTATTCAGATAAAGAAGTACAAGATCGAGGTCGCTTAACAGAATTAAAAAGTGAACTAAATGCGGCTGTTAATCAGCATGAAAAGGTTAATGCACAGCATAATGTATTAGGTGAAGCAGTTAGCCAAATCGAAGTGAAGTTTGCAAAAGTTGGGGATTTGAGTGAAAGAACTTCAGGTAAATCGCAGGAATTGTATGAAAAAGGTCGTTCACTTGAAGAGAAGTCACATAGTATGGTGACTGAAGCATCTGAAGGGACGAAAGAAGTCAATGCGACAGCTGAAGTCATTAAGGATTTAGGTGTACAAATTCAAGCGTCTGAAAAAAATATGACGAACTTAAGTGCTCGATCCGTTGAGATACAGTCAATTGTTGGGGTGATTGAAGGGATTGCGGCACAGACAAACTTGCTAGCGCTAAATGCATCAATCGAGGCGGCACGTGCAGGAGAGTCAGGGAAAGGATTTGCAGTTGTCGCACAAGAAGTACGTAAGCTTGCAGAAAGTACTTCCGATAGTACGGCGAATATCCAAACATTAACTTCTTCCTTGCGTGATGAAATTGAGCAGGCACTTGCTGCAACTCGAAAAAGTGCTGAGCTTGTTGAAAAAGGTGTAGCAGTCAGTTTTGAAACAGCTGCTAAAATCGAAAGTATCTTAGGGACGATCGAACATAGTCAGGGAGATATCGGTGCAATCCAAGGGATGATTGAAGAACAGAAGCGATTATCTGAAGAAGTAAAGAGCGAATTATTGGGTGCGAAAACACTATTTGCACAGGCCCATGATTTGATTGTCGAGCATATTGAAGATGCTAAAGAAGTAGACGAGCGTCTTGAAAATGGAATTCGTCAATTGACGTTTTAACTTGAATCTGCTGGAAGTTCAAATCCCCGCTGATTAAGGAAGAATGAAGTTCAATTCCTCCCTGTTAGTCCTCTGGAGGATGTCACAAGTTTAAGGCACTTAGACAAGCACAATTCAAAATGTAGACGCAATTGCGCCAAGACGTAATTGGCTATAGTAAAAAATACCATGGAGAAATTATCTCCATGGTATTTTTGAATTCACTTCATTTCAATTGTCGTCTGTTGTTCTGTAAATGGGTGAATGAAGCTCAATGTTGTTGCAGTTAAACGGTAATGTCCGTCTGCGGTTTCACTGCCATCATATAGCGTATCGCCTGTAACAGGATTACCAAGATGGGATAGGTGGACGCGAATTTGATGCGTACGTCCCGTTTCAAGTTGGGCCTCAACAAGGGTCGTGTTTTCCTTGCGTTCAATGACCTTGAAATGGGTGACAGCAGCTTGCCCAGACATGGAAACGAGTCGTTTGGCGGGATGATGGCGATCTCGACCAATCGGCAGTTTAATCGTGCCTCTTGGTCTTTTCAAGTAGCCATCGACCTCGGCAACGTACTTTCTAGTCAGGTTGTTCTGTTCAATCATTCGGTCGAACAGTGATTTTGCAATTGGATGCTTGGCAATGAGTACAACACCCGAAGTGCCTTTATCTAGACGGTGAATATGCTCAGCGTAATCACCATCATTTTTTCGAATATGTGTCATCACGCGGTTCATGAGGGTCCCATTATCTGTTGGTCCATCGGGATGAGTAGCTATGCCGGCTGGCTTTACGGCTGCCAAAATATGTTCATCTTCAAAAAGGACCGTCAGTTCACCTTTGTCATCTGACATATACGTAGAAGCAGTGTCGGGAAATGTAAAGACTAATTCGGTTCCTTTAGGTAAGGGGGCGCGCCAGTCATCTACAGGATTACCAGTTGAATCGAGCACACTTTTGGCCATTCGCATTAAATGGACCGTTTTTTTACCGCCTTGCCATTGTTCTTTGAGTAATTGTTCAACGGTTAGATCGTCTTGCTCAGTTTTATAATGAAATAAAGCCATTTACATCATTCCTTCCAGCTATGCTTCATCTTCATTCAGTATTCAACTCCCACCTCTATAGATAGGGAGATGAATGCGATTTTATTTTCCTTCGAATTCAGTGAAAAATGCCCGGATGTTTTCAGCTGGTTGTTCACCGACCATTCTTCCAACTTCTTCGCCATCCTTGTAGTGGACGAGTGTAGGCCAAGATTGGACATCAGCAGGATGAGGGAATTCCATCATATTGTATTGCAATACATCTACACCCATCTCTTTAGCAATCGGCATCATGACAGGTGTCATTGCCATACAATACTGACATTCTGGGTGGAAGTAGTATGCTGTTACAGGTTCGCCTGAAGTGATTTTATCATTCAGTTCTCCTGGTAGAACGATATTGTCGTAGTTTTCATTGCCAATTAAAGCAATGGTCGATTTAGATAGTTTGTCTGTGTCGTACGGATTATCCTTTAGTTTAATTTTATCCGATTGATTTGACAAAACAACGATGAGAATGAAGACAGCGATAATAGCACCGCCAATGATCAATAGTTTTTTCAAGTTACTTCGACTCCTTCTGCCATTTCATCATGAAAAGGCTTGTGATAAAGATTAGTGTAAATGCGACTAGTGCCAAGAATGGGATGGTGATGAATCCCAGATAATTGATGTATTGTCCTGTACAAGAGACATTTCCACAAGTCGGTGCAGTTTCACTCAAAAAGCTTAATTTTTGGATGCCATAATGATAGAGCGAAATACTACCTCCAACTAAAGCGAAAATAGCAGTCGTTAAGGCAATTCGTGCATTTTTCTGGAATAGGGCAACTCCTGAAATAATGACAATTGGATACATCAAAATGCGTTGGTACCAACAAAGTGTACAGGGCTCGTATCCACGTACTTCTGAAAAGTATAGTGAACCTAGCGTTGCGACGAACGATACGGTCCAAATAAAAATGAGTCCGTTTTCTAACCGTTTTTGCATATGACCAACTCCTACATGGTTAACTACTTATTTGATTATAGGGGGTTATGCGAAGCAAGTAAAATATTATTAACCTGCTTCAACTTGATTCAGCAGAAGTCCTCCACTTCTATAAGTGGCGGGATGAATGCCAGAAAAGCATTTCAATCAGAGGGAGTTCAAACTCCCTGCTGATTCAAGTTAAAGCCTCCGGCGGATGTCACAAATTTAGACAGGATTTAAAGGAGGGCAGTCTAAGTACGCGACATCCTGATTACGTGCCTTAATTTCTGCAAAAAGCACAGAAATACGGCAAATCGAACCCTTCGCAGTTCGATTCGCAACGACTGCATATCCGCATCCTACGGGCACAATTCAAAATTTGGACGCAATTACGCTTCGGTGTAATTGATTCATAAGGTCTATGCGATATAATGAAAAGAAAGGGGTGGTTCGAGTGAGTGAAGAATTCGATTTGTCATCGTTTGAAGTAAGTATGGTCATTCGTCAGATGGAATCTGCAGATATTAAGCGATTGCTGGCGATGCAGGAACTTTGTTTTCCGGGGATGGATCCATGGGAAGAGGGGCAGTTGAAGAGTCATTTGGCCATCTTTCCAGAGGGGCAACTTATAGCAGAACTAGATGGTGAAATTATTGGTTCCTGTTCAAGTCTCATTATAAACTTTGATGAGTATGATGACCGTCATACATGGGATGATGTCACGGATGAAGGCTATATAACCAATCACAATCCGGATGGTTATAATATGTACGGTATTGAAGTGATGGTCCACCCGGGCTATCGACGCATGAAGGTCGGTCAGCGTCTGTATGAAGCGCGAAAAGAGCTTGCTAGGGAATTGAATTTGAAGTCTATCATCCTTGGTGGGCGGATTCCCAACTACCATAAACATGCTGCGGAGATGTCGCCACGTGAATATGTAGATTCTGTGTCACGCCATAAAATTTATGACCCTGTGCTGACTTTTCAGTTGATGAATGACTTTACGCTAATGCGGGTCAATCCAAACTATTTGCCGGATGATAAAGCATCGAAGAAATATGCGACGCTGATGGAATGGAATAATGTCGATTATAAGCCGCTTACCAAACGTCATTTTAAGACGAGCTATCCGGTACGGATTTGTGTCGTGCAATATTTGATGCGCAAAATTTCATCTTTCGAAGAGATGGCGCACCAGTGTGAATACTTTGTTGATGTTGCTTCAGATGCCAATTCCGACTTTGTCGTGTTTCCGGAAATATTTACAACACAGCTTATGTCCTTTTTGGGTGAACGATCACCGAGTCAGGCAGTACGCAGGATGACGGAGTATACACCGCAATATATTGAAATGTTTACAAATTTAGCGGTACGTTACAACATTAATATTATTGGTGGTTCTCATTTTGTGGAGGAAGAAAATGAGGAAATTTACAATATCTCTTATTTGTTCCGGCGCGATGGTTCGATTGAAAAACAATATAAGATTCACATTACGCCCAATGAACGCAAATGGTGGGGAATTAGTGCGGGAGATGCAGTTCGTGTATTCGACACAGACTGTGGGAAAATCGCTATTCAAATTTGCTATGATATCGAATTTCCAGAGCTGGCACGTATTGCGACAGATATGGGCGCGAATATTATTTTCACGCCATTTTGTACAGAAGACCGCCAAGGCTATTTACGTGTTCGTTATTGTGCACAAGCCCGTGCCATTGAAAATCAAATTTACACGGTTATTTCGGGGACAGTTGGCAACTTGCCGCAGACGGATAATATGGATATCCAATATGCACAGTCTGCGATATTTGCTCCATCTGATTTTGAGTTTGCACGCGATGGCATCGTAGGCGAGACAAACGCCAACTTGGAAATGGTATTGATTGGTGATGTCGATCTTGAAATTTTACGTCGTCAGCGTCAGGATGGGACGGTCAAACAGCTGAAGGATCGTCGTCACGACGTGTACCATATTGAGTATAAGAAGGGTTGATGAGGAAGAGCAGCCATGAAAGTGGTTGCTCTTCTGCCTATTTTTGCAGTTTGAGGCAGAGAAAAAGTCCAAGGCGGTGATAAAACTGTCCAAGACGGTGATAAAGTAACCTGTGCCGATGATAAAGTACATGATGGCGGTAATAATAAAAAAAGAGGGACAGTTCTAGTGAAAAGAACTGTCCCCCTCTATATGATAAGTTCAAAATGTCTTACTTCTTCTTCGAAGGATGCTTGCGCATACTTTTCGTAATGTTTTTCCACTTGTTGCGCTCTGCAGATTGCGCTGCACGATCCATTTTACGCTCCAAGAAGGCTATTTCCTTTTGCAGTTTTAAATAGCTCGCATAGCGGTCTTCGGGCAACGTACCAGTGGCAAGAGCTTCTTGTATAGCACATCCGGGTTCATTATTATGCTGGCAATCATTGAACTTACAGGCGTCTGCAAATGCTTCGATATCTTTAAAGCCAGAGTCTAGGCTTTCACTATTATCCCAAAGCTGGAATTCCCGCATTCCAGGTGTATCGATGAGGACGCCTCCACTTGGGATTTTAATAAGCTCTCGGTGAGTTGTCGTATGCCGCCCTTTGGCATCATCCTCACGAATATCTTGTACAGCCATCATGTCATTGCCGCAAATGGCATTTGTCAGAGACGATTTACCAACACCTGAAGAGCCAAGCAATGCCGCAGTTTTCCCATCTGTTAACAAAGCGGTCAATTCATCTACGCCTTCACCCGTCACATTACTGACAGCGAACACATCCGCACCGAATGCAATGTTGCGAGCCTCTTCCATATAGGACGCGGGATCTTCGCAAACGTCTTTTTTCGTCAAGACGACAACCGGGTTAGCACCGGAGTCATAGGCGGCGACAAGATAGCGTTCAAGTCGTCTAGCATTGAAATCCTTGTTCATCGACATGACGAGAAAGACAACATCGACGTTAACGGCGATAATCTGTTCGACAATCGTTGTGCCTGCTGCTTTTCTTGAAAAAAGTGATGTTCTTGGCAGAATCGCATGGATGATACCACGTTCCTCCCCAGGCATCTTTTCAACTGCAACCCAATCTCCGACGGCAGGGAAGTCACGCCGTTCTAGAGCGTCATGCTGCATAGCGCCAGAACAGACAGATAACCATTCCCCATTAGCAGTTACTACCCGATACATATGTTTATGTTCAAGCGTGACACGCCCTGGCGTGCACTTCTTCATTTTCTCGTTATCATTTATTTCTTCCCATCGTGCTTCGTGGGATGTATTCCAACCGTAATCTTGTAAATTAATCAATTCATTTTCCTCCTGTTATATGCGTTTTAGACTAGGAAAGCGCAAGGCGCCTGGAGCTAGACAATAAAAAAGCCGTGAGTCCAGATCGGACACCACGGCTTTCACACGCATAACAGAATAAGCATACCCTTAGAGAAGTATGGCAGGTGAAAGTATGGGTCCGACCGAATGTACAATGATAATAGCCATAAAACTTCACCTGCTTTCTGTAAGATGTGTTAACGATAACAAAGTTGGTGAACTATGTCAATGTAAAATTTGTATAATATATATTTTGTGGAGGGAATAGGCAGCATTTTCTTAGGAGTTCGCAACATTTTCTCCGAACTAACCAATATACCAAATAAAAAACGACTCTCACAGTTTCGAGAGCCGTTCTTCATTAGGATTCTAGCGACAATTCTGATGTGTCATCGGCTTGTTCCTGTACATATTTGAATACTTCCAAGTAAAGAATATGATGACCGTCGACATCTTTTACGACGAACTCATAGCCTTGCTCAATAATTTTTTCACCTTGAATCGCATCAAAGCGTTGGGTCATAAACCAACCGCCAATGGTATCGATATCATCTTCGTCAATATCGATGCCGAGAATGTCATTGACATTTTCGATAAGCATTTTGGCATCCAAGATATAATGATCCTCGCCTAGCTTTTGAAGTTCAGGTACTTCATCTGTATCGAACTCGTCACGAATATCACCGACGATTTCTTCAAGAATATCTTCAATCGTCACAAGACCCGAAGTCCCGCCATATTCATCCATCAGGATGGCCATATGGATTCGTTCTCGCTGAATTTTAAGTAGAAGGTCGCCAATCGGTATTGTTTCAATTACATGGATAATAGGCTGCATATATTGAATGACTGATTGATGCTCGGTTTCTGGATTTTTAATGAACGCCGTTAATAGATTTTTCATGTTGACGAGACCAATAATATGGTCTTTATCGCCATCTGTTACAGGATAACGCGTATATTGCTCAACGCCAATCACTTCGAACACTTCACGCAATGTCATATCTTTTTCGATGGACATCATTTCTGTTCGTGGTGCCATGATTTCCTTGGCAATTCGGTCGTCGAACTCAAAAATTTTATTGACATATTTATATTCAGATTGGTTGATTTCACCGCTTTTTAAACTATCCGCTAAAATCAAACGAAGTTCTTCTTCGGTATGGGCAACTTCGGATTCTGACATGGATTTAAATCCTAAAAGTCTAATTAGGAATTGGGCGGTTCCATTCATACCTCTAATAATAGGGTATGCCATGCGATAAAAGATAATAAGGGGTGTTGAAAAGGACAATGTAATGGCCTCTGCTTTTTGTATTGCAATTGTTTTAGGAGCTAGTTCACCGACGACAACATGTAGAAATGTGACAATCGAAAAGGCAATAATGTATGATACGATACTTGTTGTACTAGCGGATAGACCTAAACTTTCCCAAATGGGAGCTAACATGAGATTGACGGTAGGTTCACCGAGCATCCCGAGTCCAAGAGCAGTAATCGTAATCCCTAATTGACAAGCTGATAAGTATTCATCCAAATTACCGATTACTTTTCTAGCATTGACAGCTTTGCGGTTTCCTTCCGCAACAAGCTGATCGATTCGTGATGTCCTTACTTTTACAATTGCAAATTCACTCGCAACAAAAAATGCGGTGAGGGCGATCAAGACAGCAAATGCTGCCAATCGTATGGGAATTTCCAAATAATTACTTTGTCCCGCACCCGAATGAGGGGTAGAACAAAGTGTACACCTCCTGTAGTGGTAAAATAGTTAGTTAAGACAATGATAATTTATTTACAAGAAAAAAACAAATAGTTTTGCTTGGCTGCTTGTCAATTTTAATGAGATGGCAGTCCAATTATACGTCATTCATTTCAGTGGATTGTGAATGAAATATAATTTCTGAAAACTGTTGACAATTGGAAATTGGAAATGGTAACCTGTAATAGTTAGATACTCGAAATAGAAAGGGAGGTACGGAACATGAAAAAGCTATTCATCATACAAAAAAACTTCATGATACATCCGTGCTGTCCAACTTCTATTCAACTTTGAATGTGAATATATATGGAATGGAACGGATACCCGTTCCTTTTTGTTAAGCACACGCTTATGTTAAAAGGCGTGTGCTTTTTTGTTGTTTTGGTATACCATATTTTGGTGTTATCACGCTTTGCGTGTTGCATAATAAAAAGAAAAGGAGTGCTGGCTATGTTGATCATGAAACAGCAAAGGAAATTATTAGAAAAGGAATCTCTTGAAAGCGGATAGTTAGTAGGGAAAAGGGAAGAAGGTAGATGGGGTTATGTTTTCGGTGTTATTCAAATTAAAGTGGTTTTTTAAAGAAAATCGTAAGAGGTATACAGTTGCACTCATCTTATTGATGATTACGAATGTATTGGTTGTAATTCCACCTTGGCTCATTGGAGAAGCGATTGACTCTATTTACATGCAGACGTTAACGACGAAGTTATTAGCTGCATTTATTGGCGCCATGCTGCTCATTATGGCTGTTGGCTATGCATTTAATTTCGTTTGGCAATACCAGCTATTTGGCGGTGCTTATGTCATTGAAAGGCAGCTTCGTGGAAAACTAATGCGTCATTTCCTGAAGATGACACCGACGTTTTATGAGAAAAATAAGACGGGCGATTTAATGGCACGTTCAACAAATGATTTGCGTGCCATTTCGGAAACCGCGGGATTTGGTATTATGACGCTCGTTGACTCAACGCTGTATTTGATGACACTCGTCTTGACGATGGGCTTTCTTGTATCGTGGAAGTTAACGTTGGTGGCGATTTTACCGCTACCAATTTTGGCATACATTATGCAAGTGTTGGGGAAGAAGATTCACGAGAGGTATATGACGGCTCAACAAGCATTTGGTGATTTGAACGATAATGTTCTGGAAGCTGTCGCGGGTGTACGGGTCGTTCGTGCATATGTGCAAGAGCGTGCAACTGAGGATGAATTCGCGAAGATGACGGAGGATGTCTTCCAAAAAAATATGCATGTTGAAAAAATTGATGCTTTGTTCATGCCAATTTCGAAGGTGCTAACAGGATTGACGTATATGATTGGACTCGGCTATGGGGCGTATCTCGTATCAATAGGAGATATGACGCTGGGGAATCTTGTAACGTTTAACGTTTATCTTGGTATGATTGTTTGGCCGATGTTTGCGATTGGGGAATTAATCAACGTCATGCAACGCGGCAACGCATCACTCGATCGGGTGACAGAGACGCTTGACTATGAGGAAGATGTCAAAGACCCTGAACAGCCAGTTATGGTGGAACAGCCGGGAAGTGTAGGCTTCCGGGATGTTTTCTTTACTTATCCTATGTCGCATTCGGTCAACCTAGATGCGATTAAACTCCATTTGGATCGTGGCGATACACTTGGGATTGTCGGCAAGACGGGTAGTGGGAAAACAACATTTGTTAAACAGCTATTGCGTGAATATCCAGTTGGAGAAGGGGAAATCGTCTTTTCAGGCGTACCACTTCAATCGATGACAAAGGATCAGGTGAGGGATTGGATTGGTTATGTCCCACAAGACCATGTACTGTTCTCACGGTCGGTGAGAGACAACATTTTGTTTGGCAGACCAGAGGCATCGGAAGCAGATATAGCAGAAACGATTCGTCTGTCCTATTTCAAGAAAGACCTTGAAATGTTACCGGACGGATTGGATACGCTTGTTGGTGAAAAAGGTGTTGCTTTGTCTGGTGGGCAGAAGCAAAGGATCTCAATTGCACGAGCACTCGTGAAAAATCCGGAAATTCTTATTTTGGATGACTCACTATCTGCTGTCGATGCTAAAACCGAAGCGAAAATTATTGAGAATATCCAAGCAGAACGTTCCGGTAAAACGACAATTATTACGACGCATCGCTTATCAGCTATCCAGCATGCTAACTGGATTATCGTCCTTGATGATGGTCGTGTGATTGAAGAAGGAACACATGAAGAACTGCTAGGAATGAACGGCTGGTACAAAGAGCAATTCGACCGCCAGCAGATTGGGGAGGTTGAATAATATGGGTACTGGTAAACGCTTATTTCACTATGCGCTTGATTATAAAAAATTGTTGATTACGGGTCTGATATTTCTTGCCGTTGCAGTAGGTGCGGATTTGATGGGTCCGATGATTGCCAAGAAAATTATTGATGACTATATCGCGGGTGCTGTAGGTGGCGGTATCGATTTTGAGCCGATCATCAAACTGCTTGCTGTCTTTTTCGGGCTAGCGGTTGTCACCGCGATCTTTAGATATTTCCAATATTTATTGCTCCAAAACGCTGCGAACCGTATTATTCAGAAAATGCGTAATGATTTGTACGAACATATCCAAACATTGCCGATTCGTTATTTTGATAATTTGCCGGCTGGGAAAGTCGTGGCGAGAATTACGAATGATACGGAAGCAATTCGGAATTTGTATGTAACAGTCGTTTCACAGTTTGCCATTAGTGGGATGTATATTACGGGAATCTTTATCGCCTTGTTTTATTTAGACCCTAAAATGGGTGCGATTATGCTGTTTGTCCTGCCGATTTTGTATATTTGGATGAAGATGTACAGAAATTTTGCTTCTAAAGTGAATCATATCATTCGCGGTAAAGTGAGTGATATGAATGCGATGATTAATGAATCGATTAATGGGATGACGATTATTCAGGCGTTTCGTCGTGAAAAGCAGATGGAAGAGGAATTTGGCGAGCTGAATGATGAACATTACAACTATCAAAATAAGTTGTTAAAAGTGGAGGCGGCAACGTCACATAACTTGGTCGATATTATCCGGTCGTTGGCGTTTGTATTCCTCATCTGGTATTTCGGCGGCGCCTCACTGACTACTGAAAGTGTTATTTCAGCCGGGATGCTCTATGCATTCGTGGATTATATTACACGGTTGTTTAACCCTGTAACTGGGATTGTCAATCAGTTTGCACGACTCGAGCATTCACTTGTAGCAGCGGAGCGTGTTTTCAAGTTGTTGGACCGTGAAGGAGAGCCGGTAAGCGATGATAAAATCGCCCGCTACCGTGGAAATGTCCGCTTTGAAAACGTGTGGTTTGCTTATAAGGAAGAAGAGTATGTGCTGAAGGATCTGTCTTTCGAAGCAAAACAAGGGGAAACCGTTGCGCTCGTCGGTCATACGGGATCAGGGAAAAGTTCGATTATGAATTTACTGTTTCGTTTCTATGATGCATCGAAAGGTAAGATAACGATTGATGGCATGGACATTGGCGATATGCCTCGTCAGACGGTTCGTGATCATATGGGGATTGTTTTGCAAGATCCGTATTTGTTCAGTGGTACGGTGGAGTCGAATGTCAGCTTAGGAGATGCGCGTATTACACGTGAAAAAGTGCAGCAATCGCTTGAAGCGGTTGGTGGAGAACGCGTGTTGAAACATTTACCTGGCGGCATAGACGAGCCGGTTGTCGAGAAGGGAAGTACGCTGTCATCTGGGCAGCGCCAGCTAATTTCATTCGCACGGGCGTTGGCGTTTGATCCAGCGATTTTGATTTTGGATGAAGCAACGTCTAACATCGACACAGAGACGGAAGAAATTATTCAGCACGCAATGGATGTGCTGAAAAAAGGGCGGACGACATTCATCATTGCCCATCGACTTTCGACGATTAAAAATGCGGATCGGATTTTAGTATTGGACCGCGGGGAAATTGTGGAAAGTGGTTCACATGATGAGCTGCTGTTGCTTGGCGGGCAGTATGCACAAATGTATAAATTGCAGGCGGGAACTTCGGGGAATCCGAAGGTGGGGTAAACTATAATGAGGGACTTCCGAGTGAGTGGGAAGTCCCTTTTTTGCATGCCGTTACTGACAAACATATATTCAATTAACATGATAAGTTACTAAGCCTTTAGCATTCGCATACAATGCTGCGTGTGTCCTGTCGGCTAGTTCGAGCTTTGCGAGTACTTGACTCACATGTTTTTTTACAGTGTACTCAGAAATATATAGAGCCTTTGAAATTTCTTTATTGGAAAGTCCCATGCCGAGTTCAAGTAATACTTCTTTTTCTTTTGGGGTTAATTGATTGACATGACAATCCTTTTGAAAAAGGTTTTCTTTCGACATCATTACCAAATCAAGTACCCCGGGATCATAATATTTTCTGCCCCTGCCAATCATTCGTAAGGCGTGTATCAGCTCTTCCGGTAATGCCTCTTTTAATACATAGCCATCGACATCGATTTCTTGTGCTCGTTTAAAGTCAATCTCTTTTGTGGAGGAAGTTAACACGACGAATTTACAAGTTATTCCTTGTTGTTTTGCTTCAAGTATTAAGTCCAAACCCGATTCATTTCCTAGGTGGAGATCTACAATCGCTAAATTAGGTTTGGTTTTGTGGAATAGAGCTAGTGCCTCCCTATTATTCGCGGCTTCTCCTAAAAAATTCATAGTTGTATCTAAAGAAAGTAGATAGGCTAGTCCTTTTCTAACTAATGGATGATTGTCCACAATAACAATTTGCATAACTTATTCACCCGATCCTTCCTTCATTGAAAGTATTAGTACAAAAATAATGTAAAAGTAGGGTTTCTCTGTGAAATAGATTTAAGTTGAACTTATGATTGTGACATAATCACCAGCGGGAGGCATCCCCTAGCGCCAAGCGGTTTTAGTAGGATTCTTTAGTTCAACATATATAGTCTATTGTAAACTCTTCTTATTGAATAATTCGTCACCTCTTGCGATTGAAGAGGTTCTTTCTTTGTTTGATTAGCTAGTAATTTATCGATTTATAACCATTCGAAGCGGAACGAATCTGGTACAAAAGCATACCGACCTTACACTAAAGTAGAAATCGATAGTAGACGAACGATATCTAGAAGTCACTCTTTGGGGGGAGGATAGCCAATAAAAATCCTTCTATACTAAGAATAGATTCATTATTTCGACCTTTGGATAATGGCTGAAAAAGTATTGGAGGAGATTTTTCGTGAAAAAATATGAAATTTACTAAAGAGGTGCTCATGATGAAAAAAATGTTTGGTGTTTTTCTTGTGTGTGTCCTTTTATTGGGGGCAGGAACGATTTACGCGAATGGTCATGCGGGGCAGAATCTTTTTGATTGGTATAAGGGTTCGTTTCAGAAGAAAAGTGAAAAGTTAGGTTCAGTTACTGCAACGGAAATTACATTGGCCATTAAAGAGGTAAATACCTTTTTGCAAGAATCAAAAGCAAGTATTGATGACAAACTTGCAATTTTTCATGGAGATAAAGTGAAAGAAGCGAAGTCTAGTATTGAAGCATATCAGACTCAAACGATAACAAGTTTGAATGATATGATCGTTGAACTAGAAAATATAAGCTTTGATGATTATGTGGACGAGCTGAACATTGAAGCTGAAATGGATCAGGACTTTGAAAAGATTGTGGAAGAAGTATTTGGAAACTAAGCACTCATACAAACCAATATGAGAAAAGGGGATAATTAAATGATTAAAACAGTAAAAGGGAAAGTGATCGCTGGGGCAATAGCAGTAGGACTTTTATCGAGTGCGGGTGTAGCGTTCGGGGCAACAGACGCGGGACAAAATTTCAAAAATTGGTTTGATGGGCAATTTGGGAAAGCTAATATAGCTGTCGCAGAACAAACTGCGGCATATATGAGTGATAAAGTTGAGGGATTAACAACGGAATATAATGCACTGAAAACAGATGCTACAAACAGCATTAATGCGAAGGGTGAAGCCCAAGCTGGCGTTGCAAGTAAAAATGTTGAAGCAAGAAGCCAAGAACATATTGACGCAATAAAGGCTGAAAAAGCGCATATTGAAACCTACTTGTCTGGTCAGTTTGATAAAATGAAGGAATTCGCCAATGGGTTAATTAATCAAGCTGGAGCTGATGCGCTAGATTATATGAAGACTGATTTACCTGAACATACGGGAGCTGCGGGACAAGTAGCTATCGATAAGGTGAACACTGATGTAAAAGCAGTCACTGCTCAAGCTGTTAGTGATTTGGAGGAAACAATTAGGGTGGCGAAACAAGAACTCCAAGCACAATTGGATGCGGAAACCGATTTAACGATTGATGAAATTAAAGGTTTGATTGATGAAAAAATCAAGGAGCTTCGTTCTGTCATCACTCAAATGAAAAATAAATTAGTTATGGATCAGGAGAAACTGATTACAATGACAGCGAAGAGCCTTCAACTCGCTGCCGAGGCTGAAATGGATGCTTTGGTAAACGGTATGAATAAATAAGTACGAATGACTAGTAAGGGCCTCGTCACGAGAGGTCCTTATTATTTTAGAGGAAGGTGTAATTATGCCGAATAAAGTTCCGAAGTATAAAAGTTCCTTCAGCTTTAAAAAAATAGGTATAGTACTTGGGGCTCTTTTGTTAATGCTTGGTCTAGGAAGTGGTGTGAATATGGCTTTTGCAGGCCAGGATGCAGGGAGTTCGTTACTAAATTGGTTTGCTGTTAAAAGGACAGTGGCGGAGCAGGAGATAGCTGATGCAATTACTGCAGAAAAAAACCGACTTATGGGTGAATTGAAAGTGGCATTAGAAGAAGAGAAGCAAAGAGTAGAGGAAGAATTGGCGACATTCATTGTCGGAGAAAAAAACCGCCGGACACTTGCATTGCAGGAATATGCCGCTAGCCTAAAGGCGAATATAGCAACTGATCTTACTGAGGAAAAAGAGGCAATTATTGCAGACCTAGATGCGGAGTACGATCAAGCCATCGATAAGTTGAATAACGCCTCCACTTCTACTCCTATTGAGATTGTACTGCCTTCGGAACCCGGAGAAGATCCGGATATTGAAACCGAGAAGGATGAGAATATGGCATCGAAACCTGAAGCTGATGAAGAAGCGATTCAAAATCTAGCACTAGAATCTGAAGAGGATGGAACATTTAAATCAGAAGACAAGTTGGAGCCCTAGTATAGAAAAACTCCTCATTCGACTGTGAATGAGGAGTTTTGACGTTTATGTACTGGACTATATAGCGTACAGCAGGTGAATAGCAAATACTACCGTTTGGTCGTCATTTACTACCACTCAACGGGATTCAATATGAAGGAATCCGTTGAAAAACTATTCTGAAAGACGTATATTTAGAGTATCGAAGTAATGTGTGGAGAGTTGGAGTGCCATGGGAAAATGGTTGGTGGATTGGAAGAGGAAAATTACTTCATTCAATCAAAACGTTAGGTTGTTCATGCTGGCGAATGTGCTCATTCAAATTGGGATGGGTGTTTTTATGGTGATGTACAATCTGTACATTAAAGAGTTGGGGATGCCGGAAACCGTTAATGGCAAAGTCATTTCGATGACGGCGATGGCTTCGGCGATTATGCTGGTGCCAGCGGGTTTTTTGAGTGATAAGTTTGGTCGAAAGTGGATGATTGTCGGCGGTGCGTTGTTTGGGGCGATGACGTTGTTTTACCGCAGTGTTGCGATTGCGGAAATGCCAATTATTTACGCGGCATTTTTAACGGGCTTGTTCATGGCGTTTGTGCAAGTGTCAGGTGTGCCTTTTCTCGCGGAGAACTCTACGCCAGCTGAGCGCGTGCATATGTTCAGTATCCATTTTGCTTTGATGACTGTGGCAAACGTGATTGGCAGTCTGTTTGGCGGTGTGATTGCCGATGTTCTAGAAGTTGTTGGCGGCATGGATGCAGCGTCAGCGATTCGTTGTGCGTTACTTGTAGGGGCCATTATTTTTACGTTAGGACTGTTGCCTTTATTCAAACTACAAAATAAGCCACCGGAGCCTGTACAAGTGAAAAAAGATCAGGAAGAGAAAGTGGATCGCGTTGATAGTAGTTTTAAGCGCAATATCATTCTCATCTTCCATTTCTCGTTTGCGAGCTTGCTCATTGGCATTGGGTCTGGATTAGTTGTTCCTTATTTGAATTTATATTTCTCCAATCGCTTTGATGCATCGAATGCTTATATTGGGCTGATTTTATCGCTTGGATCTGCGATGACGGCGGTGGCGATGCTGATTGGACCACTGCTTGTGAAAAAAGTTGGAAAAGTAAAGGCACTTATTATATTTCAAATGCTGTCGATTCCGTTTCTTATTTTGACGGCTTATACAACCTCGCTATTGCTAGCTTCACTTGGTTTCCTAATGCGTCAGGCACTTATGAATGCGGGGAATCCGATTCAAAGTGCGATTGCGATGGAAATCGTGGCGGATAAATACAAAGGGCTTGCAAACTCGGTGAACCAGATGGTATTTAATATTGGCTGGGCCACCATGGGTCCTGTAGCAGCGGGGCTTGTCATTGCAAATGGATTTTATTGGGGCTATGCCTATGCCTTCACCATTACGGCAGGCTTGTATATTGTGTCATCCACGTACTATTTCTTTATTTTTGGTAAGAGGAAGTTAGCCGAGGAATAACAAACTGCCCTGCACAATTATATGCAGGGCAGTTTTGTTATTCGCCTCGTTGATATTGCGTTTCCTTCCAAGCATTTTGCTCATTAGGCACTCGGCTTTTATCCTCAAAGACATTTTCAGTTTTCTGATTTTGTACCTGCAACTGCTCTTTTTCCTTCCGTAGCTCCTCGGGTGATTTTTCTTTCGTCATACTGACGCCTCCTTATTTGTTATGAGGCGTAGTATTCCCGAAAAGATCGAAATCAGTCGTAAACGTGGAAAGTCATTAATTCATGAATCATTTTTTTTACATTGTCTTCTTCAGGTGGTGCTTCGCCGTTCCAAATAATTTCTCCCTCAGGCATATAATCTCCCGTGTACCTCGTATTGCGAAAGAAAAATGCAAAAGTCCAACCAGGTAATTGTTTATTGTCATACATGGGTTTATAACTGAAATGTTGTAGCATAGTCATACTCCTCTCATAAGATGCTACCCAATCGCATAAAATCAGAGTAAAGATGAGCGAAAGGGTGCTGACTTGTTTGTAAATAAATTAAAGCAGGCCATTGAAGACGAGTACAGAGATTATTATTTTTATAAATCGATGTACAGTTTGACGAATGATCCGCTCTGGCAAGATTTCCTCAAGCATATGTATGAAGATGAAAAAAGCCATTACGAAATGTTCCAACAGCTCTATTATATGATGACGGGGACGTTTGTTCCAAATCCTAAGAAGCCGTTGCCTTGTTATAATTTGAAAGAATGTGTTCAACGGGCATTGGTGGATGAGTTAGAGGCTGTTGAAACGTATAAGGAAATGTTACTGACAATTCCATTTCAAGAGGCTTATAATCCGTTATTCATCGCCATGCAGGATGAAATGGAGCACGCGATTCGTATGTCGACGATGTATAATGCATTATCTTGAATCGGTAGAAGACTCCTGTTTTAAGGGGACATAGTTGATGGCAAGCCTTTGCATTTTTCCGTTTGTCCTCGTTCTGCTATAATTGGGACGTAAAGAAACGGGAAAAGGTGAAGCGATTGGATTTTTTATGGACACTGGTATTTATGGCCTTTATTGGTGCACTGATTGGTGGATTGACTAATCACTTGGCCATTAAAATGCTATTTAGGCCACATGAAGCAAAATACATCGGAAAATGGCGTCTGCCGTTTACGCCAGGCTTAATACCAAAACGGCGGGATGAGTTGGCAAGGCAGCTAGGGAAGACGGTTACGAATTATTTATTAACACCAGATACTTTCCGAAAGAAATTATTGACACCTGACATGGAAAAAAAGGCAGCGGGCTTTATTCAACAGAAACTGGAAGAACATGTCCTTCATTCAGATAAAACCTTGAATGATTGGCTGACGACTGCGGGTGCGACACAAGTTGCAGAAAAAGCAGAACAGAAAGTGTTGGAAGTGCTTGATGCCCAGCTTAACGCCGTGCGTAGAAAGCTGACGACCGGAACGGTGGAAGAGGTGCTACCGGAAAAGTGGCGGGTGGAAGTAGGAGAGCGTATTCCAACTGTGACAACGTACATTTTAGGTAGGTCGGAGCAATATTTCGCGTCTGATGAAGGAAAAGCGATGTTCCGTAATCTCATTGATGATTTCTTAGCCTCTAAAGGAACACTGGGCAGCATGGTTAATATGTTTTTTGGTGAATCAGAGTCATTGGTTGGAAAAGTGCAAAAAGAAGCGATTAAATTTGTTACTGCATCTGGTACGATAGCTTTAGTGAACACAATAATTTATAATGAATGGGAAAAGCTACAGCAGCGTCCTGTGGAGGAATTATTGGCTGGCTTTGATTGGGATGGATTATTTGGTTCCATTTCAATGTATGCGAAAAATGAGCTGGCGTTGGAAGCACGTTTTAATAAGTCTATTCTCGATTATTGGCCGAATGGGACGGAATGGACGGCTACTAACGTTACACCAAAGCTTGTCCAGTTTGCCTTTAAACAGGCAGAGGTACAATTGGAAAAAGCGCTTGGAAAATTGAAATTAGATGATATTGTAAGAGAGCAAGTCGATACGTTTCCTGTCGCTGTGTTGGAGGATCTTGTGCTAGGTATTTCCAAACGCGAATTCAAAATGATTACCGTCCTCGGGGCATTCCTCGGCGGATTGATCGGAATCGTTCAGGGCTTAATCGTCTTTGTAACAAATTTATCGTAGGGGGAATTGGACATGACAGTAAATATGTATGATGATTTGAATAAGTTGGAGGCGACATTTCGCAAAACAGCGGAATTTGCAGAAGTGGAACAAGCAGTAGGCGAAGTGAAAGCAGACGAAGAAGCACTTGCTTTGTTTAAAAATTTCCGTAAAATTCAGATGACCTTGCAAGAAAAACAAATGCAAGGTGAAGAAATTGTTGAAGAAGAGCTTGAATATGCGCAAAAAACGGCACAGCTTGCTCAGCAAAATGTTAAAATCATGACGATGCTTGAAGCGGAGATGAAGCTTAGTGGTTTGATCGAGGAAGTGAACCGAGTTCTGATGAAGCCCGTACAGCAACTATATGAATCCATTTAAAAACCGGCTTATGCCGGTTTTTCTTCTTGTGTGCCCGGCATGGGTAATCGCTAGGTGGTGAAAGTCCACTACAGGCTTGGCAGTAGGAACTGTTAGCAGAAGGCAAGGGTGTCCCCCGTGAGGAGGAATCTGAAGGAAGCCGTATGCAAATTCTCGAACTGACGAACAGAAACTATATATAAGGCTGAATTGGGATGGATGAGTCTGCAAGACAAGACGAAGTCCAATACTGCCCGAATCCCATACAGTAGATATAGCAGTTACATGAGAAGAAAGTGATTACCCTTACCCGGGGAGGTCTCACGGACGAGTGAAAACTCGGTTGAAACAAGATTTGTCGTGAGAAGTCAGCAGAAACCATAGTAATTTCCTTACGGAAATGAAGGGTGGAACAATCTTAAATCTTGGAAAACAGGGAGGTGTAGACATCACCGCCAAAGCACAGCAAACATCACGGTAATTACCAAGAGATGGCTGCCTATGGAGAGATAAGTTGGAAACGAAAGGGTACATAGGAGCGTGCAGGGATGTCGCATGGATATGAAAGAACAAGATGGTATCAGCTTAATCGAACAGGTTATTGCAGATGATAATCTTTGGAGAGCCTACAAGAAAGTCAGAAAGAATAAAGGAGCCCCAGGTGTAGATGGTATTACAGTCTATCAATTAAAAAGCCATATGGAGAAATATTATCAGCCTCTAAAGCAAAAGCTGAAGGATGGGTCTTATCAACCCCAACCCGTTAAAAGGGTTGCGATACCGAAAGCAGATGGGTCGAAAAGATACTTAGGTATTCCATGTGTCTTAGATAGAGTCGTTCAACAAGCGATTCTTCAAGTCATTGAACCAATCATTGACCCTCATTTTTCAGATAATAGCTACGGTTTTCGAAAAGGAAGAAGTGCACACCAAGCTATTAAAAAGGCTGAGGAATATTACCAAGAAGGTTTTAAAGTGGTAGTGGACTGTGATTTAAAAAGTTACTTTGACACCATCCATCACCAGAGAATACGCGGTTATCTGGACTATTTCATCTCAGATAAAATGGTACTCCTCCTAATCTGGAAGTTCCTACGCTCGGGCATCCTCGATAAAGACATCTATATCGAGACAAAGAAAGGTGCACCCCAAGGTGGACCCCTGTCTCCTATTCTAGCCAATGTCTACCTCAATATGTTAGACAGAGAGCTGGAAAAGAGAGGACACCGATTCGTTCGATATGCCGATGACTTCGTCATTTATGTCAAAAGTAAACGTGCGGGTGAACGGGTAATGGAAAGTGTCACCAGCTTCTTGGAGCAGGACCTTCAACTAACGATTAACCAGGAGAAAAGCCAGATATGCGGTTCCACAAAAGCCACATTCTTAGGCTTTAACATTCAAAATCTCATGGGAAAGTAGGTTGCCGACCAAGTAAGTCGGCAAAACAACGCTTCAAAGACAAGCTAAGAAAGCGAACCAGTAGAAAACTTCCTGGTCCTTTCATAAATATTATCACAAAGATCAATCAAACAATAACTGGATGGATTAACTATTACGGAGTCGCTAACATGAAGAAATTCATTGAGGAAACTCAACAATGGTTAAATCATCGTTTAAGACAATTGATATGGAAGAGATGGAAGAAAATACGTACTCGTTACCAAAAACTTCGTAAGTATGGTATTGGGCATAATGATGCGATGAAATTGGCAAATTCCCGAAAGGGATACTGGCGACTATCGCGTAATGGAATTATCCATCGTGCCATAACAAAAGAAAGACTCACAAAGTGGGGACTAAAGGATATGTCCCAACTTTATGAGTCTCGATAATTAAAAGGTTGAACCGCCGTATACCGAACGGTACGTACGGTGGTGTGAGAGGTCGGCTAATCAAATAATGATTAGCCTCCTACTCGATTATCCCCAACGAAAATTTGGTACAATGAACGTTGCTTATAAGAAAAAAACAGTAGATTGATCAATAGAAAGTTGGTACACATACATGCAGAAAATCGTTATCAAACAACCATTCGAGCAGGATTGGATTCGGATGTTCACCCATCTAGCTAATCTATTTTTCGAGCAATCCAAAATTATAGATGAAGACGAGGAACAGGCCATCAGTGTAGAATTCTCCCTTGAAAAAGATGTGGACAATATGCTGATGGGACAAGCAATTCTTACGAGGGATGGTCAAGAATATAGCGCAATATTTACCGAGCTAGAGGAGAAGGATGACGCAAAAATCCAAACGCGTCAATTAAAACGCATTTATTCGCATGTTTTACTCGAAGCACTTGAACAGGCGACAGGCATGCAGCAATCATGGGGAATTTTAACGGGCATTCGTCCGATGAAGCTCTACCATAAATACCGCCAGCAAGGACATAGCACGGAGCAGGCACAGCAATTATTAATGGACCGCCATCGGATTTCAAGTGAGAAAAGTGAACTCCTTGCGAAAATTGCGGATGTTCAGTTGCGTTCGGTACCTGATTTATATGATTTGAAAAATGAAGTAAGTATTTACATCGGTATTCCATTTTGTCCAACGAAGTGTGCGTATTGTACGTTTCCTGCCTATGCGATTCATCGGAAAAATGGTCGGGTAGAATCCTTTCTAGATGGCTTGCATGAGGAAATTCGTGAAATGGGGAAATGGTTGACGGAGCGTAATATGGCGATTACGACCATCTATTTCGGTGGGGGCACGCCAACTTCTATTGAAGCGGAAGAGATGGATGCTTTGTATGAAACGATGTATGCTTCGTTCCCGAACATGGAAAACGTTCGGGAAGTAACAGTGGAAGCAGGACGCCCAGATACCATTACACCTGCTAAAATTGAGGTGCTGAAGAAATGGGGCATCGACCGCATTAGCGTCAATCCACAATCGTATACGGATGAAACCTTGAAAGCAATCGGGCGTCATCATTCGGTTCAGGAGACTGTCGATAAGTTTTGGCTATCCCGTAATATGGGCATGAAAAATATTAATATGGATCTCATCATTGGCTTGCCGAATGAAGGCATGGAGGAATTTCAGCATTCGCTCGATGAAACCGCCAAGATGCAGCCGGAATCACTGACAGTCCATACATTGTCATTTAAACGGGCATCTGAAATGACACGCAATAAGGACAAGTACAAGGTGGCGGATCGCGGGACGGTTGAACAAATGATGAAGCTCGGTGAACAGTGGAATGCAGAAAATGGTTATGAGCCATACTATTTGTATCGTCAGAAAAATATTTTAGGAAACTTAGAAAACGTCGGCTATGCAAAGCCGAGTGAAGAAAGTATCTACAATATCGTCATTATGGAAGAAGTCCAGACGATTATTGGTGTTGGTTGCGGAGCTTCAAGTAAGTTTATCGACCCAACGACAGGCAAGATTACGCAGTTTTACAATCCGAAAGATCCGGCGGCGTATATTCTAACGTTTGAAGATGCTATTGAGAAGAAGCTGGAACATTTGAATACAATTTACCCGGAGAGAGTTAATAGTTAAATCAATTACGCCTCGGCGTAATTACGTCCAGATTTTAAATCGAGCGAGCTCGATTAACTCCTTTCAAAACTTGTGACATTCGCCGGAGGCATTATTTTTAATCAGCAAGTGGTTAAACACTTGCTGATTAAAAATAAAGGGTTTATAAGGAAGACACCGAATATAGTTAAATGAATGATGATTCATTTTATTATAAAAGGGGTGTCTTTTTATGTATACAACTGTCGAATTGAAAAAAGAGGGGCGTCTTGCGAGTCTCACATTGAACAGACCAGCGTCGATGAACGCGATGGACGATGTCATGATGAAGGAACTTGCAGACGTTTTTGAAGCGTTGAAGGATGATAGAACCGTGCAAGTGCTAATGATTCAGGGGGCTGGTCGTGCATTTTCAGCAGGTGGGGATATTAAAGCGATGGCGGATCCGAACAGCCCACTAGATATTGGTAAGGTCATGGTCGATGTGTCACGTCTTGCGAAAGCATTGTACACACTGCCACAAATTACAATTGCAGTCGTCCACGGAGCGGCAGCTGGACTAGGATTTAGTCTTGTACTTGGCTGCGATATTATTATTGCAGAGGAAGACAGCAAGCTTGCCATGAACTTCATTGGTATCGGTCTTGTACCTGACGGAGCGGGCCACTTCTTCTTAAAGGAACGTGTTGGTGTACCACAAGCGAAAAGTCTGATTTGGTCAGGTAAGGTAATGAATGGCTCAGAAGCCTTGGCGAAAGGATTGATTGACGAAGTGGTGGCGGAAGGGAAGGCTGCTGAATATGGCGAAGCGTATGCGCAAAAATTGCTTGCTTCACCTATTGCATCCATGATTGCATCGAAGAACATTTTGCATGCGCAGAACATTGCAGAACTTGAAAATATCTTGACAATGGAAAGCGAAGCCCAAGTGGCGATGCGTAAAACCGCTGACCATATAGAAGGGATTCAGGCGTTCGTGGAGAAGCGAAAGCCAGTGTTTACGGGGAAATAACAGAAATACCGGTGCTATCCTAATTGTAGGGGAGTGACCGGTATTGTTTTGTCAATTGGAGGTTTATCTTGTATACTGAATGAAGAACTATGCCACGATTGACTAAATGATTTGGAATACCAATATAAAGTGAGGCCAATATACAGTGGAAGATGGGGTGAGGGGAATGGAAGAGCTATTAAAACAGTTTATGGGTCAGATGGACAGCCGATTTGAGCAAATGGAAAAGCGTATGGATGTACGATTCGAGGAAATGGAAAAGCGTATGGATGCACGATTCGAGGAAATGGAAGAGCGTATGGATGCACGATTCGATCAGGTAGACAAACGTTTTGATAAGGTTGAGCTAGACATGGCTAATAATCAAACCGAAAATAGAAGCCATTTCAGGCATATTGAAGAACGACTTGACAAACAAGAGCAAACTTTTGAAGTTGTCGCTGAAGAAATTAAAGGTATTAAAATCGACATTAACTATTTGAATCAAAAAGTTGCAAAGCATGATATGGAAATCAATAATCTACATCAGCGTTTGTCGATATAAATTAGATAAAATGAAAAATGAGACACTTACTCAGTTAGCTATTGAGTAAGTGTCTCATTTTTTTAGATTGTATCTTGAACTCGCGGATAAATCCACAAAGTCGCCGATAAACTGGACAGACTCGCTGATAAACCAAAATTATTTATATTTATCGACCGTTTCTCGCCAAGCGAAATCCCCATTTTCAATAGAACGTAGTAACAGTTCAGCCGTTGCGATATTCGTTGCGAGGGGGATGCCATAGACATCGCATAGTCTCAGCAGTGCACTGACATCAGGTTCATGTGGCTGAGCCGTTAATGGGTCACGGAAAAAGAGAATTAAGTCTAGCTCACCTGTTGCCAGCATTGCGCCGATTTGTTGGTCACCGCCTAAAGGCCCCGACATGAGACGATTAACGGAAAGATTGGTTTCGTCCATAATTCTTTTCCCTGTCGTCCCTGTTGCATACAGTGTATATTTTGAAAAGATATGCTCATAGGCGATTGTGAAGTTCACCATTTCGTGTTTCTTTTCATCATGAGCGATTAATGCGATTTTCATTTTGGAACACCCCTTTATTCTACTAGTAAGCAATAATCTAATTCCTTTATAGATTATCACAATTTGTCGATTTGTGTACGAATTAATTTAGGTGCCACTAATTCAACCTTCATTCTATCTGGATCTTCAAAGTAAACGGCATAATGTTCAGGTCCGCCGGCAAATGGATGCTTATCAGTGTAAAGAATGCAGATTCCTTTATCTTGTAATTTGTTTGTTAGCTCATCCACTTGTTGACGCGAGCTTGCGTGGAAGGCCAAATGGTTAAGGCCTACTCGGCATCTATGATAGGACACATCCAAAAATCTGTCCTCTGCTTGGACAAAAACAAGATATGTTTCGCCTAGCTTCCAGCTTCGCCCACTATCCCATTCTTGAAACGGGCTATAGCCTAATTCTTCTAACAGCCAACCCCAGAAATCAATCGTCTTTTTTAAATCAGAAACGTACAGTTCAATATGGTGAATCAGTCCTTGTGACATCTACTTACCCCCTATCTTCTAAAAAAGTGCAGCTAAGCTGTAATATTTTGCTTAGCTGCACTTTTGTTATGAATGAAACAATAATAATTTTCCAGCGGGAGATGCAAGACGATGTATTTTTTCAACCAGATCTTTCTCTTCAAGCAATGCCTTCCCTTGCACCTTTGCCGCCTCATCAGTTTCAGCCGTGAACGTCTCTTCTGTAATCAATGCCCCAGTTGGCTCATATGCAGTCAGTTTATAAGTTCTCACAACATTCACCCTTTCCAATCACTTTCATTCATTATACTACAATACTACAAAAGATTCTAAAAATATTTTGTAAAGGTTGCTTGACATTACGTGTATAGTAAAGTAACCTTTACGTAAAGCTACCTTTACTATTTTGGAGTCTAGGCTCCGGGCGCCAGATGCTCTGGCCATAAGTCAAGCCGACTCAGTGGCAAAGACCGCCATGCCGTTGACTCGTCTTATGCCTGTCGCATCTGAGCAGGCGCCCTGCGCTTTTCATATGAAAGGGGGAGCAGGATATTGAATAACTTGATAAAAGAAATGCGGACGGAGATGGGGCTGACACAGGATGATTTGTCGGAGAAGCTGGAAGTTTCGCGACAGACGATTATCTCGCTTGAGAAAGGCCGATATAACCCATCGCTAACTTTGGCATTCAAACTTGCGAAGTTGTTCAATTGTCGCATTGAAGATATTTTTACACCGGAGGAGGAATGAAGATGCACGAGAATTTTAACTCACCGTATTTTTTGCTAGGTTTGGCGGCTGGGATTGTTTTTGGATTAATCGTTGGGTATTTTGCTTGGTATTTTGTAGTGAAAAAAGGGAAGAAGAAGCGCCGTTTTGATGAGCGTTATAAAGGGATTCAGGCGCAAGCAAAATCATTATCTTGGGCAGTTATGATGTTGGTACTTGTTATTGGCTACGCGCTTGTTTACATTTTTGAAGGACCAAGTCTTACATTCTTTTTAATCATTGCTGTATATGTCATTGGAATGGTATCTTATGGAATTGCGGCTTTCGTTATGGAGAAAAAGAGTTAGTTTGAAACTTCAATTGCCACATGAGTTTATTTTTACACTGGGGGAGGAAGAAGTATGAGTCAAGATGTCGATTATGTCTTATTATTTACTGTTATTCCGGCGTCAATTTTGATTATGTTTGTTACATTTTGGATTATGCGACGAATGGGTAAAAAGCATCGTTGGTTTGATGAACGGCACAGAATAGTCCAAGAAAAAGCAAAGTCATTCTCATGGAAGGCCACAACAGCAATGATTCTAATTGTTTGGATAGTTATTATTATTGTTGAGGGACCGGGACTTTCTTTTTTCTTAATGTCAGGGCTTTGGGTGACACATATGTTGTCATATGCTATCGGTACGGTGATTGCCAGTATAAAAAACTCATAGATTTGAAACTTCAGTCCACTAGTAACGTATAGTTTAGAAGGTTGAAAAACGAAAGGAGCAACAAAATGACTTTACTACTTGAAAATGTCACGAAACGCTTCGGCGATTTTACTGCTGTAGATAATTTGACGCTGTCTGTCGGAGATGGCACGATGTATGGGTTTCTAGGAGCGAATGGAGCAGGCAAGACAACAACCTTCCGCATGATTCTCGGGCTTTTGAATGCCAATGAAGGTCGGATTACATGGAATGGTAAACCAATTTCTTATGCGACGAGTCCTGAAATCGGTTATTTACCTGAAGAACGCGGTCTTTATCCAAAAATGAAAGTGGAAGACCAGCTTGTATTCCTTGCACAGCTACGAGGTATGAGCAAATCAGACGCGAAACGAGAGCTTCATAACTGGCTTGAACGTTTTGAAGTTCCGCATTATGCTACTAAAAAAATTGAAGAGCTATCGAAAGGGAATCAGCAGAAAATCCAAGTAATTGCATCACTTCTACATAAACCGCAATTGCTCATTCTCGATGAACCGTTTTCCGGTCTGGATCCCGTAAACGTTGAAATGTTGAAAGCTGCCATTTTAGATTTCCGGAATGATGGCGCGACAATTGTCTTTTCGAGTCACCGCATGGATCATGTGGAAGAATTATGTGAGCAGTTAAGTATTATTGATAAAGGCAAACAGATTGTCAGTGGCTCACTGCGGGATGTTAAACGGTCATTTAGTAAGCATAATGTTCGTATTCATTCGGATAACGATTTGTCGCAGCTTGCATCCATTTCAGGTGTTACATCTGTCACCAAAACAGTAGAAGGCGCGATTTACCAAGTAGAATCGGAGGAAATAGCTAGCAAACTATTAACAGCGGCTTTACAAACAGGTCCAATCCGTCACTTTGAAATTGAAGAGCCTTCGCTGCAAGATATTTTCATCGAAAAGGTGGGGAAACAACATGCGTGAATTTATGATTATTTTTAACCAAGCATTTGTAACAAAAGCGAAAACGAAATCATTCATTATTACAACTGCCATTATGCTAGCCGCGGTGTTCCTATTTGCCAATATGGGAAAAATTATTGATGGTGTAAAAAGTGTTACAGGAGGCGATAGTGAGTCGGCTCAAGTGCTACAAGTGATGGATGAGAGTGGTGTTTTAGTAGATCGGTTAATTGCACAGTTTCAGACAAGTGGCTCGGATATGAGAGTAGAAAAAGCTAGTGAATCAGAGCAGGTGCTGACCGATCAAGTAAAAGAAGGAGAAATCGATTCCTTTTTGACGGTGAAATTGGATGAGACCAATACAATTCAGGCGAACTATACATCTATGAGCTCGATGGAATTCTCGTTGCCGATGATGCTACAGGAGGCGCTTCAATCGATTCAAACGGAAATGAAAGCAGAGGAATTATCGTTGTCGGGTGAACAAGTGCAGACGCTGTTTGCGCCGATTCAGTTTGACCAACATTCGGTATCGCCATCGGCAAAAACCGAAGAAGAGTTGAGTCAGGCACGCGGTCTCGTCTATGTGCTCATGTTCCTCATTTACTTTGCAGTTATCATGTACGCAAGCATGATTGCAACAGAAGTAGCAACAGAAAAATCATCGCGTGTTATGGAAATTCTAATTTCCAGTGTGTCTCCCGCGAAGCATATGTTTGCTAAGGTGTTAGGAATTGGCTCGCTCGGTTTATTGCAAATGGTGTTATTAGGTATTGCTGGTTTCATCGCGCTGAAAACGTCAGCGGTTAACATGGAGGATGGTTTCTTCTCATTCTTTGGCTTTTCCAATATGAATGTTGGCACAATCGTTTATGCTATTGTCTTCTTCCTATTAGGCTACTTCCTGTACGCGACGCTTGCAGCTTTGCTAGGCTCGCTCGTTAGCCGAACAGAAGATGTGCAACAAATGATTATGCCGATGACGTTGTTAATTGTGGCGGCATTTATAATCGCAGCAACAGGCCTTGGTAATCCAGAATTGGCGTATATTAAATATGCTTCCTTCTTTCCGTTCTTTGCACCACTCGTCATGTTTTTACGTGTCGGCATGTTAGATCTGCCTGTTTGGGAGCCGGTGCTATCCATTGCGATTTTGCTCGTAACGATTTTCATCCTCGGCTGGTTTGGCGCACGTGTCTACCGAGGCGGCGTACTCATGTATGGCCCATCAAAATCATTGAAGGATATTAAAAAGGCAATTCAGTTAGGGAAAGAATAAATTTTAGCTTAAAGTCTTATCGCACATGAAACCTCGTGCGGTAAGGCTTTATTTTCATGTGCCAAAAATAGCAAACTATGATAAAATAAGAACAAGTATTCGTTGGACGGAGGAGGGATTTGAGTTGTCAACTATTCGATTTATTCACACGGCTGATTTGCATTTGGATAGTCCATTTAAAGGCATGACGGGACTGCCAATGGAACGGATGAAAGACTTGCGGGAGAGTACATTTACGGCATTTGCAAGACTGATTACTTATGCACTCAATACAAAGCCAGATTTTGTGTTAATTGCTGGAGATATTTACGACGGTGAAGATCGTAGCTTACGTGCGCAAATGAAGTTCCATGAAGGTATGGAAAAATTAAATGAGGCCGGCATTCCTGTGTTTATTTCACATGGCAATCACGATCATCTTGCTGGCAGATGGACGCGCTTTGAATTGCCGCCGAATGTGTATGTATTCCAAGAGCAAGTGGAAGAAGCTCGGCTCAACGTCAATGGACAAGCGATTTCAATTTATGGCTTTAGCTATAAAGAACGGCATATTCGTGAGCGGAAGATAGAGGAATATCCGGTGGCACAGGATCAGGAGGCACTCCATATCGGTATGCTACATGGGAGTTTAGCTGGAGATGAAACACATGCAGTGTATGCGCCATTTACGAAAAGTGATTTACTGGCTAAGCACTATGATTATTGGGCACTCGGTCATATCCATCTGCGGCAGCAGTTGCATGAACACCCCCCCATTGTGTATCCAGGAAATTTGCAGGGACGGCATCGCAATGAGCGCGGCGTGAAAGGATTCTATGAAGTAACGTTATCGAAGGTGAGTGCTGTTCTTCATTTCATCCCTGCGTCTGCGATTGTTTTTGAACGTTTGGAAGTATCCTGTAAAGGAATAAGTCATGCGAATGAATGGCTAGCGGCTTGTCGGGAAGCACTGGAGTCCTTTGAATCACAATATGGAGCAGGCATTGTGGAGTTGGTGATGCTCGATATAGACAGTGGAACGGCCGAGTTATTTCAGCAATCGATGGAGCAAGAGTGGCTCGAAGTATTACGCGATGTGATTGGGGACGCTGAGTCGTTTGTCTGGGTGCAGAAGCTGTCATTTGTTCAGTCAGCCATTCCTACAACAGCTTTAGGTGCGCTATGCCAATCAGTCATCGGCATGATTGACGACTGGCAGGCGGACGATTGGAAGGAAGTTTTGAAGGAGTTATACCAGCATACACAGGGCGTGAAGTACCTAGATATTTTACAGGCCAATGACATAGAAGAGGTTAAAGCAGCGGCAAGAGCATTAATAGCGGCAGAAATGAAATGAGGTGTTGAAGTGAAAATTGACAAGCTACTCATTTATGGATTCGGCAAGCACGACAATGTCACGATTGATTTTGGCTCGGGTATTACCGTATTATATGGCTTGAATGAAGCAGGAAAAACGACCATTCAGCAATTCATCCTGCATATCCTTTTTGGATTTCCGCAAAAAAATAGTGCCTTGCTGCGGTATGAACCGAAATCAGGAGGTAAATATGGTGGACAAGTGCATGTTGTAGATAAAAAATACGGCAAGTGCATCGTTGAACGCGTTCGTGGGAAATCTGCGGGCGACGTTACTGTCTATTTTGAAGATGGTACAACAGGAGGAGAACAGGAGCTTAGCATGCTTCTGCGCCAATACGATCGGCCGTCATTTGAATCGATTTTTTCGTTCTCTTTACTGCAATTGCAAGGCTTTGACAAGATGGATGAACAAGAACTGAGTCGAACATTGCTTGCTTCGGGGACAACGGGTGTTGACACGCTGATTCAGCTTGAAAAGAGAATGGAAAAAGAGCTGGGCGAGTTGTTCAAGAAGTCCGGAAAAATTCCAGAGATGAACGTCAAGATGCTCGAGCTTCGTGAACTAGAATTGGAGCTGAAAGAAGCTCAAGGGAAAGTGGCAGAGTATGCGCCAGCAATTCAGCAATTACAAGAAATCGATACGCGTCTGCCAGAGTTGTATGCTCTGCAAAAGACACTTCAGAATGATGCCCAGCAGTTATCGATTGCGCGTCAGCTTCTCCCACTTCACCAGAAAAAAAGGACCCTTGAAGCCAAGCTTGCGCAATTAAATGCATCATCATTTCCAATAGACGGTATTAGACGCTACGAGGCATTGGTAGATAAATGGACGGAAGCGGATGCAACGAAACGGAGATTGGCAGAAGAACTAGCGGACTTAACTACAAAAATAGCACAGCAGCAAGCTACAGATCGTTTAGCAGATAGTGAGATTTTATTGGCCAAGGAAGCAGAGTGGCATGGTTGGTGTCTAGCAGAGGTAGCTGCGGCAGATGAATTAAGGCGGTTAACGAGTGAAAGAAGTCATATAATGGGGCGCCTTGGCATCCAAGGACAATCGGCGGAGGAGCGTCTGCTACTGGCCGATGTATCGATACAGAAGGAAGAGGAAATGCATAATTTGTTAGGTAGCCTCGCTGAAAATGACCAGCAAATCGCCTATTCTGAACGCCAGCTTGTTCAGCTTGAAAATGATTTACTCGATATCGAAACAAAAATGAGTGTCCTGCAACAAGCAAAACCCTCACAAGAGGAGCTGGAGCGCGTACAGCGGTGGCCTGAAATTCGCCAACAGCTTGCGGAAGCGAAAGCATATGTAGCATTAGGTGGGCGTCAGGGAGAAAAAAATGCAATCGTTATGCCAGCGTTTCTTTTACTGCTTACTGTCGCGTGTATCCTCATTGGTTTTATCCAAAAGGAGTGGTTGGTCGTTGCAATTGGTGCTGTCATTGGGATAGCTGGTGCATTCTTTTGGAGACGCAAGGATTCACAATCTAGTGAACCTTCGAATATGGAGGAAATGGAACGCTTCATTGCTTCATATGATGGTAAAGAACAGCAGATGGAGCAGCTTGTAGAGCGTGTGGCCAGTGCTAAACGGGAAAGAGAAGGGCTTCAACAGACTTATGTCAGTCTTGAACGGAAACACCTTGAGCTTGTAGTGGAGCTCGATACATGCCATGACAATAGAAGGCAAGTAGAGTCACAGTTTCTCCAATTTTTACAAGTATACGGTTTGACTAGGTTGCCATCACCCGCAATCATTCCAGAATTGCTGCGTTTTATACGCGAGTTCCAGGAAGTGACGAGAGCCACAGAAGAGATGGAGAACCAACGGCAAATCGCCCAAAATAATATCGCTATTCGAGTAACAGAAGTTGAAAAAGTTTTGCAAAAAAACGTGCCACAAGAAGCGATGTATGAGATGCTTAGAAGGGAATTTATGCAGTTAAAAGAAGAGGCTGAAATGTTCAAGTCATTAAGTGTGAGTACTCGACAAAAGGAAGACGCATTGAAAGAAGCTTCTGAGCTAGCTGACACGTTACAACACAGATTACAGCAATTACTAGCTGAAGCAGGAGTGGAAACGGAAGAAGCATTTTACATGGCTGATCGTGTGCATCAGGAAGCTGGGCGTTTGACGGAACAGTTGAATGATACACAGTTGCAATTATCTGTGCACGGAACTGCGGAATTACCTGAAGGGGTCAATGAGGAAGATTTATTGGCTAGGGTGAATGACAACGAAATAACGCAGTCCACGGTCGATGAACAGCTCAAGGCGCTCATCAATGAGCAAGCGACCCTCATTCATAAAACAAATCATTTGTCGACGGATGAAACCTATGGACGTAAACTGCAACTATTCGAAATGAAGAAGGCCGAACTTGCCGAACTTGCCAAACGGTGGTCAGAGCGCAAAGTGATTGCGGAAGCGATTAGACGAACGATGATAGATTTGAAAGAGAAGAAACTGCCCGAAGTACTTGCAGTGGCGGAAGGGCTGTTCCGCGAATTAACAGCGGGTCAGTACGAATCGCTTATTGTGACAGAGTCTGGTCGTTTCGAGGTATTAGCAATTGATGGGTTGCGCTATCCGATTGGTGAACTAAGCCAGGCAACCAAGGAGCAGGCTTATATTGCACTTCGTTTGGCACTTGCGGCGTCAATACTTGAGACAGCACCATTTCCGATGATTATGGATGATCCATTCGTTCACTTTGACGAACAGCGACTATCGCGTATGATTGAATTATTAAATCAGCTACACCATCACCATCAGTTCATTTACTTCACATGCCATAAAGTGATGACGGAACAATGGCAAGATGCAACAATAGTAAACGTTTCCGATATCGGAAACGAACAAGGAGCGATATCATTATGAAGAAATTGACGGATTATAAAGTAGGCGAGCCACTAGACATCTATCTGCTCATCAAGCAGTCTACAAAAGGCGTTACGACTCAAGGTAGCCCATTCATGACACTAATTTTGCAGGATAAAAGCGGTGATATTGAAGCAAAACTGTGGGATACAACGGAAGAAATTGCACAAACCTATGCCGCGGCAACAATTGTTAAAGTGGGCGGAGAGTTACATGAATACCGTGGGAAAAATCAGTTGCGTATTAAAAGCATCCGTCCTATTAAGGCTGATGAAGGGATATCGATTGCTGATCTTGTTCCTTCATCGGCCAAAAGTAAGGAAGTTTTGTATGAAGAGTTAATGCAGTATTTCTTTGAAATGCAAAATCCGCATATTCAACGAATTACTCGCCATTTATTGAAAAAACATCAGGCTGCTTTTATGACTTATCCGGCAGCGACAAAAAATCATCATGATTATGTATCAGGGCTTATCGACCATGTGGTATCGATGCTAAAACTAGGAAAAGCACTGGCGGATTTGTATCCATCACTTAATAAGGATCTCTTATATGCAGGAATCATTTTACATGACGTTGGGAAAGTTATTGAACTGTCAGGGCCGATTGCGACGCAATATACAGTGGAGGGGAATCTCCTCGGGCATATTACCATTATGGTCAATGAAATATCAAAAGCAGCGGATGAACTTGAAATCGTTGGTGAAGAAGTGATGTTGCTACAACATATGGTATTGTCCCACCATGGCAAGGAAGAATGGGGAAGCCCAAAACGGCCTATGCTGAAAGAGGCGGAGATTCTTCATTATATTGACAATATAGATGCGAAGATGAATATGTTAGATCGTGCACTTGGAAAAACAGCACCAGGCGAATTCACAGAACGAATCTTCCCGCTCGATAATCGGTCATTTTTCAAACCATCTTTTGAATAATAGCAAAAAGGGCTACCCAGACACAGACAGCGGATAGCCCTTTTTGTTCATTGGATGAAATTATTCTTGACTATTGAAGATATCTAAAACGGATTTTAAGTCTGCATCTTTTATTTTAATATCTGCATCTTTAATAAGTTTTGCAACTTTTTCAAATGCAGCATTTTGATCTGCTTTTTCAAGAGCTAGTTCTTTACGAATCGTTTCTTCATCTACTTTTGTTTCCTTATCTTTTTCAACATCGCGTTTGCCAAGTGTTTCGATCACGTGGAAACCGTTTGTAGTTTGTACAGGCTCACTAATTGTGTTTAGCTCCAAATTATAAGCGGACTCCCAAAACGGAGCAACCATCTTCCCGAAACCAAACCATTCGTACTCACCGCCAGTATCCTTAGAGCCTGGGTCAGTAGAAAATTCTTTTGCTACCTCAGCAAAGTCCGCTCCACCTTCAAGCTTTTCGATGACTTCTAGTGCTGTTTCCTCATCTGCAACTAAAATATGTCTAACATGTAATTCCGTATTATATTCTTTTACGCGTTGCTCAACTTCTTCAGCAGGCACTTCGATATCTTCAACAATTGCTTCGTTATTTAACAGTTCAAAGCGTAGTTGCTTTTTAAGGCCTTCTCTTGTTAGATTTTGTTGAGCAAGGACCATATCAAGACTTTCACCATACTGTTCTTCGATTTCACTAAACTTATCTTCAACGTCTTGGTCTGAAACTTTATACTTATCGTTAAGGACCTTCTCAACAGTCATTTGTAGCAGGACCTGCTCGCCACCTGCAATTTTCATTTCCTCGTAAAATTCATTTTTTGTAATGTCACCAATTTTAGAAGTAATGATTGCTTCGTCAGTGGTATTTTTGTCACTACATGCTGAAAGCGCAAGAACAGATGCGGCCATTGTAAGTGCTAATACAGTTTTTTTCATTTTAAATTCTCCCCTAACTTTTGTGTGCAACAGTAGACACTATATCATAAAAACGCTTTGAAAACAAAAAAGTTCCTCCCAGATAATTTGCCTATAACGATGCAAAAGCGGCGCATAGGATACAGAGAGAGAGAGGGGGTGCTCCAATGAGCGGATATAACCAAGGTTCTTCGGGCTTCGCGTTGATTGTTGTGTTGTTCATCTTACTAATCATTGTCGGTGCAGCCTTCCTATATTAAACCAAGGAGCCTAAACAATGTAAAAAGTCCATTACCTGGTAAGAGGTAATGGACTTTACTTTATACGTTAGACATTCAACAGGATTTCGACATAAAAAGATAAAATTAAAATAGTGACGAGAATATTTACCGTTTTATAAATTTTCGGTTGCTTCTCCTCAGGAATTTCCCGTGATTCACATAGCGCATATGTCATCTTATTGATTTGGAACAAGTAAAATAATGAGAACAGAATTGTAATTACAAGGATCAAGTCCATTCCTCCCCTTCAGCTTAACAAAGTAATCATAGCAGAAGTTCGGATGAAATGAAATTATTTTTCATCGATAATGGCTAATGAGATATCACTTTCAACCTGCTGCTCTTGTTGGTTGACTCCAACGACTTCCTGATGATTGTTATCAAACGAGTTTTCAAGGTTTTTAAAGCCTTGTTCAAAAATTTCCATGAAGTCTTCACCGTAAATATTACGAATAACAGACATCACTTCAAGAAACTCTGGGAATTTTCCGTACAGATCTTTAATCGGTAGGGAACCTTCTAAAATGTCACGACTAGAATTAAAATAATTATCATTCATTTCAAGTAGCAGCTTTTCTCCCTCTGCTGTTACAGAAACGTATGTATTGCGCCTGTCGTCATCTTTTTTGTAAAATACTAAGTACCCTCGTTGTTCTAGTTTCTTCGAAAAGTTAAATGCTGTTGAAACATGCATTACTCCGAATTTAGCAATATCGGAAATAGTTGCAGCCTGAAGATGGTAAGAAATCCATAAAATATGATGCTCATTAATATTCAAGTCATAAGGTTTGATCCAATGTTGCCAATCCTTCTCGACTGCTTTCCAAAGTGCTTTGGACATTTGTGCAACACGTTGACTGAAAATCATTGCGTCCTTTGGAGAGAACTTTTGATCTGACACGGAGGCACCTACTTTCTAATTTATTTTCACTTCTTTTATTATAGCAGGAAAACAAAGAAGAGAAAAGTAAGAATTGCAAAAAAACTTTCATTTTCATAATAAAAAAGGTTATCCAAGCTCAATTGGACAACCTTTTCCATCACTTTTGCTGTGCAACAAGGGACTGTTCAAGTTCTTCAAGCGCTTTTTGAATGGCTACAATTTCTTTTTCCATCCGCTGCTTGTTTGGTTCAGTAGCTTGTTGCCATTGTTCGACAGAACCTTTGATACCATCAATTGCTACGGGAATGACTTCTTTAGCCTCCTGTGTTAGATGGGAGATGGAATCTTTCAAGTCATCAACACAGCCTTTGACATCTTTGAATTTATCTTTCATGTTAGTCGCTGCATTTTTAAAGGTTTTCCGAAGCTCATCTCCTGATTGTGGAGCTGAATATAATACCGTAACTGCAGCCGCAACAGAACCAGCTACGAGTCCGAGGAAAAATGTAGATGCTTTCATTGTGTAAGCACTCCTTTCTTGGTGAATAGTATTGTATCTCATACTATTATTAAAACATGGAAGCGCAATCTGGGCAATCGAGAACTGAAAACTAAAGCGCCTATAATAAAAAAAGCTTTCCGCCTATAGACGGAAAGCTATACGTATATAATCAGTTAGCGAGTACAGTTTTGAACGAACTTCGCTTCACCAATCCTTTGACGATTGGATAGATGATGAAAAATGCGACACAGTTCATAGCGATTGCAGGAAGGACAACACTTGTGAACAATACTGTAAAAGCTACTGTAGGTGATGCGAAACCTGGAATTGTTACCCCTAAGATAAACAATGCAACAGATAAGAAAATAGTACCTGATAGAACAGTTCCCACGCCAGTCATAATTGTTGTAGCAATCATGTTACTAGTGAACTTCTTAAATACGATAACAAGGGCATAAATCACAAATGCAGTGATAAATTTGTCGACAATATTAGGGATGAAACCACCTGGGAAACTGGAGAACAGTCCCGATATAACACCCGTTGTAACAGCAAGTAAAAATACACTCTTTTTTTCTGGGAATAATAATATCCCGATAAACATCATCGTTAGCATGAAGTCTGGCTTCATACCTTCACCATACCCTGGAATGATTAAATACAATGCAGCACCTACCGCGACCAACAATGCCATTAACACAAGATTTTTCGTATTCATTTCTCATCTCTCCTCAGCTCTACTAATAATGTAAGCCTCTCCCAACGTATCCTCGTGATCGTTAGCGAAAAACTTACTATGAATCATACACTTTATTCAGATAATAAGCAACCTTAGATTTCTAGTTGACTACGAATACCCGCTGCAAATTCTGTAATTCGTTCAGCGGTATAGGCTTCATCATTTGTTTTAACCGCCAATTGGAAGCCATCTGTTTCATCATAACGGGGGATGAAGTGCAGATGGAAATGGAAGACGACTTGTCCAGCAAAAGCACCGTTGTTTTGTAGTAAATTCATTCCTTTAGGATTAAATTCAGCTTGGATTGCATTAGCGATTTTAGGTGCAACCGCAAATAGTTGAGAGGCTTGTAGCTCCGTCATATCGTAAATGTTTTCACAATGTGTTTTTGGAACGAGTAGGACATGTCCTTTCGTAGCAGGCATAATATCCATGAAGGCATAGACGTGTTCGTCCTCATATACTTTCGTGCTAGGAATCGTTCCTTCAATAATCTTACAAAAAATACATGCAGTCATTTTAGCACTTCCTTTCATTAATAGGACAAGTGTAGCATAATTTAAACTTGAATCAGCAAATTACAAATCAATGAGAGACAGAGCATTTTAAAACGTTTTTTGTTAAACTAATAAAAGAAGAACGGGGGATGGACATGACAATTCTTGAGATGAAAGATGTAACTGGCGGCTATACACGTAAACCTGTCCTGCATGATTTATCATTTAACATTGGCAATGGTGAACTTGTAGGCTTAATCGGCCTAAACGGGGCTGGTAAAAGTACGACAATTAAACATATTATTGGGCTGATGAACCCGCATAGTGGCGAAATCCGTGTCAATGGAGTGACGTTCAGTGAGGACCCTGAAACCTATCGCAAGGCGTTCACTTATATTCCTGAAACACCGATTCTATATGAAGAGCTGACATTGCGCGAACATCTGGAGTTAACGGCGATGGCGTACGGGCTGGACAAAGAGGTGTTTGAGGCACGTTCAGAAATGCTGTTACATGAGTTTAGGATGGAAAAACGATTGAACTGGTTCCCGGCACATTTTTCAAAAGGGATGCGTCAAAAAGTAATGATTATGTGTGCGTTCTTAGTCAATCCTTCCTTATATATTATTGATGAGCCGTTTGTAGGTCTAGATCCAATTGGCATTAAGTCACTTCTTGAACAGATGACCGAGCGCAAAGACAATGGGGCTTCCGTCTTGATGTCAACTCACGTTTTGTCGACAGCAGAAAAGTATTGCGACAGAATTATTTTGCTGCACGACGGACGCGTGCGGGCAGAGGGTACGATGGACGATTTACGAAAAGCTTTTGGACGTCCGGGCGCATCGTTGGACGATTTGTATATCGCGATGACAGAGGAAGCTGACAATGAATAATCTACGTGAAATATGGGGGTCTCGGTTCGTCCATTATATAACCGAACTCCAAAAGTATTTGAAATATGTATTTACAGGTCATTTGGCGATTGTATTTGTCTTTACGATTGGAGCAGGGGGCTATGCCTACAGTGAATGGTTGAAGGAAGTGCCCACAGATTTCCCTGCGGCATTGCTGACGGCTATTGTACTCGGGGCGGCGCTTGTTTTTTCAGCACCTGTGACGCTGTTGAAGCCAGCAGATACGGTTTATTTTTTGCCACTTGAAAATAAACTCGGAATGTATATTAAACAATCATTGCGCTGGACATTTTTCGCGCAGCTACCTTTGCCATTTCTATTGTATATTGTGGCATTGCCATTATTGTCTGCTACTGGGACAGGTTCAAAGGTAGAATTTATAGGCATTGCAGCCCTCATGTTGTTCGTCAAGTGGGTATTTGTAGTGACTGAATATAATTTCCGGCATGCGCTTGAGGGAAGAAATATATGGGGAGACCGTGTGATTCGATTTGTCTTGGCAGGTCTACTCATTTTTAACGGACTTGTGGGCAGCTGGCTATTGTTTGTAGTTCTCGGTGTATTACTGGGGCTATATAGTTTTCATTGGGCGACACAGAAGAAAGAAAAACCGTTCCCCTATGATCATTTTATAGAACTTGAACAGAATCGAATGATGCGCTTTTACCGTTTTGCGAACTACTTCACAGATGTCCCTCATTTAAAAGGCTCTGTTAGTCGAAGAGGCTGGATTGGCATGCTATTCGACACACCGAAATTCGGACAAACTGTGCCACAGGCTTATCTTGTCAGACGGACGTTTATCCGAACGGATGATATTTTTTGGCTATGGGTAAGGCTAACGGCATTGTCCGCACTTGGAGCGTTATTCATCCCCTTCCCAGTTGTTATTTTTGTATTTTCTGGGGCACTTGCCTTTGCTTCAGCAGTACAGCTCATCCATGCGTTGCGCGCGGGTGATGAATTTCGAATGGATATGCTGTTTCCTGAACGGGAAGACACTCGTCCCGCAGCTATCAAGAAGATGGTCCGCTCCGTGCAATGGATTCAGGCGGTAGTGGTTACGGTTACTGCGTTATTTCTTTATGGAATTGCCACAACACCGTTATTAATAGGTGCAGTCATTGTCATTATTTCAGAAGCAACCATCCGTTTGACGGGAGAAAAGAAAGAATTTGATTGAAAAAGAGCCGTTCCGATGAAAGATTGGGACGGCTTTTTTTGTGTGCTCAGCATAGGGAATCGCTAGATGGAGGTTGTTATAAAGAAGGGGAGAAAGTAAGACCTATTCTGTGACGAATCAATCGACCGAGCACAAAGAGTCAAGAAGCGCTTCTCAGCTCACTTGGAGGTCTATACAAAGTTTTTTAGCGGTCTCCTATTACATTTAGGTATTATGGCTTATGAAATTTAGTGGAGTATTAACTAAATTATCAAGCGTAAATCGAAATAATACTAATAATAAAAGAGCGATAATGTAGCGTAGATTCTGCAAAAAGAGCGGTTGAAGTGAAAATATTTTACTAAGGATAAACGCGTTCACTAGGGTTGTTGCAGGTCTAGTTGAATCTATTGAATCCAGTTTTTTGAAAAGATTCCATGCAACAAATAATGTGAAAATAATGGGTGTGTAATATTCGGTGAGTCGGAATCTTTCTTCTATTCTTAAAGTAGGATGAATTTCACTTACAGATAATGGGCCTGAAAGTAACTTGATTGACCTTATATCCGAAGATATCATATTGGTATGGTCAATATTACCACTTATTTGTGTTATTAAGGAAATGAGGTAAAAGAATGCTAGAGTCAAAAAGAAGGGCGTTACTATTTTTGGTTGTGTCACTGATACTGGCTATTATTGCAGGATTCCTATTTCTGCAAAAAGTGAAGACATTAAATACTGAGCTAGGGGGTATGACAAAGATTTATGTAGCGGCAGCTGATATCCCTTCTCGAACGCTAGTTAAACCAGACCAAGTAAAGACAATTGATATGCCGAACAAATATGTAAATAGTTCTTACGTTACAAACGTAGAAGATTTAATTGATAAAGTGCTAGTTGTTCCATTGTCGAGCGAAGATATCATTACAAACACGATGATTAAACCCGTATCTAATGCGCGAGATGAAAACAATCGTTTAGTAGCTCTTCCGGAGTCAGAGAAGGTTTCATTTGACCAACAGCTTGAAGCTCTTGATCGAGTAGATCTGATTATTTCTCAAAACTTTACTGGAAAACCAGTGACGACAACATTTATGAAAGACATACCAGTTGCCGCCGTGATGAAAATAGACGACAAATTCGGAGGAATTGCGATCGAGGTGTCTGCGCAAGATGCCCCATTGATTATTCATATGCAAAACTATGCAGATACGATTAGAGTTCTGAAAGCAAATGTTGGGAAAAGTGAGATTAACCTAGACGAACCGGAGGCTGACCAGGAAAATACAACGCCTGTCAAACAAGAAAAACCCGTAGAAAAACCGATTGAAAAGACAGAAGATACAGGGGACTCGGATAATTAGGAAAACCAGAAGCGAAAAAAGAAGGCTGATTATAAAATCTAAGAAAAAATAAATAAATTATTAAGTTGGAGGATATTCATGAGTGCGGACTTGAAAGTATTACTCGTAAGTGACCAGGAAGAATCGCTCATCCATTTGTCAGGCATCGTCAATGAATTTGAAAAAACGGACAATATCACTTATCGAGAATTAAAAACTGAATTGGATCGGCTTGCACCAGACTTAATCTTTTTAATTGAATCTAGCGATTACTCAAATGTGGATTGGATAGAATACGTCCATTCTGTTAATACGTTCACTCCAATTGTGTTCATCGCACTCTCCCAGGATTTCGATGTACTTCGAAATGTCACAAGGGCAGGCATTAAGGAATTTTTTGTTCTTCCGGATGAAAATGCACTGTTGTACGGTCGACTGGAAAGTATTATTCATACCGCGATTCAAAGTAAGCAGCAAATTGTAGAATCCGCTATAGCTCAAGATTCTTTCAAACGGGGGAGAGGGAAAATTATCTCTTTCTACAGCGGGAAAGGTGGAGCAGGCAAAACGCTTATATCCAGCACGTTTGCCCAAACGTTACGATTCGAGTCAACTGCCCAAGTCCTCCTAATCGATTTGAATTTGCAGTTTGGAGGAATCGAAACGTACCTGTCCATCGAATCAAACCGTTCGATAGCCGACTTATTACCGGTCATTAACGAACTGAATGAAAGTCATATTCGTAATGTTTCCCAAAAAGAAAAGTTTTCGAAATTGGAAGTACTACTTAGTCCGCGCGATGCGGAGCTAGCAGAACGATTGCCGGAAGGATTTATTACAAAATTACTGAGGACATGCAGAAGGAGCTATGATTTTGTGATTGTAGACCTGCCAGCCCATATGACTGAGCATACATACATCGCACTAGAAGAATCAGATAAAATTTACTACGTTTTAAATCCAGATACACCCTCCATCAGTATGTTGAAACAAGTAGAGTTATTGTTCCTGAGGCTAGGGATTGAATCAGAAAATAGATTGGAAGTCGTTTTAAACGAAGTAGGAAAAGAAAATGAAATTAAGCCGGGCGATATAAAAAAATTACTTACCTACCCACTTGTGGCCCAACTGAAGAGAGATATTAAGGGCGTGCAGGCAAAAGTGAACGTAAGCGAGCCTTTTAGAAAGGAAGCCAATGAAAAGAGACTCGTTCCGTTTGCAAGAAATATTCGGAAGTGGGTCGCTCAAACCTTAGACTAAATGAATTAAAGGGCTGATGATAGATGTCGTTATTTGAAAGAAACAAAGAAAAGTCAATAGTCCAAAAGCAAACTAGGAAACACAACTATGAAAATCCCTATATAAACGAGCTTGTAGATCATTACAAGACAAGGGTTTTGAGAGAATCCAACCTTGAGATTCTTACAAACCTACCTCAAGGAGAGATGAAGCTTAGAATCGAACAGCTAATCAGCCAATTTATGAGCGAGGAAAAAGTGATCATCTCAAGGCATGATAAAGAAATGTTGTTGACAAGGATCATTGACGAATCGATTGGTTTTGGTCCATTGGAGTCATTATTAAAGGATCCAACGATAACAGAGATTTTAATAAATGGACCGAAGGAAGTGTATGTGGAAAGGCTGGGGAAATTACAGCAGTCATCCATTGTATTTAAAGATGACAATCATGTTCGACATGTGATCGATCGAATCGTGGCACCTTTAGGGCGCAGAATTGACGAGAGTTCACCGATGGTCGATGCTCGATTGCCGGATGGAAGCCGGGTGAATGCAGTTATTCCTCCAATCAGCTTAATTGGACCAGTTGTATCGATTCGGAAATTCCGAAAAGAACCATTTCAAATGGAGGATCTGCTGAATTTTAATACGATAAACGAAGATTTTGCCCTATTCATCGACGCGATCGTTAAGGCGAAACTGAATATTTTGATATCTGGAGGAACAGGAAGCGGGAAAACAACGATTCTAAATGTAATGGGCAACTCGATTCCGATTGGAGAACGGATCATTACGATTGAAGACTCAGCGGAATTACGTCTAGATAAACCTAATGTAGTCGGTTTGGAAGCACGCCCGATGAATATGGAGGGAAAAGGTGAAATCTCGATTCGGCAGCTCGTGAAAAACTCATTACGGATGCGTCCTGATCGGATTATCGTTGGGGAAGTCCGAGGGGCAGAGGCTTTTGATATGCTTCAAGCGATGAACACCGGACATGAAGGATCGATTACAACCGTGCATGCTAACTCGCCATTTGATGCCCTCAGTCGTGTTGAAGGGATGGTCATCATGGCGGGAATGGACTTGCCATCGCATATTGTTCGAGAATACATCGTTGGTGCGTTGGACATTATCGTCCAAAGTCAGCGTTTAACCGATGGAACGAGGAAAATTACGTCGATTTGTGAAATCCATCGTAGCGAAGATGGGAACATAAACATCGATGAAATATTTACATTTGAGCGGCTGGGGATGACAAAAAACGGTGAAGTCGAAGGGTTTTTTAAAGCGACTGGATATATCCCACAATGCCTAGAACGCATCAAGATATTAGGAATCGATATCCCGGAGCAAATGTTTAGTCCCCAGGAGGTCAGCTGAGATGGAAATGGAAATGAAGATGGCGCTTTTATATGGTGGAGCAGTGATGCTGTTCATTTGGAGCCTGTACAATTATCTGGGTTACCGGACAGACAAGCGGGCTATTTTGAATAAAAATGAAAAAATCCTTGATCGTGATAAAACACGTAAAAGTATGATATCAACGGTGGGCAACCGTTTCGATACGACACCATTTGCTGAAAGATTTAAAGTGAAATTGTTGAAATCGAACTTATCAATATTACCATCCGAGTTTTTTACGATCGTATTGTTCTGCTTTTCCGCAATCACGGTTGTGTTAAATCGTTTTTTTGAACTGACACTATCTGCAAGTGCTTTTGCGTCTATAATCGCTACCCTTGCAGGGTACTGGTTCGTGTTTTTAATTAGGAAAAATAAAAACATAGAAGTAATGAATAACCAGTTATCCGAAATATGCAGATTGCTTGCGAATAGTACAAAAGCAGGGATGACGATTAACCAAGGGTTGGAATTAGTTGCATCGGAAATTGGTTATCCAGCAAAAACTGAATTTAAAGAGCTTGCCTATAATTTACGGCTCGGGATTGATTTTGAAACCGTTGTAAAGGATTTAGGAAAAAAAGTGCCGACTCGCGAATTTACTTTATTTACTGCAGCTTTGCTGATTCAAAAAAAATCAGGTGGCAACTTGACGAAAGCGCTAGAGGAAATGGCATATACGCTTGAAGAAAGAAAAATTCTTAGTCAAACAGTGAAAACGGCTACCGCTGAATCGCGCTTTATTTCTTACATTTTACCAGTCATGCCGATTGCGATGATTTTAATGTTAAATACGATGATGGAAGGATTTTTAGATACATTGTTTACGATTCCGGGAGCGTTATTGAGCATATTTTTCTTGATCGGGATGACGGTCTCATTTGTTTTAATAAGAGCTGTCTCGACTATAAGGGTGTAGCAGTATGGACTTGATATTTGTCTTTTTAACATTAACCTTTTGGATTTTCCTGTTTGTTTGTTTCATAAACTTTTACCGGTACGTAAAAGAACGACAAGCATTGGACGAGCATATTAACGAAATTTCAGTGACAAGTAGTTTGTTACCACTGAAGAAAAAAAGTTCCCTAGAAAAAATGATTCATAAATTATCGAAGTATGCTGATGAATTTTCTGAAATCGGTGAAAGAATCAATTTTTTCAGCGAGTCTTCAGAAATAGAGGATTTATTGTTGAAGTCAGGGAATCGCTTGGAGTTAACCGTTTCGCGCTTTCAAGGATTTAAGATTTTATTAGTATTAATTGGAGTAGTAACAGGCGTAAGCATGCTTATTTTAGGATTTCCATTTGGGAATCTAGCATTTATCCTTTTTCCATTTGCAGGATACTTCCTACCAATTATTGCACTGCATAATACAGTGAAAAAGCGTCAGGAGCAGCTAAGGAAAGACTTGCCGGACTTTTTGGACACGGTAAGCATTAGTTTACAAGCGGGTTCTGGGTTGGAAAACGCGATTAAAGAAATCATTCCCTATTATTCGGGTCCGTTACGTGAAGAGTTTTCTAGATTTTTGTATGAGGTCGAACTTGGATTACCAAGGGAAATTGCCTACCAGCATTTGTCGCAAAGAAATGGTAATGAAGACTTTCAAAGCTTTTTAAAGTCACTTATGCAGGGAAATCGCTTAGGTGTTCCCGTATCTGAGACGTTTAAAGACCAAACGAATGAAATGAGACGGCTCAATTTAGAACTGGTGAAAGAAAAAGCAGCAAAAGCCTCTCCAAAGGTGACATTAGTTATTTCACTAATAATGGCGCCGACGATTATGCTTTTTATCCTTGGATTGGTTATTCTTAACGTGGTTTTTGGTGATAATAATTTATTTACATCCTAATAAACTTTGAAGGAGGTGGTTAATGAAATAGTTTACTAGAAGTTGTCACGTCAGAACGCCAAGGAAAATAAAAATAATGGAGGAATCATAATGAAAAAAATGATCAATAACTTTAATGAGAAATGTGTGAAAATGTACGTTTTAGCAAAGGATAGAACATTCAATGAAAAGGGATCAACTACTGTTGAGTGGGTTGGATTAGCGGTTGTAGCTTTGGCGTTGATGATTGCCATTAGTGCATTTCTAAAGGAGGATACAGATGTGGGGGGAGCAATTGCAAAGAAAGTTTCGGAGCTAATAGGTAATGTTGGCGGTGGTAATTAGTAATTTTGACAGTGGAAAAGAGTGAAAGTCCAGATGGATAAATTCAAAAAGTTATTTTACCTAATATTTATTTTGACAGCCATCCTAATAATGGAAGGTTGTCAATCAACAAAAGATAAAGAAGATCATAGTGAACCGAAGAACGAACCGATTGAAACTAAAGAAACAATTGATCCAGTAGATGAAACAGAAAATAAAAAGACAGAAACAGAAATAACATTTGAAACTCAACCGCTTCCTCAGACGTTGCAGGAAGTTGTTGAGTATCCCGTAGGGGAATATGCCTCAGAGGCTGGCGATGTTGCTGACGGTGATATGGATACAATCATAAATCAAATTCCTGATTTGCCCGAAGATGCAACCGAAGAAGAGTTAGTGAAGTTATTGGAAACTCTTTATTCTCTGTTCAAGATGGAATATGAAGATCCCATGACACTTCTAAGTTCAAATGGAATTACTAGCGGACCAGATGGTGAGGGAGATACCCAACCTGAAAAAGCCTCGTATAATGTGATAATTGCGCTAGATGCCAGCGGGAGTATGGCCAATAAGATTGGTTCTAAGACAAGAATGGATCTTGCGAAAGAAGCCATTGAAGGATTTGTATCAAAGTTGCCTAAAGAAGCGAATGTCGGGCTAAGGGTGTATGGACATAAGGGCACGGGCACATCGGCAGATAAGGCGTTGTCTTGTGCAGCCAATGAACTTGTATATCCAATCCAACCGTATAGCGAAACTGAATTAAAGAACGCACTGAATGACTTTAACCCAGCTGGTTGGACACCTTTAGCTGGCGCAATTGAAGCGGCACAGAAAGATTTACAACCTTATCAAGGGGAAAATAATCAAAATGTGATTTATGTCGTCAGTGATGGCGTTGAAACATGTGGTGGAGATCCAGTGAAAGCGGCGGCACTTTTAAAAGACGAGAATATTTCACCCGTTGTCCACATCATTGGTTTTGATGTGGCAAGCAAGGAACAGCAACAGTTGAAGGATGTAGCCGAAGCGGCAGGTGGAACCTATACGAATGCAAAAGATCATAAACAGCTTCAAAGTGAATTTGATAAAGCGCTTCAAAATTCTAAAGAATGGTTTAATTGGTGGACTGCAGAAAGAGGGAAATTGGTTAGTGATAAATTTGAAGAACGTGATCGAGTCGTTCAACATAATCAGTCATGGAAAGCGATGAATAGGTCTGAATCCTACAAAATTCAAGACGTGCTCTTTGAGTTAAGCTATAGAGAAAAGATTAGCTCAGGACAACGAACAACATTGATGAATATGCGTAACAAATATTATTGGGACATGGCGGATAAAGCAGATAATATGTATAAAATCCTCATGTCGGAATCCTATAGTGATTATGATGAGATGAAAAAAGAAATTAATCGAATATATGATGAAAGTGTCTCCAATTAATAGATGGGAAGGAGACTGAAGATGAAATTCAGGAAAGTTTTTAGAAATGAACGAGGTGTGGCGACAATTGAGTTTTTAGCAATGTTGCCCCTTGTTTTCTTTATTATGATGGTATTTTTTCAGTTTCTTGTCGCAGGCTATGCGATTATCATTGCCCAGTCAGCTGCAAATGAAGCAGCCAAAACGTATGCTGTCACAAGTAGTATAAGGGAGGCCGAAAGTGCGGCTGAAAAAGTGGTCGATACCGCTGGGGATAACCTGGAATTCAAGAAGATTGAAATGGATGGTGGAAGTGATTTTGAATTGACGGTCTTCGTCGATATGAATCTCATTTTCGTACCGGAAAAATGGACGGGGAAATTACCCGAAATTACTTTTTCGAAATCAATCAGTGGTCGGGTGATGAATTAAATGAAGCGGTTAAATGAAAAAGGGAATACGACGATATTCATTATCGGATCATTTAGTATGTTTCTTTTATTCTTACTCATTATTGGTAGCTTTTCGCAAGTGTTTATTCTAAAAGAAAAAGCATCCAATAACGCTGAACAGGCTAGCATCGTGGCAACAGGAATTGTAATGGATTATTTGCAAATAGCGATTGATGAATATGATAATACCCTTTTACCAGAACAATATCCATTTTTATCAATTAACTTGAAAGTAAATTCTGCAAAAGGGCAAATTAGTGCTGTGAATCGGAATTTGTCTTCGATTGAAGTGCGAAACCGAGCAATTAATCAAGTGTTGAAGGGGAATCTTCCTGGTAATTTTTTATTGGAGAGGTTTGTATCGTCAAATCTATCGGCGGCAGAAAGTAAGATTTCTAGTAACGTGATAGCAAATATTGAAAACAATGACGGTGAAGTTAAAGGGACAAGAATTACATTCACTGGGGAAAGAATTCAGGTGGAAACCTCGACTCGATACAAGGCATTCAAGTATGACGAATTGTTGCCAGAGGAGAAACGTTATGTGAGGCAAACAGGCATTGGCCCAAAACTCGACTTTGCTCATGGATTGAGTGGGGGCTGGGGGGTAGACATTGAACTCTAATTTATCAGCCGCCCACTTTGGAAAGTGTATTGGGCGGCTATACCCACTATCCCGTTTATAATCATACTCACTCTAGATCATACTCAGTTCTTAAATAAAGTGATAAAGGGGGAAAGTATTGTTGAGAAGAGCCCTAAGACAAATCGGAGCAATTATCGCAATTTTATTCATTCTATTTATGAATGTGGGTTCCTTTGCATTACAAGCACATGCAGCGGGTGATTGGGATGCACCGAAGTGGGACGCGCCAAAGTGGGACGCACCTACCTGGGATGCCCCAACTTGGGAAGTAGAAGAGTGGGAGAGTCCGGATTGGGAGCTATCTGAATGGAAAGCAACCGAGTGGAAGAGTCCAGAATGGGAGCTATCTGAATGGAAAGCACCCGAGTGGAATGGTTCAGAATGGGTTGTTCCCAACTTGAATTCACCAATGCATCAAGGCGGTAACGGAAAGCAAGAATCTGTAAATGACAATGTAAATATTGATGACCCGGAATCATCAGTTAAATTACCGGATGGAACCACTATACCGACCGACAAAGAGGGACCAACTCATCCAACGCTCGATAAAATTGTGCCGCAGCCTGAAGAACCGTTTTTCACTATCGATGGACCCACTCCCTACAGTGGGGGCAAATTAGCGAAAGATATTGCCAAGGAAACGATAAATTTTGTCGATAAAGTGTTAAAAAACCAAGACGATATTGATTACGATCCTCTTAAGGATTTTGGTAAATCAGGAAAGAATATGATTTATTCAGGATTTAAAACATTTACCAAAGGTGACACCACTCTTGAAACAGGTGCGCAGGTGTATGATTTCGTAAAAGGTGCAAAAAATTTAAAAGGGAAGTATGACACGTATAAGGAATTTATTGATATAAAGAGATTAAAGGATGCTGGAGATGTTGCCGCATCGCTACAAAAGTATGATGACCTAGTAAGGGCAGGGAAAACCTTTACACCTGCAAATGCCATCGTCTCTGCAATCACCTTGCCATTTACGGTTAAGGATACGTATGACAATGTAAATAAACTTAAGAACGCCTCCACGGCAGAAGAAAAGAGGAATACAAGATGGGATTTAGCCGGGAATGCGGGGGAACTTCTGACAGGAACAGCAGCATTTGTCGCGCTTGTTCCGGGAGGACAACCAATTGCTGCCGGTATGGTGGTTGTAGGTGGAGTGTTAGTTCTTGCCAGTTCGGCTCATAAACTTATTCGAAATCGTAAGGAAATCGTAGCTGATCTCAAGAAAAAAGGGAAGGCGATAGCGGATGGAGCGAAGAAAACATGGGGCAAAATCACATCAATTTTTAAATGAGGTGCAAGATGATTAACTTAAAACCAACACCAAGACATGTGGAAAACATCAAGAAGCATAAAGGTTTATTTGAAAAGTGGAAGATGTGGCCCTTTGCTTATTATGATGGGAATAACTATTATTTTCTGACGCTGTATGATCAACGCTTTAAAGGAATCACCGGCTATTTAATGTTGGGACAAGATGGATCTGTGTTACCTTTTGAGGAAGCTAAAGAGCCAGCCTTCAAATTAATAAATTATAACAGTATTATAGCCCAAACTATTAGTGAGATAATCCCTCAGGCGTACAAAGATACTTCTCACTTCAAAGAAACCATCAAGTATTTAACAAAATATAGACAGAATCTTATCGATGCTGATCCAAGAATCGAATCTTCTATTCATCAGATATTGGAGGCCACTGAAAAAACATTGGGGATTGAAAAAACACTAAAGGATGCTGCCAAAGAAATTAGTTATGCGCAGAAATCGGTAACGGATGAGAAAGGATATTTCGATCAGGCACTTTTAGATGAATTAAGAGATGAATCATATAAATATAGTGAAGTGATGTATGAATATGGAATAAGGGAAACCGCTCTTAAGCCTCATTATGAAGCAGTAACGGCTCTATTTAAAGAAAAATCTGTTAAATTAAACTTATATGCGAAGTTAAAAATTAAGGATTTGATGAAATTATCCCATCGTTCGATTGATAAACAATTAAAAAAATCGCAAAGTGCTTTTGAAACGGATTATTACGGTGAAAAAGTTATGATAGACAAAAATAGAATAAAGGAGTCATTAATAGAGAAGAGGCACAGGGATGGCGATGCCTATTTTGAAGAACTCATCATTCCTATTATTAGAAATCCTGAAAAAGGGGGAGATAGTTAAATGAAGGATGTTCTTGTGAGTTCCTATCGTCTGTACACACAACGATTTGGCAAGGTATTTTCTCTCTCCCTGCTCGTCTATTTCCCGCTACTTTTTTTGCATGCGTTGATTGTCAATTATATCTATATGCTAACACGTTTTGCAGAATATCCTGGTCTCATTGGCGATGTGGCTAACGGGCTGTTCATGTTGATTTTTTTAACGATTGGTCAGTTGCCTTTCATTAAATTCGTCATGTTGGAGGAAGAGACAGATGGGGAGGAGTCGACATTCCGAAAGTCTCTGTCTTTTACACTTGAAAAGATCATACCATTTTACTTATTTGCCTGTATTTATGCTGTTTTGGTTACAGTAGGCAGTTTATTCTATGTCATTCCGGGACTTGCTATATTGTTCTTATTTTATTTTGTTCCATATTTTATTGCAGATTGGAAGGAAAACACACTTAAAATAGCACTAATTAAATCGATGTCATTCATCAAGAAACACATTTTTAAAGCACCCCTTGTTATCCTAGGTTTGACAGTTTTTCAGTTTATTTTGGAACAACTATTAATTCAGTTACTGTTTCAATTTACGGATGTATACTTCATGATGTTGATGTCAAAAATCTTTTTGCTTTTATTCATTCTTCCCTTTCAGACAATCGTCCTTACCTATGTTTTTAGAGCGTGGAGAGAAACTACATAACTATTTGGGAATGGGTTAGGGGGGATTTCTTACACATGCTTAGAAAACTTTGCGTATTAGTATCAGTTATTCTTGCCGTTAGCATAATGACAGCCTGTTCTTATGATCCCAGCCAATATCAAAGGCATGCAAGCGAAATTGAGGAACCCATTACGAATGAAGATGAAAAAGTAGTCGTTGAAATCGATACGCAATCTATACTAGCGGAAGCTACTCCGGCACCTGAAACGATAAATGATATTATTACATACCCACAAGGGGCCTTCTCTGGAATGGACTTCCAAGCGAATGCATATACAATTATGAGCGAGCTTTTTCAATTTCCAAAGCTCGATGATGGGGTCGAAAAAGAAAAGATGGCATCGTATTATAACGTTTTGTACAGTTATTTTGCTGAGGAATATCGATCGCCTGCTGAAATTTTAGACAATTGGGATGAAATATCGTTTGGTGGACCTGAATTTGATGATTCTAGCTATCCGTATGGGGATTATTTTAACGTGGAAATAATTTTAGACGCGAGCGGAAGTATGAGAGGGGAAATGGACGGGAAAACGAAAATGGATGTGGCGAAAGAGGTCATCAGTGAGTTTTTGGAGAAACTTCCGCATGGAGCAAATGTTGCGCTTCGCGTGTATGGCCACAAAGGAAGCGGCTCTGGAGCCCATAAAGAAATGTCATGTACTACGACTGAGTTAGCCTATGAACTTGGACCATACAACCAAACCAACTTTTCGCGTGCCTTGACACAGTTTGAACCCACGGGCTGGACGTCTATTGCCCTAGCGCTGGAAGCAGCGCAGGAGGATTTTGACGAGTACGCCGCTGAAAAAAATACAAATATTATATTCCTTGTAAGTGATGGAATAGAAACATGTGACGGCGACCCTGTCGCAGCAGCTATGAAAATAGCAGAGTCAAATATAGAACCCCTCCTACATGTAATCGGATTTGACGTGGATTCCGAAGGCCAAAAGCAACTTATGGATGTTGCAAACGCGGCAAAGGGTACTTATCGCGATGTAAAAAGTCAAGAAGAGCTAGAATATGAGTTGAATAAAACTCAGGAGATGGCGGCGGAATGGGAGGAATGGCGACTAGAGGCCGCAGCAAAAGCAAATGACATTCATTCGGCGAGAATGATGGAAGTCCTTTATATTACAAATAGTTGGAGTTACGCCAATGCAGAACAGATGAAAAATGTTAGCTATGCGCTAGATGTATTAAAAGAAAACAATCATATTGGGGAAGAAGCCTTTCATTATTTGTCCAGCAGGATGCTGCAACATTTCACTAGTGTAAATGAAATGCTAGACCAGTTCAATGCCCAGTTGATGCGGATGAATGATAAAAATTATCGGCAAATGCTTCGAGATATTAACAAGAAGTTTGAATTAAATACGGAAGGTATTGAAGAGAAAAAGGACAACAAGAATGATAATCAGGACAAAAATAAATGGTGGTAATGAGAAAGGAGGGGGCGTGGATGATATTGGCGAAAGAGAAGAAATGGCGTAGGTCCTACCTATTTATTATGATCCTTGTCTACGGTCTTGTCATCCCAGTCATGCTGTTTGAATGGCTCGTCCTAGAGGGCAAGTTTCCACTAGCAGGGTTTGTGATTGGATTTGCATTACCAGCAATGAGAAGGAATCACTTGACTAAAATCCGGCAGGAAAATAATTAAGTAACGGTATGTAACGTTACACAGAATCCAACATATTCAAAAAACAGTATTTCGATAATCCGATTGGATATACAAATATTTAAAAAGGGGACATGTCTTCAATGACTCAGTTCCTTTTTTATTTATGAATCTTGTTATGTCGGAATATTCGGATCTCCGCTAGAACTTGTACCTATTCATTGTTAGTAATCGGTGATATATACCTAGTTAATAGAACTCTTAAGTTACGAGAACCAAATAGCTAAATGTGTCTATTATTTTAAACATAGTGGTTTGAAAGTAACTTTAATGGTATACGAAGTAAAGATAGGTAAGTATACGGTCAATATTACTACGCATTCGCATTGCGGAGGAAATGAGGTCGAGGAAATGCTGAATTCAAAAAGAAAAGTGATACCATTATTAGCCGTATTATTTCTAATAATAGCAGGTTGTCAATCGACAAAAGAAAAAGAAAATCATAGTGAACCGAAGAATGAACCAATTGAAACAAAAGAAACAATTGATCTAGTTGATGTGGTAGTAGATGAAACAGAAAATAAAAAGATAGAAACAAAGTTCATATTGGAAACAAAACCGCTTCCTCAGACGTTGCAGGAAGTTGTTGAGTATCCCGTAGGGGAATATGCCTCAGAGGCTGGCGATGTTGCTGACGGTGATATGGATACAATCATAAATCAAATTCCTGATTTGCCCGAAGATGCAACCGAAGAAGAGTTAGTGAAGTTATTGGAAACTCTTTATTCTCTGTTCAAGATGGAATATGAAGATCCCATGACACTTCTGAGTTCAAATGGAATTACTAGCGGGCCTGATGGTGAGGGAAATACCCAACCTGAAAAAGCTTCGTATAATGTGATAATTGCGCTAGATGCAAGTGGAAGCATGGCCAATAAGATTGGTTCTAAGACACGAATGAACCTTGCGAAAGAAGCAATTGAAGGGTTTGTATCAAAGCTACCCAAAGAAGCAAATGTCGGGCTAAGGGTGTATGGACATCAGGGCACGGGCACTTCGGCAGACAAAGCGTTGTCATGTGCATCAAATGAACTTGTCTATCCAATCCAGCCGTATGGCGAAAACGAATTAAAGACGGCACTTGATGCCTTTAACCCAGCTGGCTGGACACCGTTAGCTAGTGCAATCGAAGAAGCACAGAAAGATTTACAACCCTATCAAGGGGAAAATAATCAAAATGTGATTTATGTCGTCAGTGACGGTGTTGAAACATGTGGTGGGGATCCAGTTAAAGCAGCAGCCCTTTTAAAAGACGCGAATATTGCACCAGTTGTCCATATCATCGGCTTTGATGTGGCAAGCAAGGAACAGCAACAGTTGAAGGACGTAGCAGAAGCGGCAGGCGGTACCTATACGAATGCAAAAGATCATAAACAGCTTCAAAGTGAATTTGATAAAACACTTCAAAGTTCTGAAGAATGGTTTAATTGGTGGACTGAAGAAAGAGGGAAATTGGTTAGTGATAAATTTGATGAACGTGATCGAGTCGTTCAACATAATCAGTCATGGAAATCAATGAATAGGTATGAATCTTACAAAATTCAAGATGTGCTCTTTGAGTTAAGCTATAGAGAAAAGATTAGCCCAGGACAACGAACAACATTGATGGATATGCGTAACAAATATTATTGGGACATGGCTGATAAAGCAGATGATATGTATAAAATACTCATGTCGGAATCTTATAGTGATTATGATGAGATGAAAAAAGAAATTAATCGAATATATTATGAAAGTGTCTCCAATTAATAGATGGGAACTGGAGATAAGTATCTGGTGTTTTTTTGGAATGAACGAGGTTGGCAACGGTTAAGTTTTTGTGATTTTGCCTTTAATTCGCCGGCTTTCGTTGCCGATTGCTAACGAATAGCTAAATTTGAAAAGGAAGTATCCAGGAGGTTTGAATTAATGAAGCATTACATAGTTCTAGCAGCACTCGCTGTTTTATTGGTGGGATGTACCAAGAATGAAGAAATGGAAACTAAAGAGGCTTTGGTTGATGAAACGCAGATTGAAGAACAAATAGAAGAGCAGATAGAAGAACAGTCGGAAGCCTCTATTATCGTCCAGGAATTATCAAAGGTGAAAGTGGCAAAAACTGCAGAAGAATTGGCGGAGATTCCACCGGGGATATTGACGCAAGATTTTTCGATAGAAAGTGAAAGTGCGCTGCATTGGGGAGGGGCGGAAGTGCCTGAGAGGATTAAGGAACAGTTTCTTGAAGAAATGGAGGTGTTGACATCAGAAGTAAGCGACCCTGACATCATTTTCAGCTCGTTCCTTCATTACTTGGGGAATTCACAATATGAATATGCTATCGGGAGGCTTTTGGATTATTATCCAGAATTCGATGAACCACTTCTTCCTGAACCGTATGAGGAAACGGAAGATACAGAACAGGAGGCTGTTCCATCGAAAGCAATCATACTGCTGGATGCCAGTTCGAGTATGTTGTTAAAGGCAAATGGTAGATTAAAGATGGATACGGCAAAAAGTGCGGTAAGAAGTTTTGCAGCAACAATGGGAAATGAGAGTGCTATATCGCTTTATGTGTACGGCCATGCTGGGACACAGGCTCGGTCGGATAAGCAGTTATCATGCGGTACGATTGATGAAGTCTATCCGTTGGGCGAGTATGATCAATCGAAATTTAATGATGCAGTTGCCGCAGTTTTGGCAAAAGGATGGACACCTTTAGCGGGGGCAATCAAGCAGGTTCGTGAAGATCACCAATCGACATTGGACGATATTACCGTCTATATTGTCAGTGACGGTGCGGAAACATGCGACGGTGATCCGGTAGCAGAAGCACTTGCATTTGCAGACGGGAATCCCGAACGCCACGTAAATATCATCGGATTCCAAGTGGATCAACAGGCGGAATCACAACTAAAAGCAGTGGCTGAAGCAGGAAACGGAACGTATATCGGTGCTAATACACTAGACGAAATGACGTCCCAAATTACAGAGATATGGCTCCCATCCGGTTTGGACATTTTAGGGCTTAGATATTCTTCGCTTAATATTGGGATGTGGCCCAAATTGGGGGCGCATGAAAAGGTTTCAGGTTACGCAAGTGTGGCTGATAATACAGTAAAGGTAGAATATCAACGTCTTAGGTCAGCGGCAAAATTGTTGGTTAAAAAAGAAATGATTGATGAAAATGTAAAAGAGGAATTATTCACAAGGATAGAGCAACATAAAGAACAGTACTGGGCAATCATTGATGATTTGAAGAATGAAAAAAGTCAAATTGTTGATGATGAAGTCGACCGAATCGAACAGAAAATAGCCGACTATATTGATAGAATGGAAAAATTGCATAAGGAAAAAGGAAATGTTATTTGGTAAATGTCTGTGAACATCCTGGAGCTAGCAAGTGGAAGCTATACATGTGCACCAGACCATCAGCAATTATCAGGTGAATTCGGTAAAACACTTGTGGGTGTAAGGGAGTGTAACTAAAAGTAATTAGGGAGGTTCAGATTGATGAAGCACTACATAGTTCTAGCAGCACTCGCTGTTTTATTGGCGGGATGTACCAAGAATGAAGAAATGGAAACTGAAAAAGTTTTGGCTGATGAAACGCAGATTGAGGGAAATCAGATAGAGGAGCAAATAGAAGAACAAATAGAAGAGCCGTCGGTAGCCTCTATTATCGTCCGTGAATTGGAAAAGGTGAAAGAGGCGAAAACCGCAGAAGAATTAGCGGAGATTCCAACGGGGATATTGACGCAAGATTTTTCTATAGAAAGGGAAACATCGATGTGGGTGGGGAGGACAGTACCTGATGATATTGTGAGCCAGTTCCTCGAAGAAATGGAAGTGTTGACGTCAGAAGTAAGTGATCCCGACATCATTTTCAGTTCGCTTCTTTACTATTTGGGAAGTCCGCAATATGAATATGCTGTCGGAAGGCTTTTGAATTATCATCCAAATTTCGATGAACCACTTCTTCCTGAACCATATGAAGAGACGGAATCTGGGGAACAGGAAGCCGCCCCATCAAAAGCAATCATACTGCTAGATGCTAGTTCGAGTATGTTATTGAATGCGAATGGTAGATTAAAGATGGATACAGCCAAAAGTGCGGTAAGAAGTTTTGCGTCAACAATGGGAATTGAAAGTGCTGTATCGCTTTATGTTTACGGCCATGCCGGGACACAGAATCGGGCGGATAAAGAATTATCATGCGGTACGATTGATGAAGTGTATCCGTTAGGAGAGTATGATCAATCGGAATTTAACGATGCAGTCAACGCGGTCTTGGCGAAAGGATGGACACCTTTAGCGGGGGCAATCAAGCAGGTTCGCGAAGATCATCAATCGACTTTGGACGATATTACCGTCTATATTGTCAGTGATGGGGCGGAAACATGCGACGGTGATCCTGTAGCGGAAGCACTTGCGTTTGCAGACGGAAATCCTGAGCGTCACGTAAATATCATTGGATTCCAAGTGGATCAGCAGGCGGAATCGCAACTAAAAGCAGTAGCTGAAGCAGGAAACGGAACGTATATCGCCGCCGATACGCTTGATGAAATGACGTCTCAAATTACAAAGATATGGCTACCATCGGGTATGGATATTGTATCGCTTCAGTATGCCTCGGCTAATCTTGGGGGATGGCCACTTACGATGGCACAGTCAGAGGCTTCAGATTACGCGCAAGTGGCTAAATCTGTAGTTGGAGTAGAAAAACGCCGTCTTTTGGGGGCGGCAAGTTTGCTCGCTAAAAAAGAAATGATTGATGAAAATGTAGAAGAAGAATTGATCAATAGGATAGAACAGCACGCTGAACAGTACTTAGCCATCATAAGTGATTTGAGGGAGGAAAAAAGGAAACTTGTCACTGATGAATCCGACCGAATTCAACAGAAGATAGATGACTATATCACTAGAATGAATGAATTGAAGAAGGAAAATGGGCAGCTTTTTTGAAAAATGTCTGTGAACGATTATGTTGTACAGGTATTTTTGTTAAATAAGGATACGTATGACAATGTAAATAAACTTAAGAATGCCACCGCAGCATTTGTTGCACTTATTCCAGGAGGACAACCAATTGCTGCCGGTATGGTGGTTGTAGATGGAGTGTTAGTTCTTGCCAGTTCGGTTCATAAACTTATTCGAAACCGTAAGGAAATTGTTTCCGATCTCAAGAAAAAAGAGAAGGCGATAGCGGATGGAGCGAAGAAAACATGGGGCAAGATCACATCAATTTTTAAATGAGGTGCAAGATGATTAACTTGAAACCAACACCAAGACATGTGGAAAACATCAAGAAGCATAAAGGTTTATTTGAAAAGTGGAAGATGTGGCCCTTTGCTTATTATGATGGGAATAACTATTATTTTCTGACGTTATATGATCAACGGTTTAAAGGAATTACCGGCTATTTAATGTTGAGACAAGATGGATCTGTGTTACCTTTTGAGGAAGCTAAAGAGCCAGCCTTCAAATTAATAAATTATAACAGTATTATAGATGCCACTATTACTGTGATAATCCCTCAAGCATACAAAGATACTACTCACTTCAAAGAAACCATCAAGTATTTAACAAAATATAGACAGAATCTTATCGATGCTGATTCAAGAATTGAATCTTCTATCCAACAGATATTGGAAGCCACCGAAAAAACGTTGGGGATTGAAAGAATACTAAAGGATGGTATTCAAGATCTTGGTCAAGCGCAGTTATCGGTGACGAATGAGAAAGGATATTTTGATCAAGCGTTTTTAGATGAACTAGAAGATGAAGCGTATAAATATAGTGCAGTGATGTATGAATACGCGATAAGGGAAACCGCCCTTAAGCCCCATTATGAAGCGGTAATGGTTCTACTAAAAGAAAATCCTGTTAAATTAAACCTATATGCAAAGTTGAAAATTAGGGAATTGATGAAATTATCCCATCGTTCGATAGATAGACAATTAAAAAAGTCGAAAAATAATTTCGAAACGGATCGTCACGGTAATAAAATTATGATAGACAAAACTAGAATAAAGCAATCATTTATGGAGAAGGGATGTAAAGATGGTGAATCCTATTTTAAAGAAATCATCGTTCCTAAGATTAGAAATCCCCGAAAAGGGGGGAGATAGCTAAATGAAGGATGTCCTAGTAAATTCCTATCATCTGTACACACAACGATTCGGCAAGGTGTTTTCTCTCTCCCTGCTCGTCTATTTTCCCCTGCTCTTTTTACATGCGTTGATTGTCAATTATATCTATATGCTAACGCGGTTTGCGGAATATCCAGGTCTCATTGGCGATGTGGCTAACGGGGTGTTCATGTTGATTTTTTTAACGATTGGTCAGTTGCCTTTCATTAAGTTCGTCATGTTGGAGGAAGAGACAGATGGGGAGAAGTTATTCGGGGGTGCCTATCACTCAAACAAACGTGTTTGTTTGAACTAACGAAATTGTTTGAGTGACAGGCACCTTTAGAAATAAAAATAGAATATTCCCAAAACCCTTGCAACTTACCCCATAAAATAGATATAATAAATAAAAGGCATCGGGGTGAGTGAGATGGAAAATAATTATTCATATGCAGAGTTTTTGAAAGCTGTTGGAAAAAATAGTTCTACACTCCAATCGGAAAAACTATTGAATGACATTTACATGGACCTATTCCTAAACCATATTCACCGACAACAAACAAAGGAACGGCTCATGGGACTGATTGACTTGTCGCTGGATTGTCGTGACGAACAGGCATTTCTTCGACATACGGAAAGCCTCCTAAAATTAGAAGAAGTAAATTGAAAAAAATGAGAACGCCGCATGGAATTGTACATGTGGCGTTTTTTATTGTGTTTGAAAAAACGTACGTTCGTTTTTATTCGTATAAAATGAGAAAATGTGCTAAAGTAAAAGTAATTCTTCAATGGGAGGGCATGACCATTATGGTTCGAAAATTTAACTTGCAAGCCCCATATACACCACAAGGCGATCAGCCGTATGCAATCGCAAAATTATTAGAAGGACTTGACAAAGGCGAAAAACACCAAACGCTACTCGGTGCGACAGGAACAGGAAAAACCTTCACAGTATCCAATGTCGTGAAGGAAATTAATAAACCGACCCTCGTCATTGCTCATAACAAAACGTTAGCGGGCCAATTATATAGTGAATTCAAAGAGTTTTTTCCGGACAATGCTGTTGAATACTTCGTCAGTTATTATGATTACTACCAACCAGAAGCGTATGTGCCGCATACGGACACATTTATTGAGAAAGATGCCAGCATCAATGATGAAATTGATAAGCTTCGGCACTCTGCCACATCTGCGTTATTTGAACGTAATGACGTCTTAATTGTGGCATCTGTTTCTTGTATTTATGGCCTTGGTTCACCTGAGGAATATCGTGAACTCGTTGTTTCACTGCGTACAGGGATGGAAATTGGACGCAACGAATTATTGCGTAAATTTGTCGACATTCAATATGAAAGGAATGATATTAGCTTTACGCGTGGGACCTTCCGTGTCAGAGGTGATGTAGTGGAAATCTTCCCCGCCTCTCGCGACGAACACTGTATGCGCATTGAATTTTTTGGTGATGAAATCGATCGAATTCGTGAAGTGGACGCACTAACAGGCGAAATTCTTGGAGAACGTGATCACATCGCGATATTCCCAGCATCTCACTTCGTCACACGCGAAGAAAAAATGGTCCAGGCCATTGACAATATTGAAGCAGAACTAGAACAACGGTTAAAGGAATTACGTGGCAACGACAAACTGTTAGAAGCGCAGCGCCTCGAACAACGAACGCGCTATGATCTCGAAATGATGCGAGAAATGGGCTTCTGTTCAGGTATTGAAAACTATTCACGTCACTTGACATTGCGTCCAGCCGGCGCCACACCGTATACCTTGCTTGACTATTTCCCGGACGATTTTCTAATTGTAGTCGATGAAAGTCATGTGTCATTACCGCAAATTAGGGGTATGTTTAATGGTGACCAAGCGCGAAAAAATGTCCTTGTTGAACATGGTTTTCGCTTGCCTTCAGCGCTTGATAATCGACCGCTGACATTTACAGAGTTCGAGGGGCATGTCAAAGAAGCGATTTACGTTTCAGCAACCCCAGGACCTTATGAAATTGAGCATACACCCGAAATGATTGAGCAAATCATCCGTCCGACAGGGCTTCTTGACCCGACGATTGACGTTCGTCCGATTGAAGGGCAAATTGATGACTTAATCGATGAAATAAATGCAAGAACGAAGAAAAATGAGCGTGTTCTTATTACAACGTTGACGAAGAAGATGTCGGAAGATTTGACCGACTATTTGAAGGATATTGGTATAAAAGTACAGTATCTCCATTCTGAAATCAAGACATTAGAACGTATCGAAATCATTCGCGAATTGCGTATGGGCACCTATGATGTCCTTGTCGGCATTAACTTGCTGAGAGAAGGGATTGATATTCCAGAAGTGTCACTTGTGACGATTTTGGATGCGGATAAAGAAGGATTCCTACGTTCTGAGCGCGCCTTGATCCAGACAATTGGTCGGGCGGCGCGTAATTCCAATGGTCATGTCATCATGTACGCAGATCGCATGACGGATTCGATGACAAAGGCGATTGATGAAACTGATCGACGTCGAGCTATTCAACAGGCTTACAATGAAAAACATGGCGTAACACCGACGACGATCAAAAAAGAAATTCGTGAGGTTATTCGTGCAACGCAAGTAGCTGAAGAGGTCGTTTCTTACTTTGACAAGGTGACAAAAGGGAAGAAACTGACAAAGGACGAGAAGACAACGCTAATCTCTACGCTGGAAAAAGAGATGAAAGAAGCGGCAAAAGCGCTTGATTTCGAACGTGCTGCGGAACTTAGGGATACGATTTTGGAACTTAAGGTTGAAGGGTGAGGGCTTATGAAAAATAATGAAATCGTCATACAAGGTGCCAGAGCACATAATCTAAAAAATATTGATGTCACCATTCCGCGTGACCAACTCGTCGTGATGACAGGTTTGTCAGGGTCAGGGAAATCCTCTCTTGCATTTGACACCATTTATGCTGAGGGACAGCGGAGATATGTGGAATCATTGTCAGCATATGCGCGTCAGTTTTTAGGGCAAATGGATAAGCCAGATGTTGATGTCATTGAAGGACTATCTCCGGCCATTTCTATCGACCAGAAAACAACTAGTCGTAACCCACGCTCGACAGTGGGGACTGTCACAGAAATTTATGATTATTTGCGTCTGCTATATGCGCGTATAGGAAAGCCGATTTGTCCAATCCACGGTACGGAAATTTCATCCCAGACGATTCAGCAAATGGTCGATCGCCTGTTGGAATTGCCAGAACGTTCCCGTATTCAAGTGCTGGCACCTATCGTTTCAGGCCGCAAAGGGACCCATGTGAAATTAATTGAGGATATTAAAAAGCAAGGATATGTACGTATCCGAGTAAATGGTGAAATTATCGACTTAGATGACAATATTGAGTTAAATAAAAACAAAAAGCATAACATCGAAGTGGTCATTGACCGTATTGTGATGAAGGAAGATGTTGCAGCGCGTTTAAGTGACTCCCTTGAATCTGCGTTACGTCTGGCGGAAGGTACTGTTCTTATCGATGTTATCGACGGAGAAGAGCTGTTATTTAGTGAGCATCATGCTTGTCCGTTATGTGGATTTTCAATAGGCGAACTGGAGCCGCGAATGTTTTCCTTTAACAGTCCATTCGGTGCCTGTCAGGATTGTGATGGTTTGGGGTCGAAGCAGGAAGTGGATCCAGATTTGATTATCCCGGATTGGTCTCGGTCGCTGCGTGAGCATGCGATAGCGCCATGGGAACCAACTAGCTCACAATACTATCCAGAACTTTTAAAAACAGTTGCTGATCATTTTGGTATTTCGATGGATGTACCCGTTAGTGAATTGCCAGAGGATGAGTTGGACAAGCTATTAAAGGGCTCACAAGATGAGAAAATTCGCTTTCGTTATACGAACGAATTTGGTGGTACGCGAGATAGCAATATTTATTTCGAAGGGGTTTTAGCGAATATTGAACGGCGCTTTAAAGAAACGTCTTCTGATTATATTCGTGAGCAAATGGAGAAATATATGGCGCAGCGTCCTTGTCCGACGTGTGCGGGCTATCGTTTGAAGGAAGAAACGCTTGCAGTGAAAGTAGCTGGTGTCCATATCGGTAAGGTCACCGAATTATCGATTATCGAAGCGGATCAGTTTTTCAAAAACCTTCAGTTGTCCGAAAAAGATGCTCAAATTGCCAAGCTGATTTTACGTGAAATTGATGAGCGACTTGGTTTTCTTATTAATGTTGGACTCGATTATTTAACATTATCAAGAGCATCAGGCACATTGTCGGGTGGTGAAGCACAGCGAATTCGATTGGCCACACAAATCGGCTCGCGGCTCACGGGTGTCCTCTATATTTTAGATGAACCATCAATCGGCTTACATCAACGAGATAATGATCGACTCATTGGTACATTGAAAAGCATGCGGGATATTGGTAATACGCTAATTGTCGTGGAGCATGATGAAGATACAATGATGGCAGCTGATTATTTGATTGATATCGGACCGGGGGCTGGTGTTGCAGGTGGAGAAATCGTGTCAGCTGGCACACCAGATAAGGTGATGAATGACCCGAAATCGTTAACAGGTCAATATTTAAGCGGCAAGAAATACATTCCACTACCCGTGGAACGACGGAAAGCAGATGGCCGAAAAATCTCCATTAAAGGTGCTTCAGAGAACAATTTAAAAAATGTCAATGTCGATATCCCGCTCGGGCAGTTCATCGCAGTTACGGGTGTATCAGGGTCAGGTAAAAGCACGCTTATTAATGAAGTCCTTTACAAAGTTCTGGCTCAGAAATTGAACCGTTCTAAACAGAAACCAGGTGAATATAAATCTGTCATAGGTATTGAAGAACTAGAAAAGGTTATTGAAATTGACCAATCACCAATCGGGCGTACACCGAGATCGAATCCGGCAACGTATACGAGCATGTTTGACGATGTACGTGATGTCTATGCTTCAACTAATGAAGCAAAAGTACGGGGCTATAAAAAAGGACGTTTTAGCTTCAACGTCAAAGGTGGACGCTGTGAAGCCTGTCGCGGAGATGGCATTATTAAAATTGAAATGCATTTCTTACCGGATGTTTATGTACCTTGTGAAGTATGTCACGGCAAGCGCTACAATCGTGAAACATTAGAAGTGCATTATAAAGGCAAAAACATATCTGAAGTGTTAGGAATGACGGTTGAAGATGCACTCGTCTTTTTTGAAAATATCCCTAAAATCAGTCGGAAACTACAAACCATCGTTGACGTGGGGCTCGGCTATATCCAATTAGGGCAGCCCGCAACAACTTTATCGGGTGGAGAAGCGCAACGTGTGAAATTAGCTTCTGAGCTACATAAACGCTCGAATGGTAAATCATTTTATATTCTCGATGAACCGACAACGGGCTTGCATGTACACGATATTTCCAAGCTTTTGATTGTCCTGCAAAGACTTGTCGATTCGGGCAATACAGTCCTTGTGATTGAACATAATCTAGACGTCATTAAGACCGTTGACCATATTATCGACCTTGGACCTGAGGGCGGTGACAAAGGTGGACAAATTATTGCAACGGGCACACCTGAAAAAGTAGCAGAGAACGACAAGTCGTATACGGGTTATTATTTAAAACCAATTCTTGAACGAGACCGTAAGCGCATGGCAACAGCAATTGAAGCCGCCGAAAGTATAAGTGAATGATGTTACTCAATTACGCCTTGGCGTAATTGAGTCCAAATTTTGAATTGTGCCAGCAGGATGCGGGTATGCAGTCATTGCGACAGGACGTCGCGTACTTAGACTGCCTTCCTTAATCCCTTCAAAATTTGTGACATTCGCGGGAGGCCTAACTCAAGTTGATGAAACCTTTTTGGATGCCAGTCGTATATATAGATAACGAAACGGAGCAATCCGTATAACGATACTACTAGGAGGCGCGAAGATGCAAAATGAACGACAACGAATTTTAGCAATGCTAGAAAACGGAACGATCACGACAGACGAAGCACTAACACTTCTAGAAACACTGGGGCAATCCAAGCAGACTACAAAATCGGTTGAGGTGGAGCAAGTAGCCGAGGAAGTAACATTATCGAAAACAAAGCCTGCTGAACAAACAAAACAACAACAATCTGCTGGACAGGACTTCGAATTTGAGAAAAAAGAAAACAATGAGCCCTCTATGGACGAGTTTTTGGACGATTTGCGTAAGGATTTCTCTAACGTAGGTGACCGCTTCATGCAATTCATGCAAACAGCTGTCCAGAAAGTGAAGGACTTCGATTTCGATTCACCTTTTGGCAATGCAATTACATTCAATCATTCGCTGACGAAAACTGCCAGTAGTATTGATGAAGTGATTATCGATATCGACAATGGTAAAGTAACAATCCATCACGATGAGGTGGATGAAATTCGTGCAGAGTTTACGGTGAAAACCTATACCGGTGACTCAGAAGAAAAGGCGAAAGAAGATTTTCTCGATAAATTGCTATTCGTCAATGATGAAGGCAAACTAAGAATTTCAAGTGATCTGAAAATGGTTCAAGTGAACGTAGAATTATTCGTTCCCAAAAAGGATTATGCAAGAATTTCTGCACGCCTATTAAATGGCTCCTTCAAAATGAAAGAGGCAGTAGCCGAAACAGTGCGTATTAAGACCGCGAATGGAAAAATTGAAATCGTTGGATTGACGTTTAAAGAAGGCGAATTTGAAACAGCTAATGGTTCTATCGCATTAAACAATGTGACGGGCAACAGCATTGAAGCTGAGACACTGAATGGTCGTGTGTATATCGACGGTGCTGTGAAAGATGTAGAGGCACAATCGCTGAATGGGCATGTGGTCGTCACAACAACAGATCCAGCAGCCGAGAAAATCGAAGCGAAGACGATGAGTGGATCAGTTGAAATCTATATTCCGAGTAGCGTTGCGCTATCGGGTGAAATTGCCTCTAATATGGGGCGTTTAGATTTACAATTAGATGACATCAACCGAACTGCTGAGCAAGAACAATTGCTACAGCGCACTATTCGTTTTAAAAAGGATGTTGAAGGAAGTTCATCCCCGCTTCATATTTTCGGGGAAGCGAAAACGGGATCTGTTCTTGTTTGTTACAATGCAAAGCAAGAAAAGTAAGTATAGAAAAGACTGTCTGGATGCCGGAAAGATCGGTGTCCAGACAGTTTTTTTCTTTAAGGGAAGTGTAAGCCTTTCTGTTATATACTTAATAAGTTAGTACATACGCTTACACTATAATCCTGCTTACGAAAGGGGCATCGCTTTGTCCAATAAAAAAATTATTTTCATCCTTTGTTTATTTATGCTAGTACTCACAGGATTCCGGATGATATGGCTTTTTACTTCGTTATCTCCGATCACAGTGGAAACGCAACTTAATGTGGCTTTGGAAAGACGTCACTTCACATCTATGGCTATGCAAATCTTAGTAGCTGCAGTTACATTTTTACATTTTGTCTTAGGCTTTATTCTCTACTTTTGGCGACGTCAACATATAGAATCTTTATATCTTGGAATTGCTGCAATTTGTAAATCCATTTCAATCCTGTTAGAAGAAGACAGATTACTGTTATTGTACTTACCGATGAATGAGGTTTGGGTAGAGAAAGTTTTGGTCATTACTTATATCGGAACAACCGCCTTTATATTACTTTTTATTAATAAGATATTTTTTCAAAACTCTATTCGTATTCGTAAAGATAAAACGAATAAGATTTTCCAGTCAATGGTCGTCATGTATGCCGTGTTGTCTGTACTAACCATCTTTCTACCCTACGAAATGATCCATTTTGTGAAACCTATCATTTTTATAGTAGCGATTTTTTCATATATGATAATTGCGAAAATGACATGGGAACCGATAAAGAATGGTAATCGGGAAAATGTCATTTTATTACTAGGAGCAGCAGGGACGGTCTCAAGTTTCCTATGGCCATTTCTCGTGGTAAACAGCCAAATCGAACTCTCCTATTACCCAATAGATGCGCTTGTCGTATTTTTGTCAATATCAATCTTATTGTTTGGACGTTTCTTTCAAGTAAGTGATCAAAACAAGGAGCTTGCCATCAAGCTACAACATGAAATTAAACGCAAAGATGATTTTCTTGCTAATACATCTCATGAGCTACGAAATCCGCTCCACGGTATTATTAATATTGCACAGTCGGTTTTGCAAAATAGAGTGGATCCACTAACGAGAGAAAAAAATATTGAACTGGTTGTGACGATTGGTCGTCATATGTCGAGAACATTAGATGATTTGTTGGATATTACACGGCTAAAGGAACATCAAATTCATCTAGAAAAAGAAAGTCTTGCTATTCATACCGTTACTTCAGGCGTAGTGGACATGCTTAGATTTATGGCAGCAAATAAAGATATTCAACTAGACGTACAAATCCCACATGATTACCCAGAGGTCATGGCTGATAAAAATCGACTCATTCAAATAGTATTCAACCTTCTTCATAATGCAGTGAAGTTTTCGGATGATGGCATCATCACCATTCATGCTGATGTACGAGGCGAGCTGGCCTATATTCATGTCAAGGATACAGGAGTTGGTATTGATCAAGAAACGATGAAACGAATTTTTGAGCCTTATGAGCAAGGTGATTCTAGTATGACGGCCATTGGTGGAGGCTTAGGTCTTGGGCTGAATATTAGCCGCCAATTAGTAGAAATGCATGGGGGCACGCTACAGGTAGAGTCAATTGTAGGGGAAGGCAGTCAATTTACATTTACATTACCACTTGCTAATAAGAGTAGTGAACGATTGACGAATGGGAAAGGGGAGCTCTTAACAGAAGTTGAACCACCTGATGTCAACAAAATAGGGTTATCTGCCAACAATCCATCGCTTTCGCATCCATTCCACTACACGCATAGTATTTATAAACCTAGAATTTTAGCCGTGGACGATGATCCCATTAATTTGCAAGTGCTGACTACTATTTTAGCGGCTGAACAATATGAACTTGAAACAGTAACGAGTGGCGAGGCAGCATTGGCTCGTTTAAACACAAAGGAATGGGATTTAATTATTGCTGATGTGATGATGCCCCATATGTCTGGCTATGAATTGACGCGCACCATTCGAGAAAAGTATTCGATTTCTGAACTCCCTATTTTACTTATGACTGCACGTAGCCAATCGGAAGATATTTATACTGGTTTTCTTGCAGGAGCCAATGATTACGTGACAAAACCGGCTGACGCATTAGAGTTAAATGTCCGAGTTCAAGCATTAACCAATTTAAAGGATTCAATTGGTGAACGCCTTCGTATGGAGGCGGCCTGGCTACAAGCACAAATTCAGCCCCATTTTTTATTTAACACCTTGAATACAATTATTTCTTTAAGTGAAGTAGATACAAATCGAATGGCTATGCTATTAGATAAATTCGGTTGCTATTTAAGACAAAGTTTTGATTCTAAAAATCTAAATCGAGTCGTCTCCTTGAAGCACGAGCGTAAATTAGTGGATGCTTATTTGTATATTGAAAAAGAACGTTTTGGTGAACGACTACAAGTAATATGGGAAGTGGAAGAAACGGATGTGTTATACATTCCGCCGCTTTCTCTCCAAACACTAATTGAAAATGCAGTGAGACATGGTGTGCTGCAACGTGTAGAGGGAGGTACGATTGTGATTCGTATTCTTCCCAAAGAGGAGTATACACAAATTACGATTCAGGATGATGGCGTTGGGATGGATGAAGGCAAAGTAAGACAAATTCTTACCCTTCGACCCGATCAAAAAAGAGGAATCGGTTTACTTAATACAGACCAGCGTTTAAAGCAATTGTATGGTGCAGGGCTGTCTATCGACAGTACGGTAAATAAAGGGACAACAGTATCATTCAAAGTACCTAATTATTCGAAGGGACTATCAGTCTAAACTGATAGTCCTTTTCTCTCGGTTTTGAAGACTGAATTTTGTAAGAGAATTGTAAGAGTCGGTAAAGAGTTCTATAAGAAGAGGTCTTTATACTAGGGATATGCGTGTTGAATCTGTGGGAAATACTAGTAGGAGGTGGAATTGAATGGTCAACTACTTTTTTAATAAAACTGAAGAGAATATAGGGCAGAACCCGATTGCAATAGATCTAGAGTTAATTAAATATGCACTGAATCAATCTGTGATGCTCGCAGTAATGGATAATGAAGGAAAAATCATTCATATTAATGATAATTATCGCGATACATTGAAATATTCCTTGGCAGATTTATATATGCAGGATTTCCAAGTGTTAAATTCAGGCTATCATTCTGAAGGATTTTATCATGACATTCAAAGAATACTGAGTGCCGGAGAAAAATGGACAGGTGAAATTTGTCAACGGGCGAAAAATGGAGAGTTGCATTGGCTTAAGACGGTCATTATTCCATTGGGGGATGCTGGGAATCAGCCGGCACAATCTATGATTGTTTCGGTAGACATTACAGACCAAAAAAATAATGGCAGATGGCAATACCTCGCCTGCCACAACGAACTGACCGGTTTACCGAATCGTAGAATGTTAGATTTATCGATCGGGACATACATTGGGAGGGTGAAGAAAAAGCGTACGAAGCTTGCTGTTCTATTTTTAGATATCAATCAGTTCAAAACAATCAATGATACTTATGGACATGCAGTCGGTGATTTGTTTTTGAAAGAAGTAGCTAATCGCCTAGCAGATCTACCTATTCTCAAAAACCGAGTTTTTCATCTAAGTGGAGATGAATTTGTCATGATCCTTGAAGATATGGAAAACTTAGAGGAACAAGTTCATTTAATCATGTCTTTATTTGATAGATTATTCGACTTACAATCTTATCAAATTGATGCAAGTGCTAGTATTGGCATTAGTATTTATCCAGATCAAGCAACCAACCGCGAAATGCTGATTAATCAAGCAGACTTGGCCATGTTTGAAGCAAAGCAATATGGTGGGAATAGTTATGAGGTTTATCAATGAGGGGAAGAGAGTAAAGGATGGTTGATATTAACTACCATGACTTCAAAGGGACTATCTACTTATTTAGTATAGTCCTTTTCTTACTGTAATGAAAATAGTGTAAGAGAATTGTAAGGGAAGGTAAAGAGTTCTATAAGAAAGGCTCTTTATACTAGGAACAGGATAGAGGAACTAGGAAAAAATCCTTTTATAATAAAATCGGATGAATTAACGGACTTATTACTTATCTACAGAAGATAAGTAAAGATTATAAATGTAAGTGAGGAGTACGAGGATGATTAAAGATAACGATGTGAAGTTCAAATTAAGTAAAGCTCTTTTTTTATTCTTAGTTCTTTTAAGTATAGCGGGATGCGGTTTGTTTGAGGGGGAGAAGGGTTCTAAAGGAAATAGTAAGGAAATAGTGGCAGCACCTGAGCCAATTGTTCGCTATGCAGGTGAGAAAAGTGAAGTGATTTTATCTGTACCGACAACGAATAGGGAGTTAACTTTAACCTTTAATGGGATGGCGGACGAAAAAACAATGAAATTACTATTAGATGAATTAGATTTGTATGAAATTAAGGCTACATTCTTTTTGCCGGGAATAAGGGTAGCTGAAGAGCCAGCTATAGCCAAGGAGGTTCTCTCTAGGGGGCATGAAATTGAGAATAACACATTAAATCAGTTGGATATGAGTGAACTTAGTTATGAGCAAATATATAAAGAAATTGACTTGAGTAATGAAATTATCAAAAAAGAAACAGGAGTAACTCCACGCTATATACGAACTAAATCAGGAGAATATAATGACGATATTCGTTTAGTCACAGCACAGTTGGGTATGGATGCAGTCATTAGCTATAATATTAACCCAAAAGATTGGGATATGAAAGATGCAAAAAGTATTGGAGAATACATCGAAAAATATATCTCAAGAGGAGGAATCATTTCGTTAAATACGCATCTGAATCCGGAAGTGATTCCAGCAATTGCTTATCTTTCTAAAGCTGCCGAGGATATAGGCTATAAGTTTATTACGCTTGAGAAGTTGCTTGAGAATGGTGATGAAATGAAGGCCTTAAATGAAATAAAAGGCTTTGATGCAATTAAGGTTAATTTAGATTATGAAAACATACAGCCGAATCTTATTTATGATGTAGCTAGAAACGATAAATTGATTACGCTGACTTTTGATGACTGGGCTAGTGATCGTACAGTTACGAAAGTATTAGATATTTTAGCCGAATATGATTTGAAAGCAACATTTTTTCTTATAGGCAGTGGTGTGGAAAGAAACCCGAACTTGGCAAGGGCCATCCTTAAAGAAGGGCACGAAGTAGCTAGTCATTCTTATGGTCACAAAATTGTTACACAAATGGAGCCGCTTGAATTACAAGAGGATTTAGTGAAAGCTCATGAAGTGTTGACGGTGGCTATACAGCAACAGCCTACCATGTTATTTAGACCAGCAACAGGAGAAATTAATGAAGAAGCTGCCAAAATTATAACTGCTACGGGCTATCCGGCAATTGCACTCTATGATGTAACCGTTTTGGATTGGGATGTACGTAATAAAGCAGAAGATATCGTACGGAAAGTAATGGAGAAGACAAAAGCGGGAAGTGTTATTTTACTCCATATTCTTGATGATACACATACGATAGAGGCATTACCGATGGTGATAGAAGGATTGACAAGTAAAGGATATCAGTTCGTAAAAATGTCGGAACTGATCGAATGATAGACAAACTAGACGATGGAGTGGAATAGGATGACAGAGGGATTGTACTGGGAGATTGTTAATCAACAAGAGAAAATTGCTGTCGTAGGCTTAGGTTATGTCGGATTACCTGTTGCTATAGCCTTTTCGAAGAAGGCAAAAGTGATTGGTTTTGATGTGAATGAGGAGAAAGTGGCTAATTATGAGCAGGGAATCGATGTGACAGGCGATGTTGGAGATGCCGTCGTGAAAGAGTGTTCCATTGATTTTACTTCAGAGGAGGAGAAGCTTGAAGGTATTCATTTTTTTGTTGTAGCCGTTCCTACTCCTGTTCAAAGTGGAAATGTCCCTAATCTTAAATTTGTTCAAAATGCTAGTCGGACTGTAGGTAGAAAACTAACAAAAGGTGCAATTGTTGTCTATGAATCGACTGTGTATCCTGGCGTTACTGAAGAAATATGCATACCTATCTTAGAAGAAGAGTCTGGTTTGAAGTGTGGAGTTGATTTTAAAGTAGGCTACTCACCAGAACGCATTAACCCGGGGGATAAAGTGCATACACTTGAAAATATCGTGAAAATTGTTTCTGGCATTGACGAGGAAACTAGGGATGTAGTTGCCAAAGTGTATGAATTGATTATTGATGCGGGTGTATACAAGGCCGAATGTATTAAAGTAGCTGAGGCAGCTAAAGTAATTGAAAATGCACAACGTGATATTAATATTGCGTTTATGAATGAGCTATCCATGCTTTTTAATCATATGGGAATCGATACACAAGCAGTATTGAAGGCCGCGGGTACGAAGTGGAACTTTTTAAATTTTACACCTGGTCTAGTTGGTGGACATTGTATTGGGATTGACCCATACTATTTAACTTTCAAGGCAGAGGATACAGGCTATCATTCAAAGATTATGCTTGCAGGTCGACATGTTAATGATGGTATGGGGAAATATGTGGCGCAGCATATTATGAAAACATTAGTTCAAAAAAAACATGAAACAAAAAATGTGAGAATTGGCATACTTGGCTTGTCTTTTAAGGAGAATTGTACAGATTTTCGTAATACAAAAGTGATGGATATTATCGAAGAGCTTGAGGAATATGGTATCACTCCTTTTATTGTCGATCCGTTGGTGGATAAAGAACAAGTCTATCAGGAGTATGGCATTGAATTATCTGAGCTAGCTTCATTAAAGGATATGAATGCTATAGTCGTGGCGGTTCCTCACGAACAATTTGTAGATTTAAGTGTGACTGATTTTGAAAAAATGTATAGCTTGTATGCTACAAAAATAATGATAGATATTAAAGGATTATATCGAAGAGTAGATTTTGAAAACAACGGTTTTTATTATTGGAGTCTCTAAGTAGGGGGATGTCGACCAACTATGTTTAAGAAAAGCAAAAAGAAGATTAAAGAAGTTCTTACGGTTCCTCGTGAGGATCGAAGGATATTATCGAATGTACCTGACCCGGAAAATATTCGGGGCGCAGCAGATCGTCGAGGTATAAAAGATGGACGAGTTGCTGAGGAAGACAAGGATCCTAACTATATTAATAAAATGAAAATGCTTAGTTTGAGATATGTTGCAGACTTTGAAGTATTAATAATACCAGAAGATTTTAGCAAGAGAGAAGGTCTAAGGACAACAGCAGTTGATATATCGACAACCGGCCTATTAGTTGAAATGTCGGATAATACAAAGATTATTCAAGTCGGAGATACTGTTAAAATGCATTTCGATATTCCTGCTGCAACAATGCCAGAGGGATTTGAATCATTCGTTAAGCTAGAAGCTGTTGCAGTGAGAATATTTTCTGAAAAGGAAAATGGCCAATCAAAGAAGATGATAGCATTTGAATTTAGTAAACCACTTACGGATTATTTCCAAAAGAAGCGTTGGGGCTATTCAGTTTTTATGGCGAGTAGTTTACTCTTCATTGCTGTCGCATTAGTTATGCTGATGCGTGTAGAAAGTGTAATCTATTTTAAATATAATAAGGTTCTCTATTTCTATAGTCTTGTTGCGGCTACTTTTTTGTTAACACGCTATTTATTTGGAGCCTTGTATAGAGAAGTACGGATAAATCCTGACTTTACGCCTGGGGTGTCAATTATCATTCCTTGCTTTAATGAAGAAGAGTGGATTCACAGAACGATATTAAGTTGTATGAATCAGGATTATCCAATTGACAAGTTTGAGGTCATTGTAGTCGATGATCAATCGACGGATGGAACTGTTGAACAGATTGAAAAAGTAGTTGCACTTGTGCATAAGGAAGCAGAACGTTATTTAACGAAAGAACGCTTAAGAGTGCATGTTCTAAAGGAAAATGGTGGAAAGCGAGTCGCTTTAGTAAAAGGTGTTGAAATGGCTAAGCATGATCTCGTTGTATTTGTGGATTCGGATAGTTTTTTAGAACCTGATGCGATTAAAAATCTTGTGCCACCCTTTCAAGATCCCAAAATGGGTGGAGTTGCAGGACGTACAGATGTTGAAAATAAGTATACGAATATGATTACCAAGCTACAAACTGTCCGGTACTATATTGCATTTCGCATTATGAAGGCTGCAGAATCTTATTTTGATAGTGTTACTTGTTTGTCAGGACCATTATCATGCTATCGAAAGGAACTGATTATTGAGCATACGGATGCATGGTTGAACCAAAAGTTCCTTGGACAGCCAGCTACGTTTGGCGATGATCGTAGTATGACCAACTTTATATTAAAGACGCATCGGACAGGCTATCAAGATTCAGCCATATGCTCTACAATTGTCCCTTCGAATATGGGATTCTTTCTTAAACAGCAAATGCGTTGGAAGCGTTCTTGGCTCCGCGAATCATTGATTGCTGGTACTTTTATTTGGAAAAAGGAACCTTTTATGGCTCTGTTTTTCTATGTAGGTTTGATTGTCCCTATTGCCGCCCCAATTATTGTTCTTTACAATATGCTTTATGTCCCAATTGTTCATAATGTATTCCCAACTACATTTCTGATGGGCTTGCTGTTGATGGCATTACTTATGAGTGTTGCTCATCTGTTATTTAGGAAAAGTAAGTTATGGATTTTTGGCTTTGTATTTTGTGCATTCTACGAATTTATTTTGCTTTGGCAAATGCCTGTTGCCTGGGTAACTTTCTGGAAGTCGACTTGGGGGACGAGAGAGACACCACAGGATATAGAGGCGAAAAACAAGAAGATGGCAAAAAAACAAAAAAAGAATCCGATTGCTCTCGAATCGCAATCAATGAAGGATTGATAGGGATGAGGATGGCATAGATGTTTAACAGGAATAAAAGTTCTGTCCTTAATCATCGCAAGAAAAATCGTAGCAAAATAATAAAAACAATCATACAAATGGTGATTATCGTTAGTGTTTGTGCATTGCTGCTTTTTGCGTTGGTTGATTTTAAAAAATATGAAGAACTAGATAAAACCCAATGGACTAATCAGAATGGTTTTATTGCATTATCTTATTTTGGAATCGATCGCACTGGTACGCCAAAGCGAATTTCTAAAAAGGAAATTGATAAGCAATTGAAAGCATTACATAGTCAGGGATATCAGACGATATCACAACAAGATATTATTGACTTTTATGCAAAAGGAAAAGCCTTACCAGAAAAAGCGCTTTTTCTTTCTTTTGAAGATGGGCGGAATGATTCGAGTATATTTGTTCACCCAAGCCTTAAGAAATATAATTATAAGGCAACTTTTCTATCGTATGCCAATAAAATGGGGAATGGCGACGGGAAATTTTTGCAACCAAAAGAAATGCTCGAAATGGTTAAGGGAGGATTTTGGGAGTTAGGGACAAATGGTTATCGTCTTACCTACATAAATACCTTTGATGATGAAGGAAATTACATAGGTGTGAGAGATGAAAACCAACTAAAAAATAAGGAGCATATAGAATATTATAATCATTATTTAATGGATTTTATAAGAGATGAAAATATGGTACCTATAGAAAATAGAAATGAAATGGAAAAGAGAATTAAAGAAGATTATAAATTAATGAAGGATGTTTATACTGAAAAATTAGGATTTGTACCAGAGGTATATATGATCATGCATGCCAATGCACTTTATGGAGGGGTAAATCAACTAATTTCAAATGCGAATGATGAACAAATTAAGGCAACTTTCAATATTCATTTTAACTTGGAAGGTAATGCATATAACGGGAAAGATGGAAATTTGATTAATTTAACAAGAGTTCAACCTGCTCCGTATTGGTATACGAATCATTTGTTAATGAAAATTCAAAAAGACACCGCGGAAAAAATGGAGTTTGTGCTCGGGGATGAAAAACGTGCAAAAATGTGGAGAAATATTGATGGAGTTGCAGAATTTATGGACAATCGAATTGTGCTCACCTCCCCTCCAGCTAAAGAAGGCAGGCTATATTTGCTAAACAGTGCTGATTATGAGGATATAAAAATGATGGCAAGTCTGTCTGGTAATATTGTTGGAAGGCAATCAATTTATCTCCGTTATGATGAAAAGAAGAATACATTTGTTCGAGTTGTACTTGAGAATAATAAAGTTATTGTAGAGGAAAAACCACTTGGAAAAGGTGTAAGGCAGCTCGGCACATACAAGCTGAGTGAGGTTGAACAAAATATAGAAGACATTGCATTTGATAAAGCAACAGTTTATACACATGAACAAACAATGGCAGGAGCACGAACACCTGAGAGTGAGTATCAAATAAATAGTAAGCAAACAAGAGATTTTGAAATTGTCGTTCAAGGAAATAAGTTAAGTGCTAATACCGATGGAGATTATCTATTTGCTGATTTAGAAATTGATAGCAGCCTTACTAAAGGTGGTATAGGGCTTGGAGCATCTTATCATAAGCAAAATAAGAAAGATGATATTTATGATGGTGTATTCGATGATATTGTTGTTAAATCAATTGAAGATAATGGAGATGAAAAGGTTTTATCGAGTAATACGCTTGATGGTTTTCAAAAAGTCGGCGGCACACTGAAAAAGGCATTCAATAATGCTACGAATTGGGTAATTGATACATTTTAACTGGAGGAGATTGAGTGAAGATAGCAATACGAAAGCGTTCGTTCGTTCGTAATATAGTAATGGGAAGCGTAGTTATTTCACTCGTTATAGTTTTAGGATGTGTGAACTTTAAGGACAAAAAAAAATCTCCGAGTGCAGCTCAACCTGAGGTAGAGCTATCGGCATGGCTTGCGGATTGGCAGTGGAAGCCTGGCATTGAAGATTTTAGTAGTATGGCTGATGGTCTATCAAGTGTGCAGGTGTTTGCGGCTTATTTTGACC